>JBMOFU010000398.1:0-3559 GCA_049318725.1 Phototrophicaceae bacterium | reverse complement strand
CGCCCAACGGATTCTTCCCCAATGAAGGCTTCGGTTTCCCACTCTTTGGCGTGTTCGGGGCCGTGTTCGTCCACAATCACATACACGGGCGTGATCCCGCGTGTGGACTGGCTCCACTCTTGCAGGTAGGTGCGTGCGTCAAGGTTGATCTCATCGCCCATCACCACAGTAAGTTGCTGTTCAAGCAAGGGCAGTACAAACGCCTTGAGCGCCGCCATCCCTTGATCGAGGTACAGCGCGCCGATGATCGCCTCAAACGCATCACAGAGGATGCTCAAGCGCTCGCGCCCGCTGTTGCGCGCATCGCCGCGGCTCATCCACATGGCTTGACCGACGCCGAAATCCAGCGCCAACTTGCCCAAAGATTCCGTGCGTACCAACGCTGAACGGGTGCGCGTGAGTTGTCCCTCTGGCGCGTCCGGGAGATGCTGAAAGGCAAATTCCCCGGCCACATAGTTCATGATCGCGTCGCCCAAGAACTCTAGGCGCTCGTTGTTGCTCACATCTTCCATTTCGTTCAAGTAGGATTTATGCACCAACGCCAACCGTAATAAATCCATGTCGTTGAACTGGACGCCCAAGCGCGCTTGGAGTTCTGTTGCCTCTAGGGTTTGGCCGTAGTCGGTATCTAGGCGGGTGGGGAGCGTCATGCTTCAAATTCCTTAAAGATCAATACAGAGTTATGCCCGCCAAAGCCAAAGGCGTTGGTCATCACATGCCGCAGCCGCTTTTGACGGGCGTCATGGGGGACGTAATCTAGGTCACAGGTCGGGTCGGGGTCGTACAAGTTCAGCGTCGGCGGGATGACTTGATCGCGCAGGGCTAACACACTCCAGACGGCTTCCATCGCCGCAGAAGCGCCCATCGCGTGGCCGGTCATGCTCTTGGTCGCACTGATGGGGATATTGTAGGCGTCTTCCCCCAGCGCGTGTTTGATCGCCAACGTTTCCATCGTGTCGTTGAGCAGGGTCGCGGTGCCGTGCGCGTTGATGTAATCAAGGTCGGCGGGGTTGAGGTGGGCATCTTCCAGCGCACGCCGAATCGCTAAGGCCGCCCCTTTGCCCTCTGGATGAGGCGCGACGATGTGATAGGCGTCGGACGACGCGCCATAGCCCACAATTTCGGCAAGGATGTTTGCCCCGCGTGTCTGCGCGCTGTGCAGTTCCTCTAGCACGATCACCGCCGCGCCTTCTGAGACGACCAAGCCGTCACGGTCACGGCTAAAGGGGCGCATGGCGGCTGCGGGATCGCTATTTTGGTGCGAACACGCGCCTAAGCGGTCAAAGCCGGCAACGGCGTTCGGCAAGATCGGCGCTTCTGCCGCGCCTGCCAGCATCGTATCGGCGCGGCCTAGCCGAATCAGGTCAAAGGCGTGACCAATGCAATCTGAACCCGTGGCACAGGCCGACGTGAGGATGTATGAAACGCCCATCGCCCCCAGTTCGATCCCGCCCAGTGCGCTGCCGCTGGTCGTCATAAAGCTAGGGATGCCAAACGGTGCCATCCGCCGTGCGCCGCCGGCGGTGATGTTGTGCAACTGCTCTGAAAAGCTCGTCATCCCACCAATGGCCGACCCCACAATGATCCCCGTGCGTTCAGCCTGCGCTTCACTGGTGATTGTGATCTGGGCGTGCAGGGCGGCTTGGCGAATGGCTTCATGGGCGAACAGTTGATAGCGGTCTCTGCGCCGTACCTCTTTGGGATTCAGGTATTCAGCGGGGTTCCAGCCTTTGACCTCCCCGGCAATCTGCACGTCAAAGCCGCTGCTGTCAAACAACGTGAGCGGCTCCACGCCGCTTTTGCCGCGAATCAGGGCTTGCCAACTGCTTTCGACAGTGTTGCCAATGGGGGTAATGGCTCCGAGTCCGGTAATGACAACGCGCCGATTCATAGGGGGTTACGCTCCGCTCTGGTTGCTCCGTTGGCGGCTATTATAGCGGCTTGGCGTGCCGTTGATAGGGCAACCGCATTTTCAAACAGCCCACACGCTCATTATAGGGGCGTAATAGGGTTGCGCGCCCACGCTACTGCAAGGGATAACGGTTCGGTAGGATGGGGTTTGCAGCAAAGGGTAGCGGCAAGTGGGAAAAATGTCTAAAATCAGAGACATGAACGATTCGCGTGACACCCTAGAAACGCTCGATACAGCCGATTTGATGGCGCTGATTGTCGAACTACGCAACCGCATCACCCAGCAAGCCGCCAATCAAACCTACCGCCAGATCATTGGCGTGGCTCGGCGGACTAACCCCTATCCCCCAAAAGCGTCCAGTCGTCCGTCTTTGTGGCGTTAAAATCAGTCACTAGCAATCAGGGGATTACTGTAGTTCATCACTTAACCCGAAAGGCACCCTTGTATGAAACGCTTGCTTATACTCTTATGCTTAATGCTGTTGGGCAGCGCGGCCACTGTATTGGCACAACCGCCCACCATTGCGTTTGGCTCGTTCACCGCCGGTAGCATCAGCGCTGCCACCCCCGCACAGGTCTATACCTTTGACGGCGCCGCCGGGGATTTGGTCAGCGTGGAGGCGATTGCCGTCTCTAGCACCTTAGACCCACGCCTAAGCCTACAAATTGAGGGCGGCACAGCCCTTGCAGAAACCAACGATGATCCCTTCCAGCCCGGCTCACGCGATGCCCGTGTGACCTATCGCCTACCAGAGGCAGGGGTGTATACCTTAGTCGTCGAAGGCCAAGAGCGCAGCACGGGCGAATTTCTATTGCGGCTAGAGCGCCGCGTCACCACCCCCGCCACGCCTTTAGGGGTGGATGTAATTACTGCTGCCAACCTCTCGCCAGATATTCGCGCCTTAACCTATTCGTTCGATTCTGCGGTAGGGACGCATGTCAGCGTTAGCAGCGCAGTGCGGGGCTTCCCGTTTATTGCCGAAGTTCGCAGCCCAGATGGGCAAACCTTAGCCGTCCAGAGCAGTAGCCTTGTGCAATCTGCTGGGACAACAGTTGCCGCCAATACTGGAACCTATGAGGTTGTTGTACAAACGCTCAACCCAAACGCGCAAGGGGTGTTAGATGTGTTGTTCAGCAGCAGCAACGCCGCACCAACACCCACCCCTGCGCCTGCGATAGTAGAAGCCGCACCAACCTTTGACCCGGCAGCCACAGCGGTGACAGACAACACCGCTACGGTGTTTGCGACGGCTACCCCATCGGCAGAAACAAGCACTGTGCCCACTGATGCACAGGCCACCCCAACCGTCGGAACCCCCGCAGACAATAGCGTTGGGGTGGGCGCACCAGAAGACCGTTGTAGCGTGATTGCAGAAGTGCCAAACGGTGTCGTGATTCGCTCTGGCGCGGGATCAACCTTTGGGGTGATCGGCTCAATCCCGAACGGCGGGTTTCGTTACGCTGACGGCTTTGATGGGGCATGGTATCGCCTTGTTGGTGGCGGATGGGTGTCTTCGGGCGTGGTCACACCCAATCCCGCTTGCGCCACGCTCCAGCGCGTGAGCGACCCACAAACTGTGATTACATCGCCAGCAGCGACAGCCACGACATTCTCGGCCATCGGCACAAGGCCGTAATTCACGTTACA
>JBMOFU010000397.1:0-3571 GCA_049318725.1 Phototrophicaceae bacterium | reverse complement strand
GCGCCGCTGACCAGCGCGAACAGCCCGCCGAGCAACGCCCCGCCGAACAGGTCGCGCACCCGAAAGCGCACCGCCGCGTCAAGGATCAAGCCCGCCGCCGCCACGTAGCCGAGCGCCAACGGTAGCCAAATCCACAACGGACGGCTGACGTTAGTCCAAAAGAGCGCTTCTGCCGTGAACAGCCAACAGGCGGCCAACAGGCCACGCATCAGCCACACAGCGGGCGGTGCAAGGCGCAGCCACGCACGCCCCTTAGTTGGTTGGCTTGAGCGCAACAAGGCGGGAAACTCCGTTCGTGGTTGTCTGATACAGAATGCGCCAGTCGGCAAAGTAGCCGAGTAGCTCCCCAATGCGGAAGGTTTGTTCAGGGTCAAGGTCGGGGTGTTGCGCCAGCGCGTGCAAATTGTACGCCTCATAAATCAGGCGTCCGCCGGGGCGCACTGCCGCACGTAGGTCTGGGATTAAGCCGCGTTTGATGAAGCGCATGACAACCACAATATCATACTCGTTCTGCTCTAGGGGATATTCGTCAAGGTCGGCTTGGATAAACTGCATTCGCCCGATCCCGCGCCGTGAGGCGTAAGCCTGCCCAATGGTCAAGGCAATGTCACTGATGTCCAGCGCGTCGGTGATATAGCCCTGCCCAGCCAGCCAAAGCGCATTTTGCCCCAACCCGCAGGCCACATCCAACGCACGGTAAGGGCGCATTTCAAACAGCGGCGGCACAACCTCGAACAAGAGCGGGTCTGGAGAAGGGTAGCTGTCAGTGAGGTTGCGGCGGTAATAGGCATTCCAAAATTGGCGTTCGGTGGCGCTCATACAGTTCCCCTACGGGTTACGGATTTAACGGGCGCAATCACGATACGCCCGTCACCAATCATCCCCCATATTATCAGGGCATTGGCGGTCTAGGGCAACGCACAGAATGGATACACGCCCCTACACACAACACGGTATGCGATTTCATTTTGTCAACCCCATGTTTGATGCCATCGCGCTGTTGTGGAAAACATTATCTCTCTGTGGATGATGTCACCTATAGTATAATAGATGCAAACAAATGTGCAATTTCTTGTGAGGAAGGTTGTTTATGGAATTGACGTGGTATGGCATGAGTTGCTTCCGCATCAGTGGGCGCGGCAAAACGACACTGCTCACCGACCCCTATAGCGCGATGTTAGGCTTAACCCCCGGCGGCACCACCCGCACGGATGTAATCACGGTGAGCCATAATGCGCTCGGTCACAGCAGCATGGACTTCATCAAGGGGGCGCCCTACGTGCTTTCCACCCCCGGTGAGTATGAAATCGGCGGGACGTTTTTCACAGGCGTGGCGCTCCACACCCTAGCGGAAGAAATCCAACGGTACAACATTGGCTATTTGGTCAACTACGACGGCGTAAAGGTGTTCCATGCCGGCGACCTCAGCCATGTGCCGTCGCAGGCGGTGGCCGAAGAAATCGGGGAAGTAAACGTCTTGCTGCTCCCAGTGGGCGGGGGTAGTGCGCTGACTGCTGCACAGGCGTCGGATGTGGTGGCGGTGATTGAGCCAAACTACATCATCCCGATGCACTACGCGCTGCCGGGGCTACAATTGCCGCTAGAGGGCGTAGACCGCTTCCTTAAGGTAATGGGCATCAGCACCGTGCAAGAAGAAGATGTGTTCAAGCTGGCCGGGCGCGAAAACCTGCCCGAACAGCCAGAGGTGATCTTGCTACGCGCCAATTTGCAAGCGCAATAAATTCTAGGGGCGCTACCTGTGGCGTCTGAGATTTTGTAGGGGCGAGACGTGTCTCGCCCTTTATCAAAAAGGGAATGTGCCAATGCTGCTCCCCAGTGGTTGGAATACATTACGCGGCGGCTTGATTGTGTCCTGCCAAGCCCTACACGACGAACCGCTACACGGCGCGCAGATCATGGCGCAGATGGCGCTGGCAGCACAGCAGGGCGGCGCTGTCGGCATCCGTGCCAATAGTCCGGCGGATATTGCCGCAATCAAGGCGTTGGTGGCCTTGCCGCTGATTGGGCTGTACAAGGACGGCACCGAAGGCGTATACATCACGCCGACCTTTACCCACGCCCGCATGATTGCTGAAGCGGGTGCAGATATGATTGCGCTGGACGCGACCCCGCGCCCACGCCCAGACGGAGTGGCACTTGCTCAACTGATTGCCCGTATTCATTACGAACTGGGCAAGCCTGTACTGGCCGATGTTTCGACGTTGGAAGAAGCGCTGGCTGCCGCCGAACTTGGCGCGGATGCTGTTGCTCCAACGCTTGCCGGATATACCCCTTATAGTGACCCTGCCCGTAACCCGCTTGACCTATTGCGCGAAATCGTCGGCGCTTCCTCCATCCCCGTGATTGCCGAAGGCCGCATCCACACGCCCGAACAGGCACGCGCCGCACTGGACGCAGGCGCCTATGCCGTCGTGGTCGGCAGTGCTATCACGCGCCCGCAAGTCATTACCGCCCGCTTTGCCGCCGCCCTGAAATGAAATAGAAATAGCCGATGTTGCGCGCTGTGCTACGCCTGACTGCCGCCCTGTTGATTTTGGTGGATGTGGCCTTGAGTGTGCCGCGCCTGTTCCCTAGCGCCGAGCCGTACCGCATTGCGTGGATAGACGGCAACATGAACCTATATCGCAGCCGCCCCGACGGGAGCCACGCCCAATGGCTAGGGCGTATGCCAAGCACTGCGCCGCAACTAAGTTGGTCGCCTGTGGGGTTGCAGTTGGCCGTGCGCCTGCTCCCCACCGGACTAGACCAAGTATGGCTATTCGACGCGATGGGCGGGCGCACACGGCCTATCGCGTTGCCCGTCACGCCCGACGCCTATCACCGCCACTTTAGCTGGTCGCCGGATGGCAACTCGTTGTTGGTCGAGCGCGGCGCGCTGGCCTTTGATACCCAACTGTATCAGGTGGGGATTGGCCGCAACGTCACCCCGCGCTTGATTGACTACCGTGATACCCAATCTGCGGCCTTCACCCAAGACGGCGCGGCGATTGTGTTCCACAGCAACATGAGCGGCAATTACAACATCTATCGGATGCAGCCAGACAGCACTGGACGGCGCGCCTTAACCGAATCTTCCGAAACTGACAACAGTCCGGTGCCGTCGCCGCGTGCTGACCAGTTGATCTATGTGAGTTGGTCGGCAGGAACGTCAGATATGTACTTGATGAATGTTGACGGCAGTAACACGCGGCGCTTGACCAACGATGAACTGTTTGAAACGGGGGTCATTTGGTCGCCAGACGGGACGATGTTGGCCTATCAAGCGCACTCGTCACAGGGGGCAGGCGGCGTCTGGACGTTGCCGATCAGCGGCGGCGCGCCGACCTTGATTGCCATCAACAGCCGCTTAATGGGCTGGTCGCCAGATGGGGAGTGGCTCTACCTCACGCGCTCGCCAGATGCCATCGTCCGCCTACATCCCGACGGCAACGGACTCCAGACGGTGTGGCAACAAAACAACACGCTACGCAATACCCAAGTGACGCTTTCCCCATTGATGCGTAGCCGTTGGCTGCCGGGGCTGTTGACGGCCTGTGTTATGCTGCTCTAT
>JBMOFU010000396.1:0-3571 GCA_049318725.1 Phototrophicaceae bacterium | reverse complement strand
CAACGGTTTTATGATCTGTTGGATAGATTGAATCATCGGCATCACTTAAAACCTTATATCATCCGGTGGGCGGCGGAGCTTCGGCATCGCCCGCCCACCGAACTCGCCATCCCCCACCAACAAGCTAAAGCGCCCCGTATACACATAGACGAACACCAACAATAGCGCCCCCCAACCGCCTAGATACCCGACCAGCCAGCCGCCGATGGCCGGCAAACAGGCGATCACCCCAATCAACAGCACCGCGAGGCGGTCTAGCAAGGCGATTACCCCACCCTCAAACGCCTTGCGATCTAACAGGCCGCCGTAGAAGGCGTCTATCAGCGCCTCATTGCGGCTCAATTGATAGCTTTTGCGCGCATGGATAAAACGCCGCCGAAAGCGCCACAGCGCGAACGGCAAGCGCAATAACGTCCGAATGAGGTAGACATAGCCGATGAAGTAGCCCACGCTGACCGCCAACGTGAGCAGGGTCGTTCCGTCAAACGGCAAAGTTGCGCCATACAGCGCAGGATGGCTCAAGGCCAACATCACCAGCACGGTTGCCGCCCATACCCGCCATTCGCGCACAGTTCGTTACCTCTTCTTCTTGGTGACGGGCTTCTTCGGCGGCGTGATGTAGTCTTCGATAAAGTCTATGGCGGTTGCCCAAGCCACGCCGCTCAGTTCACGCTCGGTACTATTCGGCTTATCTGCAAAGAAGCCATGCCCAACGCCCGCTATGGTCTTCACAAGATGCTTAGAGGCAAGCGGACTGCTGGCGAGTTCGCTCTTGAGTTTTTCTACGACAGCGGGCGGCACAAACGGGTCTTGATCGCCATAGACCGCCAGAATCGGCGTATTGGCGGTGGCAAGCTGGCCGAGATACTTTTGTGGAAAGCCGTAAAATGACACGGCCACTTCAAGGTCAGTGCGCTTGATGGCCGCTTCATAGGCCAAGCTCCCGCCCATGCCCACGCCCACCGCCGCGACTTCTGCGTTGCAACGGTGATGTTCTTCTAGCACGGTCAGCGCCGCGTCGAGGCGTTCAAACGAAGCATCCCCAAGCGCTTTCATCACCGTCAGCGCTTCGCGGTGGGTTTGCGGCTTCGCCCCATTGAACAAATCTGGCACGATGACGTAGTAGCCCGTTTGGGCAAAGCGGTTTGCCATTAGGCGAATAACTTCGGTGATGCCCCACCAGTTATGGATCAGCAACACGCCGGGGAACTTCGTGCCAGTGGCGGGGTGCGCCCAATACGCGGGCAGCATTTCGCCATTTTCAAGTGAAATGCGAATATTGCCGCTTTCGGTGTTGTACTCTACATGGTCAGATTGATAAAGCGTCATGAAGGGAAATCCTTTTGTCGTTCACATCAAATTCAGCGCAAAAACCTGCTCGGCATATCCGTCCGGCTCGGCGTCTAGCCCTAGCATCTTCACCACGCTTTCTACCGCGACAAGGCTTAAGCGGCGGTATCCTTCACGGTGCGCCCAATCCCGAATGGCAGTGATGAGTTGTGCCGTTGGCGGTCTGGGCGTCCAACAAAAGACATCCGCTTGGCGGGGTTGATACAACTGCTGGCGGATTAAAAGATAGGCATCATTGCCAGCAGCATTCAAGTTCAGCCGATGGGTTTGGCGCTTGCTGATTTCAGAAATGGCGTCAAAGGTGCGCGGCCAAAGCGATTCCCACTGGTAGCGCGCGCTCCCCAAACGGCCTAATGCCAAGTGCCAGCCTTCTACCTGCGCGAAGTCTAGGTTAGGGTGTTCAGTGGCCTTGTAAAACACCTGCCCAGACTTGGCCGGAATAGTCATCCGCCGCACTTGGTCAATGGGGGTTAAGCCATGCCGTGTATAAAAAGCGGCGGTTTCGGCGTCGCTGGTAGCGTTGTTGGCCGTGATCCGTGCGTAACGCCCGGTTTGCCCCACTTGTACCGCATGAATCAAGAGCAGGTCTGCGCTGTCTGGGGGAGCGTCGGCGCGCACCGTAATCCCCGAAAGGTGCAAGTGGCGGCCATAGGGCGGCGGCTCCGTACCGTTGTAGACTTCGGTATAGCCGATCACCTCATCGCCTGCTAGAGCAACCAACGGCAAGCCTGCCCCACGTAAAAGATGGCTTAACTGGAGCGCCCCGGTTTCAATGCTCATCCACGGGCCGCCATGTAGCCAACGCTCATAGACGCTCAAGTCACTATAGGCAACATCTTCTACAGCGCCGTTGGCATCTAACCGTTGCCATACCCCAATCCGTTGGCGCATTAAGGCGCTAATGGCTTGGGTATCATCTAAACGAGCCGTGCGGACATGAACAGTCAACGTGGGTTTCTCCAAAAGGGGGGGACTGCCCCCTATTGTAACGAAATGTCGGGTAAGTTCCCACACCGCGCCCCCCGCCGCTATGGTAGAATACACGCCAATATCCGCACTTAGACCCGATCAGCGAGGAAACCGCGTGGAAAAGCGTACTATTGTCGTTCTACAGGGCGATCAAACCGGCCAAGAACTGTTGCATGAGGCGTTACGGGTGTTGCAACCTGATGTCATCAGTACATCGCTGAACTTTGAAACCTTTGACCTTTCTTTAGAAAACCGCCGTAAGACCCAAAATCAAGTCGTCCGCGACGCCGCCGACCGCTTGAAAGAAACAGGGCTGGGGATTAAAGCCGCAACGATCACCCCAGAAGAAAAAGGCGATATTGGCAGCCCCAACGCCCTGCTGAGAGATCGGATCGGCGGGCAGGTGATTTTACGCACTGGGCGGCGCATCCCCGGCGTGCGCCCGTTGACGCCCGTTCATCAACCGATCACCGTCGTGCGGATGGCGGTAGACGGTGCCTATAACGCGACGGAGTGGCGCGAGGGCGAAGGGCTGGACGAAATGGCCTACAGCACGCAGCCGCTTTCGCGCCGCACCTGCCGCGCAGTGGCAGAGTTCACCTTCCGGTATGCCAAGCGCACAGGTGGCACGGTCTTTGGCGGCCCCAAGTACACCGTTAGCCCGCTATATGAAGGCATGTTCAAAGAAGAACTGGACGAAGCCGCCAAGCGTTACCCGGGTGTGCGCTATAACCCCCAATTGATTGACGCGACCTACGCGCTATTGCTGGATGCTACCGAAGAACGGCTTGTGATCCCGGCACTGAACCGCGACGGCGACACCCTCAGCGATTTGGTGCTAAAGATGTTCGGCTCCATTGCTGGCGCAGAGTCGGTGATTTTGGCGTTGGATGAACACTTTGATGTCAAGATTGCCGTTACCGAAGCCCCACACGGCACTGCCCCCAGCTTGTTCGGCAAGAACCTTGCCAACCCAATGGCAATGATCCTAGCGGCAGCGGCGCTGTTGCGCTATGTGAGCGGCGATGCCGCTTCAACGGCCAGCCGTGCGATTTATGAAGCCACGATGGAAACGGTCTATGATGGTGTTCGGACAATGGATATTGGCGGCGCGTCGTCTACGACTGAATTCACCGATGAAGTGATCCACCGCGTGAAAACCAAAATCGCGGCATGGGAAACGCTCGGCGAAACCCCCACAGTGAACCATTAACCCTCGAATTTCTATGGATCACAAGTAAATAGATACTAA
>JBMOFU010000395.1:0-3574 GCA_049318725.1 Phototrophicaceae bacterium | reverse complement strand
AGTGCCACTCCCCGCCGCCTTCACCGTCAACGACAAAGTTCAGCACCGCCTGTAGATTGGGCGTGTAATCTTGCCAGTATGCCCAGCTAAAGTGACGCATAAAACGGTCTAGCTGGCGGTGGGTGAAGTCTGGGGTGTATTGCCGCCACAGCGGGGCATAGTCCGTCGGGTAGGTGACTTGTGCAGCATGGATCACCCCCGCGTGCGAAAGTTGCCAGTCTAGCCAGTGACGTAGCGGCGCCGGGCGGTTATAGACGGCCAAGTAGAGCAGCTTGCCCGCTTGATCTTCGGGGATCGTGGCGGCTAAGGTTGATGCACGCTCTAGCTGGGCGCTGAACTGAGCGACCAACACGGCGGGGCTGTGTACGCCTTCAGCAATTTGATGGGCGTTCCAGTCGCGCAGGTCTTCGCGGCGCTGTAGTCCATCCACCACAAGGGGTTTGCCCTGTAGCGCGTGTTCTGTGGCATCGTTAAAGACCGTCGCAATCGAAACCAAATGGATGAGCGCCTCTTGTAGCGTCCAATCCTGTTCGCGTGTTCCGGTGCGCGCTTCCCACAGGTCATCTGGCAGGGATTGGGCAAAGTCTTGGAACAGGGCGTTAAACGTCTGTAAGTCGGTGGCGGTTTGTTGTAAGGTAAAGGGTGCGGTCATGAGATACCTTTCTCTGCGGGTGCGCGTACATCATAGCGGATTTTGTGCCGCTGTTCATCACCGATTAACCCCGCTGCATTACACTGTTGCCAGATTTTATTGTGTTGCATCAGCCAAAGGACAGTCTTCCCGACCATGTGGCGGATTCTATCGCTTGTACTTGTCGCGCTAGTCATTGTGGTGTTCGGCTTCAGCTTGGCGGATGTTTCGCAGGGGGATGCAGTGACGGCCAGCGCTGAAATCGTGGGGTTGCCTGCTGATGTGGGGGCGTTTGCGCTGGCAACCGACACGAACTATGCTTGGGAGTTCCCCCGCGATCACGGCGCACACCCAGACTTCCTGACCGAATGGTGGTACTACACGGGCAACCTGAGCGATGCCGAAGGGCGGCGTTTCGGATACCAGTTCACAGTGTTTCGGCGGGCGCTGACTCCCACTGAAAGCGATGATGGCTCTGAGTGGCGCACCCGTCAGGCATATTTAGCCCACTTTACCGTGAGCGACATCGAAGGCGGGCAGTTCTATCAAGATGAATTGGTCGGGCGCGGCGCCGCAGATTTGGCCGGGGCGACAGTTGACCCGCGTTACCGCGTGTGGATCGAAGATTGGGAAGTGCTTGCACTCGATGACGACGCCACCCAAGTGCAGATGCGCGCTGACGCTGGCGACTTTGCCGTTGATTTCATCCTAGAGCAGACCAAAGCCCCCGTGCTACAGGGAACCAACGGCCTCAGCCAAAAGGGGAGTGAGTTCGGCAACGCCAGCTACTACTACAGCATCCCGCGCATGTTGACCACTGGCACACTACGGATTGGCGATGAAACCTTCACCGTCAGCGGCGATACATGGATGGATCGTGAGTTCAGTACCAGCGCGCTTTCCACCAATTTGCAAGGGTGGGACTGGTTCGGCTTGATCTTTGACGATGGGCGCGAATTGATGCTCTATCAGTTGCGGCAAACCGACGGCGGCAAAGCGCTCACTTCGGCAGGGCTGTTCGTCCATGCGGACGGCACCACGAGCTATTTGCCGTCCAGCAGTTACACCATTACTGCCACCGACACATGGCGCTCGTCCTATAGCCGTGCCACGTATCCCGCTGGCTGGCAGATTGTCATTGACGGCGCAACGCTCAACCAAAGCGCGCCGCTTACCTTCACGCTTACGCCCTTGCTGGCCGATCAAGAACTGCACAGCATCCCAACGTATTGGGAAGGGGCAGTCCGCATTGGTGGCGATGTCAGCGGCTACGGCTACGCCGAACTCACGGGGTACGTGGCACGCTTGAGCGGAATATTTTAAAAACAGTAAAAGCAGTGATGAGTAAGGGCAGTAAAAGCAGGAAGGGCAGTAAAAGCAGTGACGAGCGATGAGTAACTAAAGGGCTTTTACTCATCACTTTGTTTACTCATCACTTTGTTTACTCATCACTGTAGTTACTCGTTACTCATCACTGTCCTTACTCGTTACTCGTCACTGTTTTTCTGATATAGTCTGGCAGTTCAACCCCTGCAATCAGGCGCGGATCGTTGATCGGGGTGAGCAACTGCTGTTGTACCGGCACGACGCCTGCCCAAATCGGGAGCGCGTAATCTTCTTCATCGTCTATCGGGTCACCCGTGCGGACTTTGGCCGACGCGCTTTCAATGTCAATGGCAACGACAGCAGTCGCGTTAATTTCCACGTCGGTGATGGGGCGGGCATCTTGCCAGCGCCCAGCCATCACATGTTCGGTGACGGCCTCAAATGCGATCAGCTTTTCTTCGCGGGTTTCGACCAACCGCCCTGCCCCATAGACCACCACCGAACGGTAGTTCATGGACGAGTGAAATGCAGAGCGCGCCAAAACCAGCCCATCTAAAAGGGTGAAGTTCAAGCAGAACGGGTTTCCGGCGATAGCATGTTCTACCATCCGCATTCCGCGTGCGCCGTGCAAGTAAATCGTTTCATCCACACGGGCGTGTATGGTCGGGACGATAAACGGTTGCGACCCGACGGCAAAGGCGACCGTGCAGATCGGCGTGGCATCAATAATCGGGAAGATCACTGCGTGGTCGTAGTTGGCGCGCTTGCTCAACCGTTTGACCGTGTTCAACTCTGTTTTTGGATAGTGGCTCATGCTAGAACAATCCCCTAGTACAGTGTGGTGCAGGCAAAAGAGCATTTCGTCTAGGGTAGGCTGTCAAGCGAGTAGGCTATATGACCATGTATAACCAACTGGAGGTCAACGTGAATACAGTGTATTTGTCTTTGGGCAGCAATATTGACGGCGAAGCCAACCTCCAGCGCTTGATCGGGCTGTTGGGACAGGGCTTGCACGTCTTGGCGGTGTCTAGCTTTTATCACAGTGCCGATGCTAACGGCGGCACAGCACGCTATATCAACGCGGCCATCATTGCACAGACACCGCTTGACCCTGTGGCGCTGAAAACAACGGTATTGCGCCCCGCAGAGGCGGTATTAGGGCGGGTGCGTCCTAGCCCGATCATCACCGCTGATGCTGATTTGGTGCTGTTCAACCGTGATGTACTCACGTACTTGGGCAAGCCGATCCCTGACCCGTCAGTGTTGACGGCGGCCTATGTGGCTAGGCCACTGGCAGAAATCGCCCCAGACTATGTACATCCCATCACGGGGGAAACACTGGCGCAGATCGCGGCGCGGCTTAAGGGATAGTAAACTTGTGTTGGCCGCAACCCCTCAAATTTTGCTGTTTTTGCCCAATTATCCCGTTGCAGCTTGACCCCCCGTGACCTACAATGAACCAGATATGCGTTGCCTTGTTGCGACTCCAATATCCCACCGAAAACCATCTGTCAAACACCACTATCCCTAAACCCACGACCATTCAACACGGGAACAATACGCCCCCATGATTACCGAAAAAACGCTGGAAACCCTAGAATTGACCAAAATCTTGGC
>JBMOFU010000394.1:0-3578 GCA_049318725.1 Phototrophicaceae bacterium | reverse complement strand
TGGTTGCGCCAGAATACCACCCCCGATGAGCCAATTCTTGCCCCCTCTACTTATTATGCCTATTTGCCTGAATGGGAATTCACCTCCATCTATGTGGCGACCCTAGCCAATTTCGAACTTAACCTAGACATCCCCGAAGTGGATCTATGGGCGCAGGCCAACCCCACATGGATTGTGCTAGACTCGCGCGAAGGCGACTACTTAAACCCGCCAAGCCTGCTACAGTACATTCAAGATGAGGGCTATACCCTCCAACAGACCTTTACAACGGGGGAAGTTGACAAGATTGATATTTATCGGCGCATAGACGCCCCAGACGCGCTATAATAGGGCGCATTCAGCGCCATCTGTGGGGAAGTTGCCCACACCTTTGTCCAGTGTGTTCTCAGGGATGGGGAAAACCCAAGCATGACGAACTGGCAACATCGGCTTACCCGCCGCTTGGTAGGGATCGAAAACTGGTTTGATCGTTGGCGATTTAGCCTCAGCTTGCGGCCTTCGCGGGCGGTGATCCTCACCCCCTACATTGGCTATGGAACGCCCACCAGCGCGCTGATTCGTGGGCGTGTGCTGCTGGATAAGCGCCTTGAAGCCCCTAACCCAAGAGATACCCTGTGGCGTAACTTAAGCAACACCTATAAGCGCTTTGAAACCGACGAAATCCCGTTTGCACAGGTGCGCGTCGTAGGCGATCACTTGCGGGCAGAAGCTACCTGCGATGAAGAAGGCTTCTTCAACTTAACGCTATTGCCCGAAGACCAAACCCTCCCGACAGGCTGGTCGCACATCCGCTTGCAAGTGGTGCAAACCCCCTATGACCGCATCCCCGACCAGAGCGTAGAAGTGTCGGCGCCGTTGATGATTCCGCCGAGCGACGCCCAATTTGCCATCGTCAGTGACTTAGACGATACCATTGTTCAAACCGAAGTCTTGCGTCCACTCCAGATGTTGCGCCATACCTTCCTTGAAAACGCCTATGAGCGCTTGCCCTTTAGGGGCGTGCCAGAGCTATATCAGGGGTTGCAACGCGGGACGGGCAAAACCTTCAACCCGATCTTTTACGTGTCTAGCAGCCCGTGGAACCTGTACGACATGATTACCGATTTCTTTGCTATCAACCGTGTTCCGCGTGGCCCCATTCATTTGCGGCATATCGGCCTGAACGGAGAAAGCATCGGCGCAGCAGATCATACCGCCCATAAGCTCGGCTATATTGAGGGCTTGCTGGCACTTTACCCGCACCTGCGCTTTATCCTCATCGGAGACAGCGGCCAAAAGGACGCGCCGATCTATGCAGAAGTGGCGCGGCGTAACGCCGGGCGGATTGCAGCAATCTACATTCGGGATGTGGGGAGTGACAAACACGCGGGGGCAGTACAACGCTTGGCGGCAACGTTAGCGGCAGAAGGCATCGAGATGCAACTCGTCCCCGACAGCCTAAGCATTGCCCAACACGCCGCCACGCAAGGCTTCATCACCGCTGCAACCCTAGCAGAAGTTATGGAACTGTTCACTACCTCATCTGACGCAGGGCATTCAGGGTGACTCGCCGTTGTAGGGGCGCTACCTATGGCGCCCGCGAGACTTTATCCCGCCAAAATCACGCGGGTGGGGACGTTGCCCATATAGACCAGCACTAGCCCGCCCTGTTCTGGCACGTACAACAACTGGTCGTTGCTGATCCATTCTAAAGAGGAAGCCGCCGCCTCAAACACCCGTAACGCCCGCAAGCGTTCAATGACAAATACGAACCATTGGCCGTCTGCCCGCCGTGCGTTGAAGTAACGGCCATCGGGCGACCAGCCAAGCTCGGTAAAGCGGCCTTTGGCAATCACAAGGTACGTTTCGGCGTCGCTGTTGGGGTCGCTCAAATACAGGTTCAAACCGCTTTGGGTCACATATCCCATGCCTTGACCGCTAGGCGACCAAACAAGCGTGCATGAAGCTGACTGGGTTTGTTTTGCTAACATGGTCATTGCACTTTCTGGGGTAGGGTCTCAAAAGGCTACCCGCACTTATTGTTACTCTGCCATAGATTACGTTGGCTTCCGTCAAAAAGTTGTCAGGGGTGTGTAAAAAAAGGTGTAGCGTAGGGTAATCGTCAGGTTGGCAAAATCGCAACTGTAATGCCCATTGGTGTGTTATAGTGGTAATCAAAAACTCTCGTATCAGTAGAAAGTGACCAGAGATGTTTTTTCGGGCGTGTATTGTTATTCTTGAAGCCTATCTGCTTGGGGCGATTCCAGTAGCCTATTTAGTCGCCCGCATGAAAAGTGTGAACATTTTTGAGGTCGGTAGCGGCAATATGGGAACCACCAACGTGATCCGTGCCGTGGGGCCAGTGTTGGGGATTTTGGTGCTATTGTTAGACGCACTCAAGGGGATTGTCGCCATCTTGATTGCCCGCCATTACTTGATGCCCACCATGCCAGACACCGCCACCACCATTGCCGCGCTGGCGGCGATTGTCGGTCATAGTTGGTCAGTGTTCGCGTGGATGGTCACGGGCAAGCTCAAAGGCGGCAAAGGGGCGGCCACCGCCGGCGGCACCGCGCTGATGGTGGTGCAGTGGTACGTGATCTTGATTATGGCCGTCGTCGGGTTGTTGGTGCTGTACCGTACCCGCTATATGTCTTTGGCAGTCTTGGTCATGTTGGGGATCGGTGCGCCGATTGTTGCCATCCTGAGCTTGATCCCCGGCACGGGCTTCGGCGCCGCCCATATGGTGTATGTGACGGTCTTAACTTCTACCCTGCTGTGGCGCTTTCGAGAAAACATCCAGCGCTTGCGGGCAGGCAATGAACGCCGCATGGGGGAACATACGTCGTGACGTGGCGGCAATGGCGCTGGGGGGCGGTATTCGCGGCCTGTGTGCTAGTAGGGACGTTGAGCTACCTGCCGCGTGTGGCGGCGGTTCCTGAATTACAACGGGCAACGCTCCCCCCCACATGGACGCCCACACCCACCCATACCGCCATGCCTAGCCGCACGCCCACCTTAACGCCAACCATCACCCCCACCTTGACCGCAGAAGAAGTATGCGCGGGCTTTTTGGTGTTAGGGATTCCCGACAACGGGTTTTCTTACCCGCTTGAGCGTGGGCGTTTTGAGGTCATCCTTGCCACCGAATTGCCCAATAGTGTGATCCGTGCGTTGTTTCGTCACCGCCTCACTGGAGAAAACATCGGCGGGCAGATCGAAGGCGCGCCCAGCACCGTCTTGAGCTTCCCGATCAACCGCCTGCCACACCCCGGCCTCTATGATTGGACAATCGCTTTAGTGGACGCCAACGCCCAAACGGTATGTAGCCAATCGGGATACTTCTTTGTGCGCTTGCCCGGTACGGCTACGCCCATCCCAAGCCCAAGCGCAACGCCCAACATCGTCTATATTGTTGTGACGGCCACGCCTGAATAGCCATAGGGGCATGATGTATCATACCCCTATGGCTATTGTTTTTTGCCCGTAAAACGCGGACGCCACCTGTGGCGTCCCTACACCACCGTTGTGACCTGTCACGTCCGCACGACGCCGAAAAATCGAAACCGTGAGCGGTGATTGTTTTAAGTGGGTACACA
>JBMOFU010000393.1:0-3586 GCA_049318725.1 Phototrophicaceae bacterium | reverse complement strand
TCATCCCTTACGGCTTCGGCTGTAAAAAACAGACCCACCCATGTCCATAAAAGGCTATGGGAAAGGGAACTATAATGGGTGATGATAGCATAGATATAGACCGTAGGCTATGGATTCAGGAACCCCCTCACTATGACTGAAACCGAATATGATGTGATTATTGTTGGCGGGCGTGTGGCCGGGTCAACGTTGGCCGCGTATCTGGGGCAAGCGGAACTGCGCGTCTTGTTGCTGGAACGGGCAACCTTCCCAGAGGATCATCCTGCCTCGTCGCCAATGGTACAACCTTCCACGCTGGCGATGCTGGACGAAATTGGGGCGGACGAAAGCGCGTATGCCCACAATACGCCCAAAATCGGACGCATGATCGGCGTGATTGATGCAGATACCGCGTTAGCGCTGGATATTCCAGAGATCAACGGGCGCAATTATGGCTACGCCGTAGACCGTGCGCGCTTTGATGCTGCCCTGTGGGACAACGCGCTGCGCTACCCTACCGTCAGCGGTCATCAAGGCTTTGCGGTCAATAGCCTGCTGTGGGACGATGACGGCCAACAGGTGATTGGCCTAGAGGGGCGCTTTGTCAATAATGGCGAAAAAGCCCAATATACCGCCAAGTGTGTTGTGGGCGCTGATGGCCGCTTTAGCACTGTCGCCCGCAAGGTAGAAGCGCCCGAACGCGACAAGCGCAGCGAACACCCCACGACCATCTACTATGGCTACTGGCGCAACGTGCGCCCCTTTGATGAAGGTAGCCCCACGTCTGTGGCGTATGGCGCACAAAATGCCACCACGCACGGATACCTGATTATGGACAGCGCCGACAACACCGCCGCCGTCTGTGTAGAAGGCCGAGCCGATGTAATCGCGCCCGAAGGCGGCGCAGTCGAGCCGTTCTACCTAGAAAAACTGCGCGAAAATACCGATGTGTGGGCGCGCTTGCAAGGCGCTGAACTCATCACCAAAGTGCATGGGATGCGTAAAGTCGGCAACTTGTTCCGTGCAGCGGGCGGCGCGGGGTGGGCGCTGGTGGGTGACGCCTATCACCAAAAAGACCCAATAGACGGGCAGGGGATTTACGATTCAGTGTACAGTGCGCGCACGCTGGCAAAGGCGATTATTGCTTGGCACAGTGGCCGCACCACTTGGGCAGACGCCCTACAGTGGTACGACACCAGCGCCCGCAAACAGATGCAGCCGCAGTATGAGGCGACGCTCAACCGCATTCAGCAACAGCTTTACCCGACCATGAGCTTTTCCCTGCCGAAGGAATTGGTCGCCACGCCCTTACGTTGGTTGTGGAATGACCCGCAATACCGCAAGTTGGCCGGGTTAGCGCTCAACCGTAAGGTTGCCCCCAATGTCACTCTGCAACCGCGTGTGATGATGTTGGCAATGTTGCGCGGCGGCCTGCGTGAACTCAGCGACCGACTGGGCGAAAGCGAAGCACAAGGCTAAATTCGCCCCCAAAACCACAGGGAAATTTGTTATACTGATTGGGCTAGAAAGCATTCTTTCTAGCCTTTTGTATACAAAGAAAGGTGCAGGTGGTATGGTGGCAAGGGGTGGTTGGCAACTACTCTCGCCGCCGTTGATTTTGGGCTGACGCGACCTTTACATTTTTATGTCACCTTCTTTAACCCATCAGCCTATCTCAATCGCGGAAGCGGAGTAACTTAATGTTCAAACCTGTAGACCCGAAGGTAGATATCCAAAAGGTCGAAAAAGACCAGCTCGATTTTTGGCGTGCGGAAAAAATCTTTGCGCGCACCGTGACCGAGCGAGAAGGTCGTCCTAACTTTGTCTTTTATGAAGGCCCCCCCACCGCCAATGGGCTACCGGGGAGCCATCATGTGTTGGCACGGTCGTTCAAAGACCTGTTCCCGCGTTACAAGACCATGCGCGGGTATCGTGTGTTGCGTAAAGGCGGCTGGGACACCCACGGCCTGCCCGTAGAAATGGCCGTCCAGAAAGAAATCGGCATCGAAGACAAGCGCGACATCGTTAAGTACGGCATTGATAAGTTCAACCAAAAATGCCGCGATACGGTCTTCCGCAACATCACCGACTGGGAACGGCTCACCGAGCGTATGGCGTATTGGGTCAACCTTGATGACGCCTATGTGACCTTCACCAATGATTACATTGAAAGCGTCTGGTGGATCCTCAAACAGTTGTGGAGCAAGAACTTGCTCTATCGCGGCTATAAGGTCGTACCCTATTCGCCCAGCAGCGGCACGCCCCTCAGCAGCCATGAAGTGGCGCTTGGCTACAAAGAGATCGTTTCTCCCAGCGCGTTTGTACGCTTCCCGCTCAAGGATGAGCCAAGCACCTACTTGTTGGCGTGGACGACGACCCCGTGGACGCTACCGAGCAACGCGGCCTTAGCCGTTGGCGCAGACATTGACTATGTGCGCGTGGTCGGCCAAACCGAAGATGGCACGCCAGAAACGTTGATCCTTGCTGAAGCGCTGGTCAAGAGCGCGCTGGAAAAACCAGAGCGCTATGAAATTGTCGGGCGGCTCAAGGGGCGCGACCTGCTCGGCTGGGAATATCACCCGCTATACACGTTCTTCCCGGTTGAGGGAACGAAGGTTCACTACGTCATCGAAGGCGATTTTGTCAGCACCGCAGACGGCACCGGCATCGTCCATATTGCCCCGACCTACGGCGAAGATGACATGCGCGTGGGGACTCAGTTCAATTTGCCCGCCTTCCGTGCAGTAGAAGAAGATGGTCGCTTTGTCGAAGCCGCAACGCCCTTTAGGGGCATGTGGTTCAAAGACGCCGATAAAGAGATCATCCGAGACTTGAAGCGGCGCGGGCTGCTCTATCGGCGCTATGACTACGAACACAACTATCCGCACGACTGGCGCACCGGGCAACCGTTGATGTACTTCGCACGCGAAACATGGTTCCTGCGTGCCACCGAATACCGCCAACGCATGATTGACCTGAACCAGACGATCAAGTGGGTTCCAGAGCATGTGCGTGATGGTCGCTTTGGCAATTGGCTGGACGAACTCAAAGATTGGGCGCTAGGGCGTGAGCGTTATTGGGGAACTCCATTGCCCATGTGGGTAGACGACCAAACGGGCGAAGAACTGTGCATCGGCAGTGTGGAAGAACTGAGCGGATACGTGGGGCGCGACCTGAGCGAGTTAGACCTGCACCGCCCCTATGTAGACGACATCACCTTCCCGAATCCGAAGGGGACGGGCGGCACGATGCGGCGCGTGCCAGAAGTGATTGACGTGTGGTTCGACAGCGGCGCAATGCCCTTCGCGCAGTGGGGCTACCCGGCGAAAGACGTCAATCATCAGTTTGCCAGCCAATACCCCGCCGATTACATCTGCGAAGCCGTAGACCAAACACGCGGCTGGTTCTACAGCCTGCACGCGATCAGCGTCATGCTCAACGAGTCGGTAGCCTACAAGAACGTGATCTGTTTAGGTCACATCTTGGACGAAAAAGGCGAAAAGATGTCCAAGAGCAAGGGGAACATCGTTGAGCCGTGGTCGGTGCTGAACAGCAGCGGGGCAGATGCCCTGCGTTGGTATTGCTTCACCGCCAGCCCGCCGGGGGA
>JBMOFU010000392.1:0-3609 GCA_049318725.1 Phototrophicaceae bacterium | reverse complement strand
CGCGCAAACCGTTAGCGGGTTTAGAGCGTGTTTTATAACGGTAACCCTGATTGCTGGTGACTGATTTTAACGCCACAAAGACGGACGACACAGGTGTCGTCCCTACAAAACCCTTGCGATGCGACCCCATTCTGTAGGGACAAGACTTGCCTTGTCCGCAAAACAGGCCAAAAACATGAACTAGCAATCACCGTAATATATTATCAATTCGTGTTCGCAATCTGGCGCGGGCTGAGTAGAATAGGGGTTGTGTGTTTTATATATCAGACACTCTATTGTATTCACCAACTCTGCCTATTCATCTGAGGAGCCGCCCTGCTATGCGCCGTGTATATTTGCTAGTTTGCTGTTTGGTCTTGGCTGCCTGTGCCACCACCCCACCGCCGCCCACCCTCACCCCCACGCCAGAGCCGTATCAAGTGGCGTTGGTGATGAAAACCCTCACCAATCCCTTTTTCGTAGAAATGGAACGGGGTGCGCGCCAAGCGGAAGCCGAATTTGGCATCGCGTTGACCGTCCGTACTGCCGCCCAAGAAACTTCTATTGAGCAACAGGTAGAAATTATTGAGGAACTGACCGCCCAAGGGATAGATGCCATTGTCATTGCGCCGGGGGATTCTGTGGAGTTGATCCCGGTATTGCAACGCGCCCAAGCCGCCGGGATTATCGTGGTCAACATTGACAACCGCCTTAATCCAGAAGTGGCCGCCTCTCAGGGGCTAGTGGATGTGCCGTTTATCAGTGTGGACAATGAAGCTGGGGCATACAAGGCGGCTGAATACCTAAGCCAACAAGTAGACGGCCCCACAGAAGCGGTAATTATCGAGGGCATCCGTGAGGCGCAAAACGCCCAAGACCGCCGCGACGGTGCAGTTCGCGCCTTTGAAGCCAGCGACAATATCACCATCGTTGCCAGCGAAACCGCCAACTGGATGATTGACGAAGCCGTCACTGTCGCTGAACAGGTGTTCACTGAACATCCAGAGGCGAAGGTCGTTTTTGCCGCCAACGATATGATGGCGCTCGGTGTGGTGGAATACCTAGAGCGTGCTGGCCGTGAAGATGTCATCGTTGGCGGGTTTGATGCGCTGCCACAGGCCACCAGCGCACTGGGTACAACTCCCTTAGTGGTGACTGTAGACCAACAGGCCGCCCAACAAGGTTACACCGGTGTAGATTACGCCGTGCGGCTGCTCAATGGGCAAACCGTCCCGCCAGAAACGATGGTTGACACGCTGCTTATGACCGCAGAGGCCGAATAACCCCTATGACGCTCAAGCTCACCCCACGCCTGCTACTATATTTACTGCTGATTAGCGTTTTTCCGCTGATTTTGTTAAGCGTTTTCACCTATGTGATTTCAGCGCGCTTGTTGTTGCAGGAAGCACAAATCTATAACGGCGAACTAGTGGTAGGCGAAAGTGAGCAACTGGATTTGATCTTAGAGCAGGTCGAAAGCCTGATCTTTAACCTTGCAGGGGTGGAAGAAATCCGTGAGTTGTTAGAGGCAGACACCACCGCCCCCAGCGATACCTTTGCGGTGCTGTCTACCCAATCGCGGATTGGGCAAATCCTCAATGCGTATTCCAACATTCAGGGCTTGGTTTCGATAGACATCTTCACCCAAAGCGGCGCGCACTACCATGTAGGGGACACGCTCAACATTGACAACATCAACCCGGTGGCGCGTGGCGCTTTGGAAGCTCAAGTGGCGGCCAGCCCAACCACCATCGCATGGTTGGGGGTGGAACAGAATATCAACACGGCTTCGAGCTTTGGGCAAGTGGTGGCAGTCGGGCGGTTTTTAACGCGCCTCAACCGAGAAACGCTCCAGCAAGAGGTCACGGCGATGTTGCTGGTGAACTACAGTGTAGAAGCGCTCATCGAGCGCTTTTCGGCGGTTGAACTGGGTCAAGACGTGCAATTGTTGTTGATTGACAACGACCATCATCTGGTTGTACACCCAGACCCCGCTCAAATTGGCACCATTGCCAGCCCAGAGTTGGTCAGCCAGTTGGTTGGGGAAGGCGGTGCGTTCACCACAGTGTATAAGGGGGTTTCGGTAGCTGTCAGTTATACCCGTTCGAGCAAAGCTGGCTGGATCGTCGTCAGCCTGACGCCGCTTTCCACCTTGAATGCAAAGGCGGCAAACATTGGCCTTAGCACGCTTTCGCTGTTGGTCGTCAGTTTGGTGATTGTGGCAATTGTCGCCGGCATCCTCAACCGCGATTTAGTGACCCCCATTCGGACGATCACCCAACGGATTAACGCCTTACAGGGTGGGAAACTTGGGGAAGAAATGGCACTCCCTGAAGGCGGCAAAGACGAAATTGGCGACCTTGTACGCGGCTATAACCTGTTGCTGCACAACGAAATGGAAAAAGCGCGCGTCGAAAAAGAGCGCGAAGCGTTGATTATACAACTGGAAGAAGCGCGGCGCTTTGCCGAAGAAAACGCACGGCTTAAAACGGAGTTCCTTTCTACCATGTCCCATGAGTTAAGAACGCCGATGAACGCCATTGAAGGCTTCACCAGCATTATGCTTTCTAAGATGGGCGGGGTAGATTACAACGATAAAACCACGCACTACCTTAACCGCGTGCAGGCCAACAGCAAACGCCTTTTGGGGCTGATTAACGACTTTTTAGACTTGTCGCGGGTGGAATCTGGCCGTTTGGAGCTTTCTTACTTGCCGTTCGCCCCATTGAAGTTGGCCGAACGCTTACAGTCTCAAATTGGGGTACTGGCAGAAAGCAAAGGGTTGACCTTTGCCGTAGAGATTGACCCCAATTTGCCGAACCCCCTCTATGGCGATGAGGAGGCGATTGCTAAAGTGGTCATCAACCTGTTGAGCAACGCCATTAAGTTCACCGAAAAGGGTACAGTTGCGCTTCAGATGCACAGTGCGGGTCATCAGTGGCGGATTTTAGTAGTGGATACAGGCATTGGCATCCCCCCGCACGCCCGCGATTACATCTTTGAGGAGTTCCGCCAAGTAGACCAAACCTCGCAGCGCAAGTACGGTGGCACTGGGCTAGGGCTGGCGATTGTGCAAAAATATACGCGCACGATGGGGGGAACCGTCACCGTTCAGAGTGAGGTCGGTGAAGGCAGCACGTTTACGGTGTTGCTCCCGGCACATACCACCCCACAACAGGAGTAACCGCCGCTATGACGCAATTTCAACTGCCCCCTGATTTGTTGCAAGGGTGGGACATCGTGGTGATTGATGATGAACCCGACAGCCTAATGGTTGCAGAAATCATCTTGATTGAGTATGGCGCGACGGTGCATAGCGCCACCAATGGCCGTGAAGGGTTGGCGCTGGTACAACAGGTTAAACCGCGCTTTGTCATTTCTGACTTGTCTATGCCCGTAATGGACGGTTGGGGCTTCATCCGTGCGTTGCGTGCAGACCGCGACCTGCGCGACCTGCCGGCGATTGCCCTCACCGCCCACGCCATGCCCGGCGACCGCGAAAAAGCCATCTCTGCCGGATTCTACAATTACCTGACCAAACCGCTGACGGCAAGCACGTTCATCTATGACCTGCTCAAGCTGTTGATGGATATTCCGAGCTTGGCAGACGAGCTAAATATATAACGCTAC
>JBMOFU010000391.1:0-3612 GCA_049318725.1 Phototrophicaceae bacterium | reverse complement strand
CTGTCAAGCGTTTGGGAGGGTGATCTTGAAATTGCCCCACATAGCGTTATGTGCGTGCAGCAGTGATTGCCCGTGTTGCGTTGCGCTCATAGATAGTCGCACCGTCCCCACCCCACTCAACGCCTGCGTCGGCGTCGGTGTACCATGCGATGCTGTCGGCGCTGGCGAATATCCCGCAGTCGCGCCATGCATGAATGTCCTCAATATCCCACCCCGCGCCAAGATTGTGCAACCACACGCCGCTTGGGAATGCGCGTTGCAAGACCAGTTTCAGGCTGAGGACATGTCGCTGAAACTCTATCCCGTGCCAACCCGCGTTGCTGAAGCAGATGACGGGGCGGCCTTGCCATCGCGGAAGAGGGAATCGTTGGTACAAGACCAATTGTCGATGGAGGTCAGCAAGGTCAAATCGCTTGTGGCTGCGCATTTGCAGGACGGGCGAAACCGTCGGGGAACCTGCCTCATGCCATACTTTGAACTGATTCATGCTGACCTGCGGCGCTTTGAATTGGTCGGGCGCGACGGCGATTACATTAGTTGCAGCGTATTGGCGGTAGTAGGCGGCCAGCGCGTGCAGGTAGGTGGCATTCATTGATTGGCCGCGCATGGATAGACCGAATGCGCCGCTATCCAAGATGACTAACTCGCTTCCGCTGGTGTCGGGTAGCTTGGGATAGGCGTAGAGGCGCGGGTGTTGCGCGATCCAATCATTCGCTTTTGGGGTATGGGAAAGAACGTAGATCATGCGTATTTTTCGCACCACCACATCAACATGCGCGCAGGGTTGTTAACCACACGCGCATCAACTATGTATTCCCCCACGTTGACTGTTTTCATTTTATCCGCCGACGCAAGGCAAGTGGGCAGGGGCATACCAGTAGGGCGGGCTGTATCCCAACCGTTGTGCAGGGGCAACCACGGTGTCGCCAACGCCCTTGTGGATCAAGTCCCAAATCGCTTCGATAGGAACAGGGCGGCGATAAACGTGAGCGTCATTCAGTAGGCGGAAGTTGGGGAGTGTATCAATCTTCCATTGATGCACACGTCCCCCGCCTGCCGTGCGCTTTTTGCCGATGGCGTGGACGGTTGCCAGTAGGTCTGCAATGCTTTCGGCGTGTCCAATGACATCTGCCTGCCAACCAAGTGCAACAGTCTGCTTGAAGGGGCGGTGCATGTCTTTGTGCCGTCCTTTGCCTGTGTTCAAATTTTCGCGGGTATGGCGACCGGCGTCTAGCGCACGCTTGTTGATATACCCAATTTCATAGGTGGCGTCGCCCATTGGTGCTAAGTTGGTAGACGCCCAGAGCGGCAAACCGCCATTGGGTTGCCACAGTACCTCTAGTGGCAAAGGGATCACGAACGGGTACATCTCTGGTGGGTAATTTTGCCCTTGCGAAGCGCGTTCGATGATCGCGTAGGACAGAATGGCATCAAAGTGCATCCCCATACCAGCACCCACAGGCGTAGATAACTCAGCGGTGATTCGTAGGGGTTGCATGGTTTGGCCCTCCCACGCTTGTGAGAGGGTTAAAAGTTCTTGTGGAGTGGGATTTACTTGCCACATACAACCGCTCCAGTAGCCAGTGTGCCGTCAAGCAATCCCAAACGCAGTTTATCAGCGCTCATGGCGATGTGCGTCTCGTAATCTGCTAGGTATTGCTGCACATGGTACTCGCTCAACAATGCCACATCTACCGAGCCATAGCCTTTCGCGCCCTGCCCGCCGATGGTGGAATCCATTGCGATGTAGGTATTTAGCGCTGCCGCCAGCGCTCCGAGTTGCAACGGTTGTGCGTATGGGCGGATAGCAATCTCAACGACGATCTGGCTGCCGGGCATCATAGACTCAAACGAGTAGGGCATTGGGCTATCGTCAATGCGCCCCCCGTTGTGCCGGGTGTGCGTTTGTAGATCGAGCATGTCAAAGGCGCTGTGCTGAGGTTCAAGCCCCCACGCATTTAGCTCTTTGGCGTTTTCAGTGCAGACCACGAATGTGTTCACGTCAATTTCGGATGTGCCGACCAAAAACCCGTCAGTAGAACCGCCGATCAAACCAAGCAGCGGATAAGCCGCCTTAATCGCCTGTTGGAGCCTATACACACCACTAGGCGCGCTGGTAGAGAGCGATCCGCCATTGTAGAACAGGGACGCCACCGACGGCGGCAGTTCATCCAGCGTTAACCCTAGTGCGCTCAGCAGGTGCAACGTGCCGGGTTCGCGGATCAACTCGTGCCGTGCGCTGTTGGCGCTGTAATGCGGCACATCCAACACGATTTCGCGGGCATCAAGGTTGGGCGTGGGCAAGCGCAACTTGTTGTCGCCTATGGCCTGTTGGACATCCAGCTCGCCTGCTTTGGGTTTGATCGCGTCCCACCAGCTGCGGGCAAGTAAAATGATTGTGGGCGTGTTGTTGAGGATCGCATCCAGAACCAACCCGGCGGCCTGCGGTTGTACCATGAGCAGGCTAAGTAGCCATTCGCTCTTGCTTTCACGTGTGCGAAGTTGAAGCGATTGAATCATGACAGACCAATAGCGAAATAAGGTTTGTGAACGTGTTGCTGCTTGAGCCATCCGTGATTCAAGCATGGCGTAGCGGGATGAACCTGTAAATAGCCCTTCCCCTTCCCCGCGCCCATAATCACGGATGAAAGCGACTGTCAGCGCAACACCTGCAAATTCATAGGCGTTGACGCCAGATTGCTCAACCATTGTCTTGATGTGATCCGGCACGGGGATGGAGCGCACAACGGTATGCAATGATTCAACGCCTATGACGGCGGCACGTTCAAGCTTGCGCTTCTGGCGGTTCAAGCCCTTGAAGTTTCCCGTGTCGCCCTGTGCGGACGGATCACCATGCACAAGCGGAGTGCGAAGGGTTAGCAGTAAACCGAGTTTGCGGTTTGAGGGGGTAACGATGTACATACTAGGTATCCTTCTGCGCCACAAAGAGCGCGGGTAGAAAAGCTGATAATTGTCGAATACGGGTTAGCTCACGATCACGGGTTATAAGATCAGCAAGCGATTCTTTGGTTTTGCTGCGTGTTAGTGTTTCACGCATGGCCGCCTTACTGTATCCAGCATTCAGGCAGTCTCTTACAAATTGTAAGGTGCTGACGAACTCAGAGTAAGGCATCTCAAATACCCCCTCATCATCGCCGTCTACCAGCGTGATACGCCAATATTGCCCGACCGCCGATTCAACCGCCAGCGGCCACAGTCGGCGTTTGGTGTTGCTAGTGAGCATGATGATGGTTTGGTCGCCTTTGCTCAGATTCTCAAGCAACGATTGATATAGCGGTCGCTCTGGGGTGACGCTGGCAGAGGCGACCATTGGCCGATAACCGATACCGTTCACAACCGCAAAATTGCTTGTGAAGCTTGATTGTTTGAACAAGTCAGCGGTTTCTTTGGCAACAAAGTCACCATAGCGGAATGTGTCTGCAACTTCTGCGGTGGTTACCGTAATAAGATCCGATACGCGCACACCCCGCGTAATCGGCTCGCCTGTGATGGCGTCTAATGTGTCGCATCTTATTGCAGGTAACTCGCAATCTGGTATTGCAAATGCAGTCTTTAGTATTTTTGTGATACTCAAAGCTTATCCTTTCGCCT
>JBMOFU010000390.1:0-3628 GCA_049318725.1 Phototrophicaceae bacterium | reverse complement strand
GGCATCATTGGGATACTTGTTGGCAGTTCAATCATCCCAATTAGTGCAGGTATTGTGGGTAGAATAGGGGCGAATGTGTGGGTTGCATCGTTAGTGCTTCGCCCAACAAGCTGATCGGAGCGTCATCAAACCCATGAACGAGATGAATACCTTAACTGAGCGGATGGCAGAAATTCAGAGCCTTGCTATTGTCTTGTTGCAAGACCTTCAAGCCGCTGCACAACGCGGCATTTTGTCGTTCGTTGTGGTAGAAGATATGCAATCGCTAATGAATAACGCCAAAAATGGGCTAACATTCTTGCTTGAAAATCCAGACCCCACCGTGACGGGCTGGCGGCACGAGATCGTAGGCTATTTGAACGCCATTTTGGGGTTTAGTAGGATGCACGGCCAACGCAAATTCCCAGAAAGTCAAGCCCTTGACGAAGATCATGTGCGTGCCTTCCAACAGCTAGAAGCGCTTGGCCGTCAAGCGCTTGACGGTATCAATGCGTTGGTGAAAGCCACCCGCGAATCATGATCGCCTTTATAGTGGAGACACCCCCCCATGCGCCGAATTTCTAGCCTTTTGCTCTGTTGGGTCATCGTGTGGATGTTGGCGATGACCGCCCTTGTGACCGCTCAAACTGACGCCAACAGCCCCTACGATACTAGCCGCCTGTTGGTAGAAAATCCGCTTAATGACGGGGATGTTGTGGGTGGGGTGTTGCGCGGCAACGTCACCGCCCGCCTTTATGGATTCAACGGGACGCGCGGCAACCGCGTGCGCGTGACGTTGTATCCCGCGCAGGGCAGTGATACCAACCCCTACTTGATACTGTTGGGCAATCGCGGTCAGTTGTTGGCACAACATGACGACCTCAACGCCGGCGGGTTGTTCCGCCGCCCCAACCGCACCGCACAAATTAACTTTGAACTGCCCTACGACGGCAGCTACTTGATTTTAGCCTCAACGCCAGACCTTGTAGACGGCTTACAACTGCGTGAAGTGCCGCCGAACGTGAGCTATCCGTTTGTCTTGGAACTGATCGGGAACCGCCCGCCCGCCGATAGCACCGGACAAATCTTGTTGGCGGGGGAAGACCTCCAAAACGGGCAGCCGTTTGATGGGGTAAGCAACACCGCCGAGCCGATTTATTACTTTAGCTTTGAGGGGCAGAGCAATCGTAGCGTTACGTTGAGCATGTCTAGCGTGGGTATGGATTCCGTGCTGTACTTATTTGACCCACACGGGAACCGCATCACGTTTAATGATGACTTCAACCGCGCCGAGATTGCCCTCATCAACGCCACCGACGCCGCCATTGTGAGTTACGTCATGCCCTTTAGTGGTCGCTACTTGGCGTTTGCCACAGACATTAACTTGCACCGTCAGACGGGCTATGTTGGGGGTCAATTCACCATTACGCTTAACCCACCCCGATGACCCTGCGCTGGCGGCGTCACCTCATTATTGTGGGGGGATTGTTGTTGCTGGCGCTGGCGCTACGGACGATTGCCAGCCAACCCACATGGATTCACAGTGATGAGGCGCTTTACCTAAATATTGGCCGCACCTATATAGATCGGGGGGAACTCACATTGCATATGTGGCGCTTACCCCCTAGCAATATCATTGCTGGCAGTGGCAGTGGCTATGCGATTATTTTGTTGGGCGAATATCTGCAAGCGGTCAACCTATCGCTCTTTGCGGCACGGCTGTTGATGGTCGTACTAGGGATTGTCGCGGCATTGCTGATGGGGTGGGTGGCCTATCGTTGGTGGGGGCATCCCGCTGCGGGGATTGGCGCATTGCTGTTTGGGCTTGCCAGTACCAGCCCCTTCTATACGATGCTCGTCCGTATGGACGCGCCCGGCATCGTCGGCTATAGCTTATTACTGGGGTTGTACTGGTTGGGATGGCAACGCCGTTCCCGTTGGATTGCGCTGGCGGTGGGCGTGTTCACCGTGTTGAACGCCGAAGTCCACATCATCAGCGCGGTTTACTTAGTGATGTTCGCCCTGCTGTACTTTGTGCAATACGTCCAGACTGTGCGTGAGGCGCGTCGGCTCGTCTTTAATAGTCCCCCTGTTTATTTTGTGGCGGGCAGTGTGTTGACAGGAATCCTGTATTTGGCACTGCATGTATTGCCTGACCCAGAAACCTATTTTTTCATCTCTAGCCGCTGCTTTGAGTGTGCTGAACCCTTTTGGATCACCGAGTTAAAGCGCGCCGTACGTTATATTGCCATGCGTCCGCTAGAGTTGTTGCTGGTTGGGGCAGTTGTTATTGTGGGTGCAGCGCGTAAAGAAGCCGCTGACCGCCAGTATGTGTGGGTATTGGCTTGCGCTATCCTTGCCCAAGCCATCGTCGGTACCCCCCCCTATGTTCACTATACCAGCCACCTATGGCCGATTGCGGCATTAGGCGTCGGGGGATGGGTGGCACGCGGCAGAAGTGGGCAATTTGCCGTTTGGCGTTTATGGGTGGCCTATGGGGTCGCGGTTGGGTTGCTCACGTTTAACATTGCCTTACATTGGCGCGGTCAAGAGCCGTACTTGCTGGCTCAACCGCCCTATTCAGGCGCCGCGCTAGAGTATCTGCAACAGTTTGTGCCAACCGACACAGTGGTGATGGGGCGCGGGTGGGTGTACGGCTCTTTGGTGGAGTATGGCAATTTCTTGGCGTTTCATGAAGGCGACTACAGCGCATTGCTCCAAAACCAGACGGTATTGGACTTCTGGCGTGAGCAACAGCCAGAAGCCATTGTCTTTAGCGATGATGAATTTGCCCAAGATGCCGACCTGCAAACCTATATGCTGGAAAAAGACTTCCGTGAGGTTGTCCCCGATTTATGGATTTCTGCCGTATTGCGCCAACAGATTGCGTCCTAGTAAGGGGGATACTCGCCCCTAAGGTTCAGTAAATTCTTCAGATTCAGCGATAGTGGCATTTAACGGTGGAATATCTATCGGTTCGTAGGGAACGGTAATCAGTGACAGGCGGGCAGGCGTCCAGCCGTTGCTGGCAAGGTTGACGTAGAACTTCCCCACACGGCGGTACATCATGACGCTTTCCCCATTATGCACCAGCGCAAAATCGTAGGGCATTTCCAGCATCCAGCGGTCTATGGCCTGTAGCAGGTGTTTTACCGCAATGATGTCTGTTTCTAGGCTCGGTTTAGGCCGAAATTCCACAAACACCGTCGGGTGAATGCCCAATTCGCTGGTGAGGGCGTCTGCTGCATGGTCAAACACCGAAACCTCAAAGTTCTGGGTTTGGGTTTCCCAAATGCCGTCTAGCGCCTCAAATTCAATGGGGATGTGGATCAAGCCAAACATGAACTTGACGAATTCATCTGGGCTACGGTGGGTCGCTACTTCTAGGTCAAAGGTGCTGCTGATTTCGGTCATGCGCGCTCTCGCAATAGATGTTCTGCGTCGGAAAGGGTCTGATGCAGAATATACCGCAAGTATGGGTTTGGGCAAAATTTGCCTTGAGCGTAAGCTGGCCTACAGTCACAGCACCTATAGGCGTGGTTCACTAGAACGGCTATAATCACATAAACCGCTCACCTAAAACCGTGAATGAGAGGCATCTGCCAATGACTGAAAATCGTAACCGCCGCGATGACGAAATATCCAAGAA
>JBMOFU010000389.1:0-3641 GCA_049318725.1 Phototrophicaceae bacterium | reverse complement strand
GGTCGTTGGCGGCCTCTGCTTGGGCGGCGGTGACGTTCCGCACCGTCAGCGTATAGTCGCCTTCGCTCTCGCCGTCGAAGGCGCTCACCACGACGGTATATTCCCCGTTGCGCGGGATGACATAACCCAGTTGGGAATCGGTTGAGTCTGGATAGTTAAAGTCGTCGTTGCTGGCGACTTCGTTGCCTTTGCCGTTCTGTAAAGCAACGACAGTATCTAGCCCGCCACTGGTGGCAGTGACGGTCAAGATCACCCCTTCCCCCTCTGTGAGCGAGATTAGATATTCGTCTTGTGGATTGTCGCTAGTGATTTGCCCGGTATAGGTGTCTTGCGCGGCAAGCAGCACGGTGAACAGTGCTAGTACCAGCGCTACACTGACACTCACAATGGTTTTTGGCACAGGTGAAGCCCTTTCGTGTGTGACCCAATAAAAAGCTGTCCTTGTATAATCATAACGCACGTTACGCACACCACAGCGCATTTTGTAGGTTTCCGTTGAAAATCGTTTCACGGACGAAGCAGACCTTATCCCTAGAATCCATAAATTTTTCAAGATTGTCACGTTACTTATCAAAGCGTTTGGGGTACAGTCTTTGTATGATATGACTTTATTGAGGGGATAAGGGAATCATGTATCTTTATTTTATGCGTCACGGTCAAGCCGAGCAGAACGTTACTATTGCTGATGAAGACCGCCGCCTTACGCCCGAAGGCGAGCAACGGGTAGGGCGTGCCGCGCAGGTTTTAGCCCAACTCAAGATTCGGCCTGAAGTGATTTACGCCAGCCCGCGTGTGCGCGCACACCAAACTGCACAGATTGTCGCTAAGGCGCTTGGCATGACGGTCGTTGTGCATCCTGCGGTGAACTTTGAGTTTGATTTGGCCGCTGTGCGCCAATTTTTGGCCGACCACCCCAACGCAGAGGCGTTGATGTTCGTGGGGCATAACCCCTCTATGGAGCAGGTGATCGGTGCGTTGACAGGGGCAAACGTCACCTTAAAGCCGGGCAGCTTCGCACGGGTGGATGTTGACCCGCTCGGCAGTTTACGCGGCGAACTGGTCTGGTTGATTGCCCCAAAGGTGTTCGACAGCCTCAACGATTAGCGCCATTAGCGCTGTAACAGGCTCTTGATTTCGGCCTGTAGCGGCTTCCAGACGGCGTACCACACGGCTAGGCTGAACATCGCCACCGCGATCAAGCTCCACAACAAGGCAACCACACTGGCCGGAATCCAACCTGTTTGACGGGCAAAGGCCGCCGCATCATTCACCACTAACCCGCGTGAAGCGCCGATATCCGTCACCAAGTACCACACATCTAACACGGCGTTGAGCGCGGTTGAAATTGCCAATACATCCAGCACCAACAGCGTTAAAAAGCGCGGCGCACGCCAGCCCAGTAAAAATAAGCCAACGCCGAACAACAAGCCAATGATAATCGCCACCGGCGCGCCGCCTTCATCGGGGCGGGCAAACGAAACCGTAAACACCACCATAAAAATCCCCAAAAAGAAGGCGATGGTGCTATCCCAACGGGGAAAGCGGTTCACCACATAGAACAAGCCCGACCCAAACAAGGCCGCCCCCAAATAGCCCGCCGCGCTGATGACCAGCCGATTGCCGCCTGCCGTCCATGCCACCCCAGACCCATTGGCAGAAACGATGAAGCGTTCTACCCGCCCCCCCGTAATGATTGCCGCCAGCGAGTGGCCGGCCTCGTGAATGTAGGTCACGAACAAGCGCAAGGGATACAACACTGAATTGAAAATCGGCTGGTTCCATAACACATACAACACAACAGCCGCAACGGTAGCGATCAATAACGCACGACGACGTTCCTGTACTTGCCAAGCAACAGTGGTGGACATCCGCAACGCAATCCTTTGTGTGGCGCTTCAACGATTCCCTATAAGCATATCACGAGATCATTTTGTGGTTTTGATGAAGAATTGCGAAAAGACCCTATTTTGTGCCAGGTTCTTTAACAATGGTTGTGATCTAAGCGCAAAGGCGGCTATAATTCCAGCATATTGTTGCATTGAATAACCGTTCTTTTATTTGGCAAATTAAGGGCTAAACATGGCCGACAAACCAGTTCTTGAAGTACGCGGGCTAACTAAACGATTCCCCGGTGTCTTAGCCAATGACCACATTAGCCTTCAACTGCGCGCGGGCGAAGTGCTAGGGTTGCTTGGCGAAAACGGCGCGGGCAAATCTACGTTGATGAATATGATTTATGGGCTGTACCATCCCGACGAAGGCGAAATTTTAGTCAACGACAAGCCCGTACGGATCAATGACGCCAACGACGCAATTGGCTTAGGCATCGGGATGGTGCATCAGCACTTCCAACTGGTTCCGGTATTGACCGTGACCGAGAACATCATGCTCGGGAACGAGTCAGTGCGTGGCGGGTTCCTGCGCTTTTTAGATCGCGGGGCGGCCAAAAAGCGCATCGTCCAAATTGCCGAGCAGTACGGCCTATTTGTTGAGCCAGACGCCCTAGTGCAAGATTTACCCGTCGGCGTGCAACAACGGGTAGAGATCATCAAGGCGCTTTACCGCGACGCCAAGCTACTGATCTTGGACGAGCCTAGCGCCGTGTTGACCCCCCAAGAAACCGAAGGGCTGTTCAACATCATTGAAACCTTGCTCCAGCGCGGGGTGAGCGTGATTTTTATCTCTCACAAGTTGAAGGAAGTGCGGCGCATTTGTCACCGCGTCATTGTGTTGCGCGGCGGCAAGGTGGTCGGTGAGGCCAACCCTAAAACGGCGACTGAAGAACAACTCGCCTCGATGATGGTAGGCCGCTCGGTGATGCTCAAGGTAGACAAAACCCCAGCGCGCCCCGGCAATATCGTCCTAGAAGCCCAACATCTGAGCGCCAGCGATGACCGCCACTTGCCCGCCCTGAGCGATTTAAGCATCACGGTACGTGCAGGGGAAATCTTGGGGATTGCCGGCGTGCAGGGCAACGGTCAAACCGAACTGGTAGAGGTCATTACTGGGTTACGCCCGCTGCAAGCGGGGCATGTGCTACTCAACGCCAAAGAGATTACGCTTGCCACCCCGCGCCAAGTGACGCTTGCGGGCGTGTCTCATGTGCCGGAAGACCGCCAGAAAAACGGGATGGTTGCGCCCTTCCCGATCAGCGACAACATGGTCTTGCAAACGTACTTCCAAGTGCCGTTTGCCAGTATGGGGATGTTGCGCCAAGAGCAGGCGATTAACCAAAACGCCACTGAATTGGTCGAAAAATACGATGTTCGCACGCCAAGCATTTTGGCTGCAATCGGCACGCTGTCTGGCGGGAATCAGCAAAAGGCGGTGATCGCCCGCGAGTTTTCCCGCGAGTGCAAGCTCTTGATCGTTGCCCAACCGACACGCGGCGTAGATGTCGGCTCGATTGAGTTTATCCACAAGCAGATTATCGCCATGCGCGACGCTGGCACGGCAGTGTTGCTGGTCAGCACCGAACTAGACGAGATTTTGGCGCTCAGTGACCGTGTGGCGGTGATGTACGACGGCCAGATTATTGACACACTCCCCATTGAACAGGCAGACCGTGATCGTGTGGGCTTGCTCATGGCCGGGATTCATCCTGAAAAGGGCAGTAAAAGCAGGGATGAGGGATGAGTAAA
>JBMOFU010000388.1:0-3646 GCA_049318725.1 Phototrophicaceae bacterium | reverse complement strand
TCCTTCGCCCACTGGATCGTGTCGCGCATCCCGTCCTCAAACGTCATGGCAGGCTCCCAATTCAGCAGGTCGTGTGCTTTGCTCACATCCGCCGCAGACACGCGAATATCGCCCGGCTGCGACGGATGATAGTGTACCGGATAGCTCTGGCGCGTGTGGCCGAATGACTCTAGCACAAGGTCACATAAACGGTTAACGCTCGTTGGCCTACCCGTCCCCAAGTTAATCACCTCGCCGTAGCTGTTCTCGTTGGGGATCGCCTCTACCCACGCCCGTGCTACATCGCTGACATGCACAAAATCGCGTGATTGTTCACCGTCTGAATGGATGTGAATCGGCTCGTTCCGCAACACATTGCCCATAAAGATCGCAAACACGCCTTGATAGGGGTTTGTCAGGCTTTGCCGCCGTCCATAGACGTTGAACATGCGGAATGAGGTCACATGGAAGTCAAAATCTAGGTCTTGACGGGCAGCCGTCAGGTGGACGTAGCGCTCGGCGGCGTACTTGGTCACGCCGTAGTAGGCAATCGGCGCAGGGGCGGCGCTTTCTGGCGTTGGAGCCACCTCTGGCGTGCCGTAGATCGTCATGGAACTAGCAAACAGCAAACGCGGTACGCGGTGTTGAATGCACGCCTGCAAGATATTCACGGTGCCGACGGTATTCACCTCTAGGTCATCCAACGGATTCATGAACGACTTGCGAATGGATGCTTGCCCGGCAATATGAATCACGGCATCTGGCACAGGGTCAAATGCGGCGGCAATGTCTGCCGGGTTGCGGACATCGCCCTTAAGGTAGTAGACGGCGGCAGGCACCACATCGCGGCGGCCTGTAGATTCATTATCCAACACCGTGACGCTGTAGCCGCGTTCTAAGAGTAAATCGCAAATATGGCTGCCGATAAAGCCGGCTCCGCCTGTCACCAATACACGCGCCATTACTTCGCCTCGCCTTCTGAAATTGTTGGTTCATCAATCCACGGGGAAAACGCTTCCCCGTCTGGGCGGCGGTGATCGCCGCGCACCAGCAAATACTCAAACCACACCGTCAACAGGGTATACAGGTAGCGACTCCCCTGCTCTTGCAACTTGAGCGCACTCACCCCCACCCGCCGATTGTGCCAACTAATCGGCACGACCTTGTACGAGTAGCCGCGCACATGCGCCTTGAGCGGGAGTTCAATCGTCAAGTTGAAGTGTGGCGACAAAAACGGGCGGCACCCGTCAATCACGTTGCGCCGATAGCCCTTAAAGGCGTTGGTCACATCGTTGTAGCCCAAGCCAAACAACAGTTGGATGAAGGCGTTCGCCATGCGGTTAATCACCAGCTTAAAGCGTGGATAGTCAATCACTTGGCTGCCCTTGATCCAGCGCGAGCCAAAAGCACAATCGGCTTCATCGCGCAGAATATAGTAGTAGTGAACCACATATTCGGGTGAATCTGAGGCGTCCGCCATGTAGATAATCACGGCATCGCCCGTAAACCGATCTAGCCCATAGGTGACGGCACGGCCAAAGCCATGTTTGCCGTCGTTGCGCGCCACCCACAGCCGTTGATCCTTTTCATGTTCGGCACGGACTAAATCGCCTGTGTCGTCGCTACTACCGTCGTCTACCACCAGCACCTCAAAGTCGTGCAGGTCGTGGGCGTCTAAATAATCCCGCAGGCGGGTGATCGTTGTAACGATGTTGCCCGCCTCATTGCGGGCTGGAATAACAATCGAGAGTTTCAAGGGGTTCCCTTAGTTTCACGGACTAGCGCATTACGCGCTATTCTACTACGTTTCATCGGCAAATAAGCGCGCTAACGGGGCAGCAAAACCCGGCAAAAGCGCCTCATCGCTGAGGGTGTCTAATTCAGTCAATAGCTCTAGGGTGTGGCTTTCTGCACGGTAGACGACCACCTGCCGCTGCTCTGGATTCACGACCCAAACCCGCTTGACGCCATCTTGCAAATAGCGGTTCACTTTGTCAATGATCTCGGTATATTTGTCGTTGGGGGACACGACCTCAATCACCAAGTCTGGGATGAGCATCAACGGGCGGGTACGCCAGTCGGGAACACTTGCCCGATAGTGTTGTAGCCGTTCCGCGCTGATATAGGCTACATCAGGGATGCGTGAACCGGTCACCCAATCGCTAGTAGGGGTATCTGCCAGCACAAAAGTAGCTTCTACGAACGCACGGCCTGCCCCACCAAACTGCGCCCAGATATTAATCAGTTCTGCCAGCAAATTGGCAATGAAGGTGTGTACAAAGATCGTTGCCATTTTGGGGATCATCACTCCGTCAATCAGTTCAAAACGGTCATCCGACGAATACGCCATGAACTCGCTGAGGCGCATTCCCGTACGGGATGGGGTCACTTCGGTGAGCATTACAATCCTCCTACAACAAATTCAGCAAATCATCGGCGTTCGGTGGGCTGGCGGCTTCGTCTATCCCGCGCAACACGATGGGCGGGATTGCCGCCTGCGGCCGATTGACCAGTTCATTCAGCGACTGGGGCGTCACCGCTGTAGAAAGCGCTTCGGTGCTGGCTCCGGTGTAAAAGTCGAGCCGCTCTTTGATGAGCGCCAACACACGGCGCTTGTCGGTATAGGTCAAATCATCAGACTGGTACACGGCAAAGTTCAGAGCCTTACGGAACGTTTCTGCTTTGACAGCATCGCCGTCAATGGTGGCCTGCACCGTACGGTCTAATAGGTCATCAATGTAGCTGAGTTGCCAATCATCGCGGGCGGTGACTTTTTCGATCTGCAACAGAAAGTAATCATAGCCTTCTAGCGGTTGCCCCTTATACAGCAGGCGGCTTTCTTTCACCGAAAGCTGGTTGATGTCCAGTTGAGCTTCAGTGGCGTTAATCGTAGCGATATAACCGGGGCGTAGCGCGTTGGCTACGCTCGGCGTACTCACCAGCGTTTGATGCAGCGCTAGGTGTACCTTGCCGTCTACTGCGCCGACCAGTTCATCAATCCCGGCAGTGACGGTTTGAGCAATCGCCAGCGTTTGACCCAACGGCGCAGCGACCAACTTCCCCACGTTTTCCAGCAGGCGCAAGGATGTTGCAATCGAATCTGACCCCATGAAGGCCAACAATGCCGCCTCAATCTGCACCGTCCCCCCGCGATAGGGCAACAATTCAGTCAGTGGATAGTTCATCAGCACCCCACGCGCCAATGCCTCATTGGGCGCACGCACCACGCGGCTAAAGGTCACGGCGGGCTGGTCGGCAAAGCGCAAATTGACCGACGCCTGCACCGCTGGATACCATTCCTTAAACCACTCGCGTGAGCGCGCCAAAAACATTTCGTTCAGCCACACCCGCAAGTAACTCCCGTCGGCGACGAGCGGCGTATCATCGTAGGGAATATCCACCCGCGCTTTGGGGATCGGCGCGTAGATGTAGCGTTTGGCGTTTTGTTGCGCCCAGTTCTGAATCAAGTTGCCCAGTGCCATTGTGGTGAACTCCAGTGCAGTGAATTTGCAGATGAATTTGCCCTATAGCTTAACTGATTTTTGTCCCTAAGGGGTAATATCCAATGCAGGGCAATCGCATTCTCGAAAACCAGACGATTTCAATGTAAGGGCGCAATAAATTACGCTTTTACAAGATCATTATCACCTGTAGGGGCATGGCGCGC
>JBMOFU010000387.1:0-3664 GCA_049318725.1 Phototrophicaceae bacterium | reverse complement strand
CCGCGTGTGACCTCATGGCCTTCTTCCACCGTGACGGCCACAATCAGGCCGGGCATTGGCGCCTTAACCGAGATTTCGCCGCCTTCGCTGGCTGCATCCCCTTTGCGGATGCCCATCAGCATGGCGCGCTCGTCTAGCACGTTCACCTGATATTGCCGCCCGTTCATGACAATATCCAATTCGCGGCTGTTGAGCGGCTCAATGATGAGTTCGTGCGAAAGCGTCTCACGGATCACTGAAAAGAGCGTATCGCCCAACGGGACGAAATCTGCATGGCGTAGTTCGCCATTCACGCGCAGTTCACCCTCTGCATTGATGTCAATATCAAACGTTTTACCGTTGACCGTTGTCTTGTATTTCATCGGTTGATGCGCTCCCAGCGGCTCAGCCACTTCCAGTTACTGGTGTCGCGCTCTGGGGCGGCGACAAACTGCCCGGCCAACTGGCGGCGACGGTGAGCGAACATGGCAGCAGCAATGGCGGCGGTTTCCAGTTCGTCTTCGGTCGGGTCAGTTTCATAGGTAGACATGCTAAAGCGTTCTTCAACGAATTTGGTATCAAACTTGCCCGCTTGGAAGCTGACACTTTCCAGCATGTTCTGGTGAAAGGGAATGTTGTGCTTTACCCCAACAATGCTAAATTCAGAGAGTGCGCGGCGCATCCGCAACATCACCTCAGAGCGGGTTTCGCCGCTGGTGATGAGCTTGGCAATCATGCTGTCATAGTAGGGGGTGATCTCGTAGCCGCTATAGACGCCGCTGTCTACGCGCACGCCCGGCCCGGTGGGGATCAACATGGTGTTGATCGTCCCAATGGAGGGGATAAAGTTGCTATAGGGGTCTTCGGCGTTGATGCGGCACTCCATCGCCCAGCCCTTTGGCTCTAGGACGCTCTCGGTCGGCCCCATGCGGCGGCCACGCGCAATACGGATTTGTTCCTTCACGATGTCTACGCCCGTGACCAACTCGGTAACGGGATGCTCTACCTGAAGGCGGGTATTCATCTCTAGGAAGTAGAAATTCTTGTCTTTGTCCACCAAGCATTCGATGGTTCCGGCGTTGACGTAATTGACGGCCTGTGCTGCGCGCACGGCCATTTCTCCCATGCGGCGGCGCAAATCGGGATCCATAAATGGGCTTGGGGCTTCTTCGATCAGCTTTTGGTGGCGGCGCTGGATGCTGCATTCGCGTTCGCCCAAATGGACGGTATTGCCGTGCATGTCGGCCAAAATCTGAAATTCGATGTGGCGCGCACCGACAATCATCTTTTCGATGTAGACCGTACCATCACCAAAGGCACTTTCCGCCTCACGGCGGGCGTTTGCCAACGCTGCGGGCAAATCTTCGGGCTTGTACACCGCCCGCATCCCCTTGCCGCCACCACCTGCGGACGCCTTGACCATCAGCGGGAAGCCGATTTGATGGGCGGTAGCGAGAATCTCTTCATCGCGCAGGCCGGGTTCAGTCCCCGGCACGACTGGCACCCCTGCCGACTTGACGGTTTCACGGGCGCTTTGCTTGTCGCCCATGCGGTCTATCGCGTCTGGGCCAGGGCCGATAAATACCAGCCCGGCATTGGTCACTGCTGCGGAAAACTCGGCTTTTTCGGCCAAGAAGCCGTAGCCGGGGTGGATGGCGTCGGCTCCAGTGCGGCGGGCAGCATCAATAATCTTGCCGATGTTCAAGTAGCTTTCACGCGGGGCGGGCGGGCCAATATTCACCGCTTCGTCAGCATAGCGTACATGCAAGCCGGTGCGGTCAGCATCGGAATACACGGCAACGGTTTGAATCCCCAAGTCGCGGCAGGCACGGATGATCCGCACTGCGATTTCCCCGCGATTGGCGATGAGAACTTTTTGGATTTTCGTCTGTGAGGACGCGCTATAATCTGCCATGAGCCGCCTCCTTAGAGCGGGATATTGCCGTGTTTCTTGGGCGGGTTGCTGTCGCGCTTGTTCTGGAGGATGCTTAGGCCGTTAATCAGGCGGGCGCGCGTTTCGTGTGGCTCGATCACATCATCCACAAAGCCGCGACTGGCGGCGACATACGGTGAGGCGAACTTAGCGCGGTAATCTGCCACCAGTTCGGCCTTACGCGCAACCGGGTCTTCGGCTTCGGCCAATTCACGGCGGAAGATGATGCTCACCGCGCCATCTGGCCCCATCACTGCGATTTCTGCCGTCGGCCATGCAAGGTTCAAGTCCCCGCGAATGTGTTTGCTGCTCATCACGCAGTACGCACCGCCGTAAGCCTTGCGCGTGGTCACCGTCAACTTGGGGACGGTGGCTTCACAGTAGGCAAACAGCAGCTTCGCCCCAGAGGTGATGATGCCGTTATGCTCTTGCTCGGTGCCGGGCATGTAGCCGGGAACGTCCACAAAGGTGATAAGCGGCACATTGAAGGCGTCGCACATACGGATGAAGCGGGCAGCCTTCTCGCTGGCCTTGATATCTAGCACGCCTGCCAAAATCATCGGCTGGTTGGCGACAATCCCCACCACATGGCCGCCCAAGCGAGCAAAGCCAACCACAATGTTGGCGGCGTAGGTTTCGTGGATTTCGTAGAAGTGACCGTCGTCCATGACGCGCTCAATCACCCCTTTGATGTCATAGGGACGATTGGGTTCTTCGGGGATGATCGTATCCAGTTCGGCGTCAGCCCGCAGCGGATTATCGGTGGGCGGGATGAACAGCGGGTCTTCCATGTTGTTTTGCGGCAGATACCCAATCACGCCGCGCACCAACATCAAGGTTTCGGTTTCGTTGTCGCCCACCACATGACACACGCCGCTCTTGGCTGAATGGACGCTTGCGCCGCCCAGTTCTTCGCGCGTGACATCTTCATGCGTCACGGATTTGACGACATCTGGCCCAGTCACGAACATGTAGCTGGTGTCCTTGACCATGAAAATCAAGTCGGTGAGCGCCGGGCTATAGACCGCGCCACCCGCACACGGCCCCATAATCACGCTAATTTGGGGGATAACACCGCTTGCCATCGTGTTAGCAAGGAAGATTTCAGCGTATCCCGACAGGCTTTCGACGCCCTCTTGGATGCGCGCACCGCCGCTGTCGTTGATCCCGATCATTGGCGCGCCGGTTTTCATCGCCATGTTCATCACTTTGAGGATTTTTTCGGCTTGGGCTTCGCTTAGGCTGCCGCCCAACACGGTGAAATCTTGCGAGTAGACGTAGACTAGCCGCCCCTCAACCGTTCCCCAACCCGTGATGACCCCATCACCGAGGTATTTTTGCTTGTCTATACCAAATTCGCGCCCACGATGGGTCACGAAGGCATCTATTTCGTGGAAGCTACCGGGATCCAGTAGAATGTCTATGCGTTCACGGGCGGTATTGCGCCCACTGTCGCGGTGTTTCTGGATGCGTTCTGCGCCGCCCCCCGCTTGGCTGGACGCCCGCAGATCACGCAGGTGATCGCTTTTGTGCTGTTTGCTTTGGGTTGGATCATTCACTACCATAGCTACTGGTTCTCTCCGTCAGTCTGAGTTCAACAGGCGCAGGGTTATCATACGCCCACCCTTGGGGCAAGTGAGGTTCGCGTTGTGTACAATCTACACAAACCCCGCCAATAGAAAAGGGTTGCTTATCGAATTGGCGTTCGGTTAGTGTAACAATAGCGTTTTCAGTTGGGGTTTGCAAGTTTTG
>JBMOFU010000386.1:0-3681 GCA_049318725.1 Phototrophicaceae bacterium | reverse complement strand
GCCACCACATGCGACGTTGATGCCAGTAGGCCACCAGCACAAATAGGCTCAATGCCCCCAACATAAACGCTTCTAGGTAGTAGATATAGGCAGCAATACTTGCCACGCCAATGTAGAGTAGCCAGTCTTTGGGGCGGTCACGGTCTAACGCCCGAACTGCAAACCACAACGCCGCAAGGCTTGCCGTTGACCAGAGCGCATAATTGCGGGCATCTTGGCTGTGCCAAATAAGATAGGGGTGAATTGCCCATAAGAAGCCGCTGATCCATGCTATCCAACGTGATCGGGTGATGTGTTGGGCAAAGCGGATCATCAAGGGAATGGCAAGGGTTCCGGCTAATGCCGAAAGCATCCGTGCGGCCAATGGCGTTTGGCCGACCAGTAACCCCCACCCGCGATACAGCGCATAGGCTAGGATCGGGTGCGGGTCTTCGGTCAGTTGTTGCGGAATGGTTACGCTAAGGGGCTGTAACATCCAATATTGGATGGTGGTGGCTTCATCCCCACGAAATGTCGTTTTATCAATCTGGTAAAGCCGCAAGCTGAAGCCTAACAGCGTCAGCAAAAGCGGCCAAAGCCACCGTGCCTTGAGGGTCATTTTGCGTCTGGGGCAGGGAGGGTAACTTCCTCAAAGGCTTTGATCTGTTCTGGGGTGAGGGGCATATCCCCGCTACGGTTAATCCCACGCAGGTAATTTTTGAGGCTCGGCTTGCCCTTCTCATCGGCATACAAAATCGGCAATGAGGATTCTTCAATCGTGACTTCGGCGCGGGGGTCGGTGAGGATAATCACGGCTTGCACTTCAGCGTTGGGGGCAATCGGTTTCAAAATGCGTTGAATGTACTCTACCCCGCGCTTGGCTTCCCCAACGGGGTCGCCTAGCCCATCCAAACGGAACAACCCACTGAGCCGCTCAAAGATGCCCCGACGCAAGCGCCAACGGTCATGCTTGACCTCAATCATGCCCGTCTGGAAGCGTACCACTAGCACGAATATCCCCTGTGGGGTGATAAGCAGGTGCTTGGCGGGGGTGTGATAATAGTGATACAGCACCGTCTTGTTGCTAATGCCCTTCAACCCTTCACGGATGGCCTGCTCTGGGCGCGGTTCACGAATCCAAAGGTTGGTCATGTAAACGGCAAATAAGGCTAACAAGAGGCCAACAGGCAAAATTATGGTGGGGACGAACTCTAGCCAGCCCAGTGTTTCCGGGTCGGTGCCTTGAAATAGAGGCAACAATGTGACGCCCAGCCCCGCTAACCAGATACCCAAACTGGCAAAGAACGTGTACTGTGCAATTTGACGGTTACGCTTGATGACACGTTCGTTGATTTCAATCCGCATGGGGTGATTGTTCCTTTGGTAAGCAGGGATGTTTTTGGGGGGCGTTATTACCCCCCAGACGGCTAATCGTTTACGAAACGGGTACGAAGTAAGAGATGCCACCGCCGCGTGGAAGTTCTGCACAAATCAAGTTGCGGAAGCGTTGGGTAGGGAGCAGTTCCCATTGGCGCGGTACGCCCCATGCAACGCCCATGACGGCGGTGTCAAGGTCGGCGCTGTCTGCCGGGATGCAGTGGGTGACAGGGTAGGGAATTTCATTTGGGTAAGTGAGACCGCGTTCGTTGTAGAAGGCCACGTCAAACACCGAGCCGCGCGAATTTGATTTGCGGAAGAAACCGGTTGGGCTGCGGGGGGCATTCCAAGATTCGACCTCAATACAGCCGGGAGAAATGCTACCATTATAAGGGTAACGCAAATCACCTTCATCTTTGAACAGGCCGGGGCATCCGGCATAGTTGATGAGGTAGCTCAGGTCGTCGGTGGCGGTTTGGTCAAACTGGCGATAGAAGTTGTCTACCACGACACCATTCGCGCTGCGGGCGGTAGCTGTGATGCGCGCCACACCGCCGATGTTCAAGTTTACTGGCGCGCTACCGTCAGACGGCCCCAATATTTGCGCGTTAGAAAGCCGCCGCAGGTCAAACAGAGCGTCGGGCGTCCATGCCCAGTAGGTCAATACGGAACGGCCTTGACGATCTGAGAGGAATTGTGTGCCAACGGGCATATAGAAGCCAATCCAGACGATTGGCGAATCGGTAATCACGGGGGTTGGGAACGTTGCGGTGAAGCGGCCTTGCCCGGTAAAGACCAACTGGGTAGAGGCGATCAGTGTGGCATCTTGCGGCGAACCGCCATTGGCGTCAGCGTAGACCACTGCCTCTGCAACATCTAGCGCATTGGCAATGTAGATGTCAATGCTCACATTTTCGATAATCACTGGCAAGGTCAAGCTGGTGGGTGTTAGGTCAAAGCCATTCATCACCAGAGAAGGCTCCCCTTGAATGCTCCAAATTTCGTTGCCAGAGCCAAAGTTATTGTTTAAGTTGATACGGTTAGATTGAGCAAACGCTGGTACCGCAGAAAGTACAAGGCAAAGTAGCAGCGCAAGTAAGATAAAACGCCTGTTGTAGGGCATTGACGTGTCCTTTCGATGACAGTCTCACGGTTGCCGAAGCAAACCAGTTGCGCCGCATATTGTAGGGGGTGAATTGTGGATTGGTCAACCCAAAGCGATAGCCATCTTGCGCGACAGGGTGTTATAATGCCTTCTAGCTTTGAAGTCAGTATTATGCTAGGGGTCGCTGCTCTTGATTAATACCGCCGTTATTTTAGCTGTTGGGAGTAATACCCACCAAAGCCAATTGAGCTATACCCGCCCGCGCACGATGCTCCCTGCATTGGGTAAGCCAATGGTGGTTCGTGTGATGGATCGGCTTCACCGCATCGGGGTAGAAAATTATATTGTGGTGCTGGGTGAAAAAGAGGGTAGCATCACCAGCTATCTCAATACGCGCTGGTTACCAAAGGTCAACATAGAGTTCACGCTCAAGTTAGAGCATCAACCGCTTGGGCGGGTACTGTCTGCCATTGCCCAAAACCATAGTAGCCCATTTTTGATCGCGGGGTATAACAGTTTTACACACTCCAACTTTCCGGAACGCATCAGCCGCTATCACTTAGCATCGCCCGATGACCTGATCCTCAGTGGTACGTCTCACACGCTCTCACGGGCAGAGCATCATTTTTACGCATGGGTTGCAGAAGCCAGCACCACAGAGATTATGCTAGAGGGGCAAAATCCGGCAGAAGTGGTGTCGAGCATTCAGCCCCACCTTTCAGATCGCTATCAGAACTTGTTGCTAGCAGATTTAGCCGTTTGCGGTAACGGGTTCATCCATTACTTAAAGACCATGAATGAAGCCTCCCAACGTTCAGCGGGGTTGAATACACTGTTTAAGAACTATCTTGAATCGGGTGGAACCACGCGGGTTGCCCGAACCAGTTGGGTCTTGCAGGTAGAAACCGACAGCGACTTATTGACGCTAAACCATCATTTGTTGGATGAAAAGTTAGACTCAAACATCCTGAGCGAAATCCCCAAGACGGTACAAATCCGTGAACCAGTCAGGATTGATCCGGGGGTTAGCATTGGGCAGGACGCCATTATTGGGCCTTATGTTTATTTAGAAACAGGGAGCAGTGTGGGGCATAATGCCCAAGTTCGCAATGCGATTGTGCTAGAGCGCGGGGTTGTCGGCTCCAAAGAGATCGTTGAGGACTGTATTCTGTCCAGCCGTGGGCGATTGACGAGCTAATTGACCTTCCCAAATTTGGCAA
>JBMOFU010000385.1:0-3684 GCA_049318725.1 Phototrophicaceae bacterium | reverse complement strand
TTCTCACTTATAGTGGATATGCGCTAACCAATCGCGGAAAATCATACCCTATATCTACGATCCAAATTGCACGGATTGCGGGATTACGTCCATCAGGGCTGATAATTTCGCCCTCAATGACATACTTTGTGCCATGTTCATTCACCATGACATTCATAACCTCATGTTGTTTGGCATGATGCAGTAAAGCGGCTTGCATCACTTCCCATTGTGCCACAGAAAACCCAAACCGCGTAAAAAACCCCGCTTTGCCAGAAGGGTTATTTTCTGCAAGCAGATATTCCGTGATTTTCGATTTTTGAACCAGTGCGTGGTCAACGTTGGGTAACTTCATTATTCCCCCCTACTCCGCCCGTAGCGCCCGCGCTGTGACCAAGCGCCCCAACCGCCACGCGGGATACACGCCCGCAATCAGCGCGGCGGAAATCGCTACAGTGAACGCCTGCGCCATTTGGCCGGGCAACGGCATGAAGCCCATGCTCCAGCCGAACGAACGGACGTTAATCACAAAAATCAGCACCGCCGCCAACGCCAAGCCAATCGGCAGGGCAAGCAGGCCGCTGGTGAAGCCCATCAATCCGGTTTGGATCAAGGTGAAGCGCCCCAGTTGCGCGGGGGTGAGTCCGATGGCGCGCATCAGGCCGTACTGCCGCGTATTTTCCAGTTGCAAGGCCAACAACGCCGACAAAATCCCGATGAACGCGACAATCGTTGCCAGCAGGCGTAGCGCAATGGTGATGCTGAAGGCTTGATCGAACACCACAAACACGCCTTCGCGCAAGGAACGGTTAGACTGCACAATCAGCCCTTGATCGGCCAACGTTTCAGTTTCGAGCGTATCTACCAGTCCCTCAAGGTCAGCGCCCGGGGTGATAAACGCGCCGATGTTGCTCACACGGCGGTCATTCCAGTGGGTGTGATAGGTGTCTAGTTGCATATACACCGCGCCTTGATCGGTGGTGTAATCGTAGATCACGCCAAACACGGTAAACGTCTGTTCGCCGTTGTCGGTCATCAACCGCACGGTATTGTTCTCTGGCGTGATGCCGCGACGGAAGGCGAACGGCTCGCTGACCATCACCTGACCTGCGGCCAACCCTTCGGCACTGTTGGCGAAGGTGTTCCAGACAAAGCGCCGATTGGGAGCAATGTCAAACGTGATGGCAATCAAGTTAGCAGGGGGCTGGTCGGGATAGTCTGGGGCGATGGCCGTCACCTGCCGCGCCGCCGACACCCGTTCGATGCCGTCCACTGCCGCCACTTGATCCATGACTTCGGCGGGCATCCCTAACGAAAATTGGTTCACCCCAGCTGATGGGGGGGCGATGAAAATATCTGCGCCAAGCGTGCTATCCAGCCAATCTGCTACGGTGGTGCGGAAGCTGGCAATCATCACGCTCACCCCGACGATGACGCTCACGGCCACAGTGAGCGCTGCCACCGCCACCGAGGTGCGGCTTAGGGAACGTTCTACAGCACGCGGCGCCATACGCCCCAATAGGCCGAATACGCGCTCAGTCAGCGGGACGATGGCACGCATCACGCCCACCAGCAAGATCGGCGTGAACAGCGCGCTACCCACCACGATGCAGAACAGCGCGGCAAAGCTCAAGACCACACTCTTAGACGGGATCGCCAACAAGCCAAGCCCTAACACGTTCATCGCCAGCGCCACGCCTGTAATCAGCGGCAGCAACTTTTGCGCTTGATCTTCCAGTTCGCTGCGGCGCATCACGCCTACAGGCGCGGTACGGGTGGCATCCCATGACGGGATCAAGGCCGCCACAAGGCTAATCCCCATGCCGATGAATGCCCCCTTAACCAGCGTGAACAGGTCTACATTCACTGTCTGGACGTTGCTGGTAAAGTACAGGTTGCTGATGGCAAGGCTGACGATCTGCACGGTAAAGCGCCCCAAAATCACGCCCAACGCCAGACCAATCACTGTGCCGATGAGCGCCAAAAGCGCCGCCTCAGACAAGATCAGGATGAAGATTTGCGCGCGGGTAGTGCCTAAACTGCGGAGCGTGCCAATCACGGGGCGGCGCTGGACGACGTTAAACGTGACGGTGTTGTAGATCAAAAATGCGCCAACGACCAACGCCAACAGGCTCAACGCTTGCAAGTTGAGTTCAAAGGCGGCGGTCATTTGGGCGATGGCGCTGCTTTCTTCAGTCACGCGCGCCAGCCGCGCCCCTGCGGGCAGGATGGCCTCCAGCGGCGCGGCATCGTAGCCGTCGGGCAAGATCAAGTCTATGCGGCTGATGCGTCCCGGCTGGCCGATAACCGCCTGTGCGGTGGCGATGTCTGCCAGCAGCAGGTTTTCAAGCGCTTGAGCGCTGGCGGCATCTTCGGGGTTGAGCGTGCCGACCACCCGCAACGATACCGCGCCGCCCTCTAGCGTCAGCGTGAGCGAATCTCCGGGGCGGATGCCGAAGCGGTTCGCCAGCGTTTCACTCATCAAGACGGTGTTGGGCGTGGCAACAAAGCGGTTGAGCGCGTCGGCGGCGTTGAGGTTCACTTCACTGCTAACGCTGACGTTGGTTAAATAACTGCGGAAGGGCGCGTCAGCAAAGGCATCCACCCCCAACAGGCGCAACGGTTGCCCGCCCAGTTCGGCCACTGGCACGTAGCCTTCCACCACGGGCGCGCTTTGGCGTAGCCCTAACTCCACGCGCAACTGGCGGTACAAGTCCGTTGGCAGGCCGTCCATGCCACCGATCACCTGATGGGTGGCTTCCCCCGTAAGGCTGCGCGTACTGAGCAAAAAGCCGCGCTTGGCCGATAAGTTGGCAAGGTCTATCGAAACGACCATCGCCACCCCAAGCGCCACCCCCAACACGAACAATACACTTTGGAGCAAACGGCGCGAAAGGTTGCGACGCGCCAGCCGTAAAATCGTCGGTAATGGGGACATGATGAGACATCCTTATGATTTGCAATCCCCCTATCCCACTCCCGTAGGGGGAGGGATTTAGGGAGGGGTAACGTGCGGATATACCCCCATCATAGCGCAACCTGTGGCAATTAGGGGCTTGTCCTCACCGTGCAATGGGGGTTTTCCAATCGGGAATTAAGGCGTCGCGTTGCTGGCGTTGGCCGCCGCAATCCGTTGCAGCCAGTTGGTCACGTCAGGTTCAGCCAGCGTTTCAACCACTTCTAGTTCGCCGGGGATCATCCCAAAGGCGCGCACGGCGTTCACCAAGCGTTGATAGGGTGGCGGCGTGAGCAAAATCACGCGCGTGCCGTCCAAAGCGTGAATATCGGATGGCACGCCTTCGCCCCAAATCCAGTGGTCGGTTTCGGTCATGCTCACCGCGACAGTGAAATCTGGCTTAAGCGCGGGATAGTTGACCAAATTGAATACCCCGCCAGCGGTGATATTCTCGTCGCCGTCTTGATCTTTGAACAGCGCGGCCACCTGCGCGGGGGGCTTTTCGCCCGTGAGCCAGCCCTGCGCGGCGTCGCCCACTAGCGCGTCTGCCAACAGAATATGCAACTGAAAGTTATCGGCAATCCCGCGCACTTTGACGCGGTAGCCCTTGCGCTGTTCGGGGTGGATCACGACCAGTTCTTCATCCTCAAGGATGCTCAACAGCTTCACCAGCCAAAAAGCATCATCGTTCCACTGCGCCACCCGCAACAATTGGGCGATCAACCCCGCTTGCCGCGCCGCGCGCAGCC
>JBMOFU010000384.1:0-3684 GCA_049318725.1 Phototrophicaceae bacterium | reverse complement strand
CTACGGCGCCAGCGCCCGCAAGAACGTATCTGCCATTTGATCGGCAATCTGCGCGCCGTCCAGCCGTCCGCCGGGACGATACCACACGCCCACCCAGTTGTGCGCGCCGAGCATCGTCTTGGTGAAGATCGCCACGTCTACTTCACGGAAGGCATTGCACGCAATGCCCTCACGGATTGCCTGCCGAAAGTAGCCCTCAAACATCACGCGGCGGGTGATGAACGTTTCGCGGCGGTCGGCAAACTCTTGGATGGCCTTCTTCGACAGTTTGCTCCCGACGCCCGGCTCTTTGATCCCCAACAGCGCGCCGATCTCAAAGACCATCGCCGCGCCCACCGACGTGTATTCCGTTAAGCTAACGACATGCACGGCGATCATCGCACGCAGCTTTTCAGGGGGGGCTAGGTCGCTTTCGGCAATCGGGCGGATCTGTTGCAGGGCGTAGTCCATGCCGCCTTCTAGCACGGCCAACATCAGGGCATTTTTGTTCTTGAAGTGGTGATACAGGCTGGCGGCAGTGAGGTGAACTTCAGCGGCGATGTCTTTCATCGTTGTGGCTTCATAACCGCGTTGTTTCAGCACCTCGGCAGCGGCTCTGAGGATGTCGTCGCGGCTGACAGATTGGTCAGCGGGTTTACGTGCCAAGGGGGACTATCCTTACTCAAGCTAAAATAATCTAACGTAGATTCGATTATAACGAGGTTCACAATCCACCGCAAGAGGGGGTTAAAAACAATCGGATCAAACGCAGGGCAACGGGGATTGGTAGGGGCATGGCGCGCCATGCCCTACACACGGTAACGATTATGTAGGGGCGCAATATATTGCGCCCCTACATGGGTATCGGTGAAGGGAGACCTGCACCCCAGAAATATCGGGTTGCGGCGTTAAAGCACTTGATGCCGATGGCGGTTGCGGAAGGCAATCGCTAACGGAATCCCCGGCGCAGGCAAGTCTTCTTCATAGAGGTCAGGGCGGGTGAAGGTGGTAAAGCCAAGAATGTTGTATTTCTGTTCAGGATGCACCGCACGGTAGAAAATCCGCACTTGAAGGTTATCGTCAATGTCGCGGGTGCCTTCGGTGCGTAACACGCGCCCGGGGATCACAATCGGGCGGCGCTCTAGCTCTGGGTGGCTATCCAACCGAATTTGGACGAACTCTTGTTCGGTGACAATCGCCCAAGTCAACAAGCCAGAAAAAACGCCGATGCTCAACACGGTTTGAATCACCAAACTCCATGTGGTGCGCTCCACAACCCGCGCTTCAAATTCCAATGGTTCCCCGGCAAGGTGATTTTCCAGATCATAGTGTAACCAAAGCGGGCTACCCACACCGATGATATTGAAGAACAAGCGTGACACCTGTTCTGAGCCGATAATCCGGCGTGCGATGGTTTTTTGATCTGTCGGGTCTTCAATGGGTAAGGCATACTCGATAGCACACCCGTCTTCACCACATTCCCCTTTTTGGGTCACGGTCGCAATCAGCGCACGGCCATCGTTCCGCAAAACCCCTAAGTAATCGGCAAGATACCAAAAGGCATTGATGCTGATAAACAACATGAAGATAACGGTGCTAAACCAAAGCGCACGTATGGCAAAATCAATGCCACTGACCGACTCTAGCTTATGGTAGTGAATACTTTGGCCGGTGATGTAGTCGCGGTTACGCGAGTTCAAGATGAAAATTTCGTCAACCCGGATTTGATTGCTCATACCAATGTACCTACCTCTTGAGGGCTATCTACAACGAAAAACGAAACTGTATTTTAGCGGTTAGGGGGCGGTTTGGGCAAATCCTTTGGCAGACCATTTTTCAGGTCAATTCCACACACTACATCTGGCAAATATCCGTTATCCTTACAGTAGACAGTCGCACTCCAAACACAGGATATATGCGGAAGCCCCTATGATTTTGCGTAACTCCACCTTATGGCAACTTTGGCAAGTGATCCAATACCCGCTTGATGAGCGCAATCCATTGGCCTTGCGCGGCGCACAAACCGGTTTTCAGATCAACCAAGCGTTTGGCTGCATCCTGATTCTAGGGACATTCTTCTTGATCGTGCCAGTCTTGATCCTGTTCAGCACGGTTGCGGGTGCGATTACCGCCGCCGCCAGTGCCTTCGCCATCAGCCGCGAACACAACAGCGACGCCTTCGACCTCTTGGCGGTGACTTCTGAAGGGACGTTTGGCGCCACATGGATGCTTGGCATGGGCGCGATGCACCGCCGCCAGATCGTCGCACGCCTGCAATTGTGGGGGTCTTGGGCGCTACGGATTGGCTTTATCACGGCGGTTTTTGGCCTGTTAGACATCACCCTCATTGCCGCTGGCAACTTCTCGGTTTGGGATCATCTGCTGTTGGGGCTGGCCTTTGCGCTCTTTTTGGTGGGGTTTACCATTGACCATGTGCAGGCGCTCACGTTGGGGTTGCTGGTCGGGATGCTCGCGCCCACCGTAACCCCTGACCGTGCCAGCGCTCAAGTGGGCGCAGTAGCGGTTTATCTGCTCGTGCGGATGATGACCTTGCTTATTCCGTTGGGGATCGGCTTCGGCGTCATTCCCTTTGCCCTCAGTTGGATTCCGTCAATGGCACTCCAACAGCTTTGCACGCTGCTGTTGACCTTTGCGCTGTTCGTCGCTTGCAATGAAGGCATCACGCGCTTGATTTGGTCGCAAACCAAGCAACGGCTCTTGACCGACCCCGAAACCTTGACCCGTTGGGGCTTCCCCCCATGAGTTGGATGAAGCGCACAGCCTTGCCACCCGCCCTAGCAATGCACTATCATCCCCAAACCAGATTGCCCGTACCCGCCCAAGCGAGAAAATCCAGCCATGAATCAACGCCCAACCCTCAATGACCATCCTATTCATCCGCTATTACAGCAACGGGTCAGCGTGCGTGCCTATGACCGCCGTCCAGTGGAAGCTGAAACGCTATGGAGCATCTTTGAGGCCGCACGCTGGTCGCCCTCCAGAGACAACGGCCAGCCGTGGCGCTTTATCGTTGCCACCCAAACCGACCCCGCTGCATTTGCCGCTTTGCTCGCCACCCTTACCGAAGGGAATCAACGCTGGGTACAAAACGCGCCAGTGCTGATCTGTGCGCTGACCAAAAGCCTTGCCACCCACGACCATACCCGCTATGACTTGGGCAACGCCGTCGGCCACATGACCGTACAAGCGGAAGCGTTGGGCTTGCGCCTGCGCCAGATGGCTGGCTTCTATGCCGAAAAAGTTCGCGCCCTGTACAACATCCCCGCAGAGTTTGACCCGATCACGCTCATTGCGCTGGGCTATGAAGCCCCGCTAGAGGTAATGCCAGAGGCGATTCAAGCCAAAGAGTTGCGGCCACGCACCCGCCAACCGCTGCGCGAGATGGTCTTACAGGCGTGGGGAACCCCCGCTGACTGGCTACCCGACAGCGAGTGATAGACCTTACCCCTTAAGATGACCTTTGCTTGGGCATTGCGCATTATAATAGCAATATATAAGGCAAGCGCTAAAAGAGGAAAATTATGACCGAGAACGCCATCCACGAGCTAAAGGAATGGTGCGGGCTTATTTTACTGAACAATATTAGCCCTTACCCGTAAAGTCATGCCCCCATCAACACGGGATGGGGCATTCAGGCAATAGCATTAAAACCCAATAGTAGGGCGCAATATATGGCGCCCTACT
>JBMOFU010000383.1:0-3693 GCA_049318725.1 Phototrophicaceae bacterium | reverse complement strand
TGCCCGGCCTGATTGTGGCCGTCACGGTGGAAGAAGGCCATGAGGTCACACGCGGCCAAACGGTTGTGATTCTTGAATCCATGAAGATGCAGAACGAACTCAAATCCCCGCGCGACGGCGTAGTACAACGCATTAGCGTCAAGGCGGGTGAAACAGTTGAGCAGAACAAAATCCTGATAACCCTCACATAATCGCCCTAGTGGGTGTATGATGTGCGGGCGTTGTTGTTCAGGACGATAGGATGGTAGACTTTAGGCGTTACACGGGTGAAGATCAGCGATTCCCTTGCTGAATTTGCCCGTAACGCCTTTAACATTCCCTCATGTTTAATACGCAACATTTGTCGCAGAACCTCGATATATACTGGCTCATTTTACTTGCGCTCTACATTCTTGTGGGGGTAGTTGTCGTCCCCTATCACGCTGATGAATCCACCCATCTGTATACCAGCCGCGACTTTGCGTATCTGTTCTTAGAGCGCGATTTCGCTAAAATCGCCTATAGTCCAGTTCCCCACAGCCCACAAGAACAGAATTTGCGCCTGCTCAACGGGTCTATTTACCGCTATGGGGCGGGCTTGGCGTGGTATATCGGCGGCTTGACGGCAACAGATGTCAATGAACAGTGGGATTGGGGCGCAGAGTACGCCTATAACGTCAGCGTGGGGCATCGCCCTAGTGAAACATTATTGTTTTATGGGCGTTGGGTTTCTGCGTTGATGATGGTGGGCGGGCTGTTGGCGCTGTTCGCCTGCGGGTTGTTGCTCGGCGGGCGCTGGACGGTTTACCCTGCGACGCTGTTCTATGCCTTGAGTCCGGCATTATTGCTCAACGGGCGGCGGGCGATGCTTGAGGGGAGCGTGATGCTGTTCGGGCTGTTGGCGCTCTTGGCTGGATTATGGCTGGTCAAGCATGGCTTCCGTTGGCGGGACGCACTCTGGTTGGGGATTGCAGCAGGGGCGGCGGTGGCGGCCAAGCATAGCAATGTGATCCCTGTGTTGGGGATATTCGCGGGGGTGGGCGTCGTGGCATTCATTCCGCCTATTCGTAAGAGCATGATATATCATGCCCCTACCATTATTGTGGCGGGAGTGATTTCAATCTTGACGTTTTACGCCCTGAATCCGGCGTGGTGGCTTGACCCACTCGGCGCAGCGACAGAGGCGGCGCGGCTCCGTACCGAACTGATCGAGATACAATCGTCAGTCTTTGGGGACTATCCTCATTGGGGCGCGCGCCTGACTGGGTTTTGGCAGCAAACCCTCGTTGCCAAGCCGATGTACTATGAAGTTGCGGGGTGGGAGGGCTACATCGGTGAAGAAATTGCCCGCTATCAGGCGTCATGGCAGGCAGGGGTGCGCCTACCCGCATGGCTTGGGCTACCGTTAGCGCTGACTGGTGTTTATGCGCTGTGGGATACGTCCCGTAGGGGCATGATGCATCATGCCCCTACAACCATCACCCTGATTTGGGCGCTGGTGACGGTGGGGCTAACGCTCTTGCTCACACCGATTGAGTGGCAACGCTACTACTTGCCTGTGCTGGTGGTGTGGTGTGTATTGTGGGGGCAAGGCGTGAATCAGGTCGTGCAGTGGATTCGGAGTGCAACCCATGCCTAAGCCCCCTGATGGCCGTTTTGCGTGGGATATACTGTGGGTGGGGCTGTTGACGCTCTATGCCTTCAGCGGCGCGCAGGCGGTGCCGTTTCACGGTGATGAATCCATGCAGATTTTCATGAGCCGCGATTATGCGTATCAGTTCATCCAAAACGACTGGAGCAAAGTTCGCTTTGATCCTACGCTAGACCGCTTTCATCCCGAGCAGGGGTTGCGCTTGATGAACGGCACCGTCAACAAATACAGCATTGGCCTTGCGTGGGAACTTGCCGGCTTGACCATAGATGACTTGAATCCGCCGTGGCTGTGGGATCAACCCTATACCTACAACGTGGAAAATAACTTCTATCCCCGTGAGGCGGTTTTGGCGGCGGCGCGGGTGCCGTCTACGCTGTTTTTAATCGCTAGTGTGATCGTGCTGTTCTTCGCGGCAAAATCGTTTGGGGGGCGCCCAGTGGCGTATATGGCGACATTGTACTACGCCTTGAATCCGGCGGTGCTGCTCAACGGGCGGCGGGCGATGATGGAAGGCAGCCTGTTGTTTGGCGCGTTACTGTGCCTGTTGGCGGGCATCTGGCTGGTGCAATCGAGGGGGTGGCGGGCATGGGCGGCGGCGCTGCTCTTGGCGCTGGCGGCGGGGTTTGCAGTGGCGGCCAAACACACCAACACGATTTCAGTCGCGGCGGTCTTTGTGGGGGTGGCGCTCCATGCCGTGATCCGTTGGCGGCAAATCGGCGTGCGCGGGCTTGTGTTACAGAGCGCGCGCCTGCTGATGGCTGGCCTGTTGGCGCTTGGCCTGTTCTTGGCGCTGAATCCAGCATGGTGGGGCGACCCCGTTAGCCGTGCGCGCGATGTATTAGACCTGCGTGTAGGCATCCTCAACGGCCAGCGCGCCATCTGGGGGGATTACGCCACCCCGTTAGGGCAATTCGTCGGGCTGTATCGGCAGGTGTTCGTCGGCGCGCCGATGTTCTTTGAGGCCGACAACTGGCGCGAACCGTTGGCGGAATCTATCGCCAGCTATCAACGCACTGTCTTTGCGGGCGTGAATCCGCCGGGGGTGTCGGTGGCGTTATTTGCGCTGTTTATCATCGGTATCTTGGCATCGGTGAATCTGCTCAAGTTGCCAGACATCCAGCCCGACGCACGCATTGTGGTGATCGCTTGGGCGCTCATCACCGTTGTATTTACATGGCTTGCCACGCCCATAGAGTGGCAACGTTACTACCTGCTGGTCTTCCCAGTCGTGGCGTTGCTTGCGCCGTTGGGATTGGTGTGGCTGTACCGCCTGTATGCGTCGGATGCTGCCGCACATTCGCCGCTGTATCGGCGTGGTAGCGTTAAGGTCAATCGGGAGTAGCCACGATGCCCTATTGGGTTATAAACACGTTCAGCACGCTACCGGCCTTTGCTGCGCTCTATCTAGGGTTGGGCGTTCCGTTAGCTCTAGTTGCGTTGCCGCGTGCGGATTGGCGGCGCTGGCCGTTGGTCGTGATGACTGGTGCGGCGCTGGCCCCGGCGTTGCTGACGGCCTATATGTTCGCGTTGGGTAGCTTTGGCCTGCCGTTGCTCACGCGGGCGAATGTGCTTTACGGCTTGGCGGTGATGTTGGGCTTGGCGTGGGGTGGGGCATGGATCAAATCGCGGCGCACGGTAGGGGCGAACGATGAAACGCCCCTACGGAGTCTACCGCTAGAAGGCATTGAAGTGTTGCTGTTGACGTTATTGGGCTTGGCGTTGATCGTGCGCTACACGGGCATTGCCTATTGGCCGTTTACCGCCTATGACGCGCTATGGGTCTACGGCTATGAAGGGCGGCTGTACTTCCTTACGGGGATGATCCCCGCGCAGATTGGCTACTATCCGCAGTTTATGCCGCTGCAATACACCTTCGGCCAACTGATATTTGGCGCAGTGGATGATTCCGCTGCGCGCACGCTGTTGTTCTTCACCCATACCGCCAGTATTTTGGCCGCCTATAACTTAGGCGCAGTGCTGTTTAACCGCCGCACCGGAATTATGCTGGCGGCGCTGTGGGGCTTATATCCCGCAGTGGCGGAATGGTCGCGCATGGGCGA
>JBMOFU010000382.1:0-3696 GCA_049318725.1 Phototrophicaceae bacterium | reverse complement strand
CTGGAGGCGGTATAGCCCCCCAAACGCGCCACCCCATCGAAAAAGACGCGCGGCGTATTCAGGTTGCCAAGCATCACCGCCAGCAACAGCGCCATGATTCCGGCAATCCACGGGCTACCCAGTTGACGCAATAGCGTGCGGCCTTGATTCAGCGCGGCATCGTTGGCACACGCCACAAGGTTAAACGCCACCGAAAACGCCCCAATCCCCGTCAGGGCAAACAGCATTGGCAGCGCAAGGTTATAGGCAATGGAGGGGATCATGCCAAGCATCAGCACAGGCGAGCCGATCAAGACAAAGCCAAAGTAGTAGTAGTTGATATACCCGCCTGCGTTCCACGGATCATAGGGCGGGAACGCTGTACTACGGAGGACGGCGTTAAAGTAGGCAAAGTCCATCGGCTTTTCGCCACCAAACGACTGATGCCATAGGTCGGGGTTGGTCAAGCGCACACCCAAGAAGAACAAGAACGCCAACAACGTCACCAGTTCAATTGCCAACAGCCGCCGCCAGTGTTCACGCACATACGGCAGCAGTTCAGCACGCCGCCGCCAACCCACCCACCCACTGAAGGCCGCCAAACCCCCAAACACCGCCCACAGCCCAGCGATATTCCAGATGTACAGGTGCAAGTAGGTGAGCAACCATGTTACCCAGCCCACAATCAACAGGCCGACTAACTTAGACACCCCATACCCACGATCTGCTAAAGCCGGGAACATAGCAAAACACAGCGGGAAGGTGATGATCCCAAAGCCGACAATCAACAGCCACCACGCCCCAACCGCCAACACAGGTTGGGTATTGATGACGCTAGTACGGAAGAAACGCTCTGACCATGTGCCGCCCTGATATTGCAGGTCACGCAGATCAGGCTTAAGCGCCAACTGCGTCGGAATTTCATCAGCGGGCAAGGAATAGATGGGGTTAACACCAATCAGCGTCGGGTCGGTGTATGCCCCCACCATGACATCATCGGCGCGCAACAAAGACACACTATCGAGGACGAGTGCAGCAAGGTCTGGGGTGTAATCTGCGCGCTTCTTGAAGACAAACACGACAGGATGGTCATAGACGTGGAAGGCTTCTTCGGCCTCAAATTCGTTGAGCCATGCTGGAGCGGTGTGGGTCGGCAGGTGTTGATCGGAAATCACAATCCCGCCAATTTCAAACGTTTCTTGGAAGGTTTCTACAAGGTCATACCCCAGTTCGCCGCCAAACAACGCTTGATAGTAGGCCAACGTCATCGGCCAGCGCCCTTGATTGCGGCTGATGGTATCGTAAAAGCGGTTACTGCTGATGATGATATAGTCGCTGTTGTCCAGCGTGAGCCGCATCCGTTCGCGCTTGATCTCGATGTCGTCTAACGACATTGCCATCTCATAGCCGTTGATGAGGTTGGTATAGGCGTTGCGTCCGTTGCAATCGCGTGCGGTATTCAAGCCCGGCGGCGGATCATCTGCCACCGTAATTCCATTGGGCAAGGTACACACCACATAAGGTAACGGGTCGTCCCATGCGCCCTCATTGGACACAATCGCCCCAGCAATGCGTAACGTGTCCTCGGTGGTGACTTCCGCCGTAAACGTATAGGTCGCGCCTTCAAGGACTTCGACAGGCACATCAAGCACAAGAGTATAGCCATCGCCAATGGGATGGTTATCACGGGTCATGTTAGCGCTTAACGTCCCCTGAGACAGCAACCCAATCCCGCTGGCGGGGAGTATTTGCACCAACAAAGACTCTGGCGCGCTGTCGCTGTCGGTTGCGCCAAGATGCGGAATTTCTACGCTACGGATCAAGCCATCCGCTGGAGCAACAAAGACGTTTTCAAACACATTGCCTGCATTCAACGTAGACGCGCCGCTGGCAATATCGCCCTCAACGGTGGCCGGGCTGTTGTAAATCGGCACACTGATGATCGGTGTACCGTCAGGCGCGCCCTCTACGCGCATGGCAAAGTCGCCGGGGATGTTTTCCCATACCCAATGGCTGGCTTGTACGCGGGTTAACTGGTGGCGGTAGATGTTGGTGAACATATAACCCCACACACCCGTAAAACCCACCACACCGATCAACAGCGCCCACGCGCCCACACGTAACCATCGGCGTGTAGGGACATGATCTATCATGCCTGTTTCGGTTCCCCGGCTACGGTTCACCACTTCAAGCAACGTCCACGCCGCAATCACCGCCAACGCGGGATACAAGGGAAGGTAATAGCGCATGGACATCACCCACAGGTTGCCAATCCACGCGAAGTAGACCCACAACCACGCGATCAACAACAGGTTACGGCCACTGCGCTCACGCGCCCGTACAAGCTGGATTGTTGCCCAGAGTAGGCCAAGCCATGCAGTGAGGCCAAACCCGACCCCCATCCCCCACAAAATCATGTTGCTGAGCGGGAACACGTAGCCGGTGCGGTTGACCCACTGCCAATTGGGGGGAGATTCCGCTTCGCCGCTGACCAAGAATTGCGCCTGCCCCATGTCATCTAGCCAGCCCTCGTTAAACAGCCCAAAGCTATGGGTGTTGAGCTTGTTCAGGTGAATGCTCAGGATACCCGGCCCCTCAAACGAGTAAGGCTGGAACATCCGAAAGGCAATCACGGTGATGACCCCGGCCAACACCAACCCGCCAAACTCACGCATGGCACGTTGGCGCGCCCCGGTTCCGATGATTTGCCCATTGATCGCAGGCCACATACGGACGGCGGTGGCTAAAATCGCCAAGATCACCAACGGCACAAGGTTGATGCGGCTGGCAAGCGCCGCCCCAAACGCCAAGCCGAACAGCGCGTAATCTGACCATTTGCCGGTGTCGTAAATCCGCACGGCAAAGTACAGTGTGAGTGTAGCGAAGGTCGTTGCCATTGCGTTGACGGTGGCAAAGTGTGACTTTTGAATGGCTAATGGCGCAGCCGCATAGAGCGCCGCTGCAATCAGCCCTGCCCAATTGCCGTGCAAGCGCCGCGCAATCAAAAAGACCAAGAACACCGTGATGAGGTCACTAAAGCCATTTAACCCGCGCCAGATCAAATGTGCGCCGCTGTACCCTGACCAATAATCAAAGTCCCATGTATTGGGGGGCGGGGTTCCGTTGCGTTCGGCTTGCCAGTTCGCCCAGATATAACTGAGGTCAACAAAGCGGTCACTGGCGATGTCTGCAATGAACAGCGGCAACGTCCCATACACATAGAGGCCATAGCCTAAGTTGTTGGGGTTCAGCGACGAACAATTGGCATCAAAGTAGCCGCCGTTGAGGTAGGTGCCGCGCCCGTTATCATCGGGATAGCGGCTTTGGCAGATGGCATAACGCTCGGCGGCGTCTGGATGTTCGGTTAGGTTGATGTCACCGCCCAACGACGACAAGACCTGTGTCAAAAAGCGTTCGTCAGGGTGCAGATGGGTGAAGTCGTCCCAGTTGAGGCCAACAAAGCGGAACGCCCCACCGATGAGCAAAATAACCGACAGTAAAACCGCTACCAGCACATTAGACTGGATCACACGCGCTTTGGGCATGGAGGATTCCTATAAAGGTAAGGTTGTGACGCACAAGGTACACCAGTTTGGGGCAAAATCCTTACTCACCGGTCTGGACTTCGGCATATTCTAAGGCAAATAGCAGAAAACCATCTTGCCCTAACGCAGGCACACGATACAAGCCGTAACTGCGGTTTTGTTCACGGACATC
>JBMOFU010000381.1:0-3705 GCA_049318725.1 Phototrophicaceae bacterium | reverse complement strand
GGGCAGTTCACGACGGTGAAAAGTCCCTCTCCCTTTTTGGGGGGAGGGATTTAGGGAGGGGGTATGCAACACTGAGAATTTACTTTTGACAGCGATGGGGCGCAAACTATTGCGCCCCTACAATGGCATCGTCAACGCCAATCGCCGCAGGGCATCATTTGATCGGGTTGGACTTCCGTGCGGCCTAACACTATAATAGGCGTTTGTTCACCGTTCATTATCTGCAAAGCACCAAGACCAAAACCTTATGATAGACAAACTCGCTGGGATTGAATCCCGCTACAACGAACTTGACCGCCTGCTGTCTGACCCTGCCGTCTGGTCTGACAGTGACTTGCTGACCAAGTACAAGAAGGAACAGGCCAACCTTGAAGAAATGGTCGCGGCCTTTCGGGTTTACCGCAGCAAACTTGACGCGCTAGAACAGGCCAAAGACATCCTTTACAACGAAAAGGATAAAGACCTGCGCGAGATGGCCGAACTAGAAGTGAGCGAGCTAGAAACCGAACTCCCCACGCTAGAAGACGAACTGCGCGTGATGCTGCTCCCCAAAGACGCCCGCGACGACAAAAACGTGATTATGGAAATTCGCGGTGGGGCAGGCGGTGATGAAGCTGGCTTGTTCGCCGCTGACTTGTACCGCATGTATACGCGCTACGCCGAAGCCAACCGCTTTAAGTTTGAAATCCTCAGCCAGAACGAAAGCGGCATCGGCGGCTTTAGCCAAGTGCAACTCAAAATCACGGGCAAGGGCGCGTACAGCCGCTACAAGTATGAAAGCGGTGTGCATCGCGTGCAGCGCGTCCCGGCGACAGAATCGCAAGGGCGGATTCACACCAGCACCGTCACCGTAGCAGTGTTAGCCGAACTGGAAGACGTAGACGTAGACGTGAACCCCAACGACGTGCGGCTAGACGTATTCCGTAGCGGCGGGGCAGGCGGCCAAAGCGTCAACACCACAGACTCGGCGGTACGGCTGACGCACATCCCTAGCGGGATTGTGGTCGAAATGCAAGACGAGCGCAGCCAACTGCAAAACCGTGAGCGCGCATGGCAAATTTTACGCAACCGCCTGTACGAAATTGAAGTGGAGCGCCAACGCAGCGAGCAAGACGCCGAACGCCGCAGTCAAGTTGGCACGGGGGATCGCTCCGAGAAGATACGCACCTACAACTATCCGCAAAACCGTGTGACTGACCACCGCATCAACTACAGCAGTTATAACCTCACGGGCGTGATGGAAGGGGCAATTGACGACTTTATCAACGAGCTTGCCACCCGCGAAGAAGCCGATCGGCTCTCTGCCGTTGGCACTGAAGATGAGGACTAACCGATGACGACTGCCATTAACTACCTAGAGCGTCAAGCACGCCTGCAAGCCATTGCTCTTAGCCGCGACCTGCACGGCGTAGCCATCGTCCCCGGCGCGAACATGCGCTACTTCACTGGGTTGCAGTTCCACCTCAACGAGCGCCCGACGATTGCCTTCATCCTAAGCGGCGGCGGCACGGCATGGATTTTGCCACAACTGGAGGCGAGCAAGCTACACGGCAAAGAGGCTGCGCTAGATGTGCGCCACACCTTCATCTGGAGCGATGCAGACGGCTACATCGGGGCGTTTGAGCAGGCCGCCCACATCCTCGGTTTGCGCGGTGCGGCGCTTGGCGTAGACGATATGACCATGCGCGTGTTCGAGTGGTTGGCCTTGAGCCAAGCCGCGCCAGCCGTCCATGTGGCCGGGATGGGGCGTGACCTGCTCACCTTGCGGGCGATCAAGACGCAAGACGAAATCGCGCTCATGCGTCAAGCGGTCGTCTTGAGTGAGCGCGCCCTTAGCGCCACCCTCGAAACGATTACGGTGGGGATGACCGAGCGCCAAATTGCCGATGTGTTGAGCCAACAGCTTGCCAAGTTCGGCTCACACGGCCACGCCTTTGACCCCACCGTGTTGATCGGCGCCAACAGCGCGCTACCGCACGGCACAACGGGCGAGCATACCCTACAAGACGGCGACTTTTTGCTGTTCGACTTTGGCGGCACGCTCAACGGCTACCCCGCAGACATCACCCGCACCTTCATCTACGGCACGGGCAACGCCCAACAAGCCGCCATGCACGATGCCGTCTTGCGCGCCAATGCCGCCGGGCGTGCCGCCATCCGTCCGGGGATCAGTGCTGGCGAAGTAGACGCCATCACGCGGCAGGTGATCGTGGAGGCCGGCTTTGGCGAATACTTCACCCACCGCACGGGTCACGGGCTTGGGCTAGAGGTTCACGAGTTGCCCAACATCGCCCCCAACGACAGCATGATCTTGCAGGCGGGGATGGTCTTCACCATTGAGCCGGGGGTTTACCTGCCAGCGCTCGGCGGCGTGCGGATTGAAGACAACATGGTTGTCACCGAAACTGGGAGTGAATCTTTGACCACCTTCCCGCGTGAAGCGACCCTTTAAGGAACCCCTATGGTGAACTATGCGCCGCTTAACCTCCCGCCGATGATTCAAACGGATTCCAGCAATCCGTTTGCGTTTCACACCATGAGCGTGCGCCATCCGATCACCTTAGCGCAGGTCATAGAGCGTAACCCGCAATTTTCGCGCTCGGTCCAGCGTGGGCTAGAGTTGTTAGCTCAAGACCTTGCCCAAAACGCCCCGATCATGATGCTAAACCTGTTCCCCACCGCCGCGCCGGACTATAACGACTGGGCAAACGCCTACATCAGCCGCCGCAACCCGCGCAACCCACAGGCCGAACCGACATGGCTGGAGGTAGATTGGTTCTTTGCAGAAACGCTCTTGTTCCGCTTGGTGGTAGAAACCGTGCGCTGGTGGGAGTTCAACCAAGACCCCTACGCGCCGATGAAAAATGACGCGCTGGCAAAGCGCAGCTTGTGGGAATCTTTGGAAGACACGCTGCTGTTGCCCGGCGGCTGTGCAGCGCGCCTGCCAGAGCTATTGCGGCGCTCATTGTGGGGCAACCGCAGCGATTTAAGCTACACTGCCGCCGCCGCCCACAGCGAAATACGCCACGAAGACTTAATCTCGGACGACATTGACCGTGCGGCAGAACACCTGCTGCGCGCACAACTGGCTTTTTTCCCAGACCCAGATCAAGGCTTAACGCACATCATCACCGATAACGTCGGGGCAGAGCTTGCCCACGATTTAGCGCTGGCCGACGCGCTCATCACCAGCTATTCGGATGTGGTGGTCTTGCATGTGAAATACTTCCCCACCTATGTTAGCGATGCCACCCCTGCCGATGTCCGCGAGTTTTTGCGGCGCTGTGCCGCAGGCGAACACGGCGGGGCGGCCTTGCCTGCGGTGCGCGACTTTGGCGAACGGATGCAAATTGCCCTGCGCGATGGGCGTTTACGGTTAGCCCCCAACCTATTTTGGAACAGCAGCCGCTTTTTGTGGGAGCTACCGCGCACACTCAGCCATGTGTTTGAGGGCGCGCAACTGGTCATCCTCAAAGGGGATATGAACTATCGGCGCGCCATTGGCGATGCGGTTTGGGAGCCGACGGCTGTGTTTAGCAAAGTCGTGGGTTACTTCCCCGTGCCGTTGTTGGCGCTCCGCACCCTCAAGAGCGACCCGATCATCGGGTTGCCCTATGGCCGTGCAGAAATCCTTCACGACAGCGATAGCGAATGGCGTATCAACGGGCGCTATGGCGTTGCCCAATTACACATTCCGAATTAATT
>JBMOFU010000380.1:0-3711 GCA_049318725.1 Phototrophicaceae bacterium | reverse complement strand
GCGTCGGTTTGTAGCCACTCTAAAATTTGCTGCCGCCGTTGTTCTGGGGTGCGTTGGATCATAGGGGGAATGCCTTCATTCAACCAGCTAACCGACTGTATTGTAGGGGGCTTATCGTGCTTTCACAATCTCTTTAGGTCACGCGGTTGCATTGCACCCCAAAGCAGATTAAAATGAACAGTCGTTCTATTTCTGGTCAGCAAGCCGTAGGGATGAACTAGCCCCCATGCCGCAAGATAAAATTGTCGTTCGTGGCGCACGCGAACATAACCTCAAGAACGTCAACGTTGAAATTCCGCGTAATCAGTTGGTCGTGTTGACGGGGCTGTCTGGCTCTGGCAAGTCTTCGTTGGCGTTTGATACGATCTTCGCGGAAGGTCAGCGCCGCTATGTAGAGAGCCTAAGCGCCTATGCCCGTCAATTTTTGGGGCAGATGGAAAAGCCGGACGTTGACCAAATCGAGGGCTTGAGTCCGGCGGTTTCGATTGACCAAAAGGGCGTCAGCCAAAACCCGCGCTCTACGGTGGGGACGGTGACTGAAATTTACGATTATTTGCGCCTACTCTACGCACGGGTGGGCGTGCCGCATTGCCCGGTGTGCGGCGCGGAAGTCGCCGCTCAAAGCGCCCAACAGATTGTAGATGAAGTCAAGCACTTGCCCAACGGCACGCGGATTCAGGTACTGGCGCCCGTGATTAAGAATAAGAAGGGCAACCACGTCAAAGTCTTAGAGGACGTGCGTAAGGCCGGCTTTGCACGGGTACGCGCCGACGGTGAAGTGCTAGAACTCGACGGCGAGATCAGCCTTAGCCGCTATTCGATGCACAACATCGAAATTGTGGTAGATCGTCTAGTCGTCCGCCAGTACGATGACCCCAACAGCGAAGACGCCCAAAGCGCCGAAACGCGCCTCACCGATGCAGTAGAAACGGCGCTCGAACATGGCGCAGGCATGATTATCATCAACACCTTGAGCGAAAATTCGCCTGCGGATTTGCTCTACAGTGAACACTTTGCCTGCCCCAACGGTCACGGCAGCCTGCCAGAACTAGAGCCGCGCCTGTTCAGCTTCAATACGCCAAAGGGCGCTTGTCCAGATTGTCAGGGGTTGGGCTTCCGCCTAGAGCTAGACGCAGACTTGCTCATCCCCAACGGTGATTTGAGCATCGCTGACGGCGCGCTAGAGGCCAACGGCTGGACGCTGGAAGAAGGCAGTTGGAACCGTTCGATTCTGGACACGATCAGCGCACACTACAGCGTCCCGCTAGATAAGCCGTGGCGCGAGCTAACGCAAGAGCAACGCAACGTGATCTTGTACGGCACGGGTGAAGATAAAATCGAAATCCGCTACGAGAACCGCTACGGCAACCGCCGCCAATATGAAACGACCTATGAGGGGATTTTGAACAACCTCATGCGGCGCTACCGTGAAACCACCTCTGACTTCATGCGCGAAAAGATCGAAGCGTATATGTCTCAAGTGCCGTGCAACACCTGTCACGGCAAGCGCTTGCGTCCAGAAGCCTTAGCCGTCACCGTAGATGCGATAGACATTGCCACCCTCACCGACCGTCCGGTCAATACGTTGTTGGCGTGGTCGCAACAACTCCACCGCACTGATGGCGGCTTGAATGACCGCGACAAGCAGATCAGCGCGCAAGTGCTGAAAGAGATTGAAGAACGCTTGCGCTTCTTAAACGATGTCGGCTTAGGCTACCTCACGCTGGCGCGCACGGCTGGCACCCTCAGCGGCGGGGAAGCGCAACGCATCCGCCTAGCGACGCAGATCGGCAGCCGCTTAACGGGCGTGCTATACGTGTTGGACGAGCCGAGCATCGGCTTACATCAACGGGACAACGCCCGTTTGATCCGCACGCTAGAGGACTTGCGCGACTTAGGTAATACCGTGCTGGTGGTCGAACACGACGAAGACACCATGCGCTCGGCAGATTACCTCATTGACATGGGGCCGGGCGCAGGTGAAAAAGGCGGCCAGATTGTCGCACAAGGGACGCCCGCCGAAGTCATGGAAGTGGTCGGTAGCCCGACGGGGGATTACCTGTCTGGACGCTTCAAAATCGCTGTTCCCGAAAAACGGCGGCCACGAACCGGCCACGCCTTGATGGTGCGCGGCGCACGCGAGAACAACCTCAAAAACGTGGATGTTGAAATCCCGTTGGGGCAGTTCGTGTGCATCACCGGCGTGAGCGGTAGCGGCAAAAGCAGCTTGCTGGTGGATATTGTCTATAAGCGGTTGGCGCAGATGCTCAACGGCAGCCGTGAAAAGCCCGGCGACCACGACGCGCTGGAAGGCGTCGAAAAGATAGACAAGATCATCAACATTGACCAAAGCCCCATCGGGCGCACGCCGCGCAGCAACCCCGGCACGTATACCAAAATGTTCGACCAAATGCGTACCTTGTTCACTGAACTGCCAGACAGCAAAATGCGCGGCTATACCGCCGGGCGCTTTAGCTTCAACGTCAAAGGCGGGCGCTGTGAAAATTGCGAAGGGCAAGGGCAACTCAAGATCGAAATGCAGTTCTTGCCCGACATTTACGTCACCTGTGATGTGTGTCACGGCCACCGCTACAACCGCGAAACGCTACAGGTCAAATATCGTGGCAAGAGCATCGCCGATGTATTAGAGATGACCGTAGATGAAGGTGTGACGTTCTTCGAGAACTTCCCGGCCATTTCTAGCAAGCTCGAAACCTTACAGTCGGTTGGGCTAGGCTACATTAGCATTGGGCAACCCGCTACAACCCTCAGCGGCGGCGAGGCGCAACGGATCAAACTGAGCCGTGAGCTTTCTAAGCGCGCCACTGGACAAACGTTTTACATCCTTGATGAGCCGTCTACCGGGTTACACGCCGTAGACGTAGCCAAGTTGATTGATGTGTTGCAGCAGTTGGTCAATGCGGGCAACAGTGTGGTCGTGATTGAGCATAACCTTGACATCATCAAGGTAGCAGACTACATCATTGACGTGGGGCCAGAGGGCGGCAACGGCGGCGGCGAGATTATCGGCATTGGTACGCCCGAAGAAATTGCGGAAATGCCCCACAGCTATACCGGGCAGTTCCTCAAGCCGTACCTGACACAAAACGGGTTGGGGTAGTCCGCCCCAACCCGCCGCCCAAGAGAGGGTTATGACGCTCTTATTTTTTAATTCTTGCTGCTGTCCGCAATCGTTGGGCGGTTGCCAACTAAGATGCGGCGCGGCTTTTGGTCGTCGTTCTTGGGCAGGGTGAGGTGCAAAATCCCGTTTTCATAGTTGGCCTCAACCGCCTCACTGTTGATGAGGTGCGGTAGACGCAGGCTGCGGCTAACCTTGCCATAACGCAGTTCCTGTAACAGTACGCGCTGGCCTTCGGTGGCCTTCTGTTCGGTTTCGCTACGGCTTTCGCCCTCAATCGTCAGCACATTATCGTGCAGGTTGATGCTGATGTCCTCAGCGGTCAGGCCCGGCAGCGCGGCCTTGACGGTATAGGCGTCGGCGGTCTCGGTGATGTCTAGTTCAAGGCGGCTCAAGCTCGGTTGATCCAAGAAGGGACGCCAAGCCTCATCAAAAAGCCGATCCATCGTTTGACGAACATCTTCCATTTCACGCCAAGGGTTCCGACGAATAATCATGGTGTCTATCTCCTTTTTCAATTGCCCGTGTTTGGGCGTTCGAGTTGACTATAGGATAGCGCACCACTGTAAGAG
>JBMOFU010000379.1:0-3723 GCA_049318725.1 Phototrophicaceae bacterium | reverse complement strand
CCTGTTTGCGGCAAGTTTGGCCGCTGCCCAAGATGCCGCCGCGACCGTCCAGTTGGGCGGCAATGACGAGCTTGGCGCGTTCCTTGTGGACGCCAACGGCATGACGCTTTACACCTTCAACAATGACATGCCCGGCATGAGCAACTGCGTAGATGGTTGCGCCACCAATTGGCCGCCGCTGCTGGTGGCTGAAGACGTGATGCCCACCCTCGAATTTGGGATTTCCGGCCAATTGGGCGTCATCACCCGCGCCGATGAAACCCGCCAAGTGACCTACAACGGCTGGCCGCTTTACTTTTGGAAGAATGACGCCGCCGCAGGCGATGCAACCGGTCAAGGCGTCGGTGATGTGTGGTGGGTGGCGTCTATGCCAACCGTCGGGCTAGGCCGTAATGCAGACCTCGGCCAATTCTTGGTCAGCAATAACGGCTTGACGCTGTACATCTTCACCAACGACGCCGCAGGCGTGAGCAACTGTGTGGACGGCTGCGCCGCCAATTGGCCGCCGTTGACCGTCGAAAGCATGGAAGCCCTCACCGTACAACCCGGCCTACAGGGCGAGTTCGGCGTGATTGAACGCGCAGACGGCACGATGCAAGTCACCCTCAACGAAATGCCGCTCTACTTCTGGAAAGATGATATGGCTGCTGGTGATGCCACGGGTCAAGGTGTGGGTGATGTGTGGTGGGTTGCCAAGCTCCCATTGTTGAATGTTGCCACCAATGACGAACTTGGCGATCATCTGGTGGGCGCTAACGGCATGACGCTGTATCTGTTCAGCAACGACGCCGCAGGTGTAAGCAACTGTGTGGACGGCTGCGCCGCCAATTGGCCGCCGCTGTTCGTGGCCGCCGATGAGCCGATGGTAGACCTGCCCGCCACTGTCACGGGTGAAGTCACCACTATTGAACGCCCAGACGGTGCGCTGCAATTGGCCTACAACGGCGTGCCGTTGTACTACTGGGTGCGTGATGTCGTTCCCGGCGATACCACTGGGCAAAACGTGGGCGAAGTGTGGTTCGTCGTCGCCCCGTAGGGAATCTATGTTAAAATCGGGGGGCGCAAGCCATTGCGCCCCTGTTTTAAGATCGCCACCCGATGAAATGCGCGGCATGTCTGACGACCCCATCATCCAGCAAATTCGCCAACGGAACCCAGACGCGCTCATTCACCTTTACCGTGAGTATGGGCGCTTGGTCTATTCAATTGCCTATCGCTGCCTTGAGGATGCCCAAGACGCCGAAGAACTAACGCAAGACGTGTTTTTGCGGGTGTGGGACAAAATCGGCCAGTTTGACGCCACACGCGGCAGCTTTACCCCATGGCTTGCCGCCCTCACGCGCAATGCCGCCATAGACCGCTTGCGCGTGCGCCGCAACGCCAACACTGTGCCGATCTCTTTGGACGAACACGCCCACCTACAAGAAACGCTCAAGGCTGACGAACCGGACTTAGACCTTCAGCGCGGGTTGGCGGCGGCAGTCGAAGCGCTCCCCGCTGAACAACGTCAAGCGATTGAACTGGCCTACTTTCGTGGGATGAGCCAGCGCGAAGTTGCCGCAACACTCCACCGCCCGTTGGGGACGGTGAAATCACACATTCGGCAGGGGATGGAACGGCTCCGCCAACTTTGGAAGCAGCACGAGTTTTAACAGTGAGAAGTGACGTATGGAACGGCAAACGCTCTTAGACCTCATCCCCGCCTATGCTTTGGGCGCGTTAGACGCCGACGAGCGCGCCCTGCTAGAAGCGTTCCTCCCCACTGACCCCGAAGCCCAAACCCGCCTGCGCGAGTATCAACAGGTGGCGGCGGCGCTGACGTTGGGTGTGCCAATACTCACCCCCCCCGCCGCGCTAGAGGGCAAGTTGCGTCAGCGGCTAGTACGCCGCCAACAGCAGCGGGTGATCCTATTCGCGGCGGGGTTTGCAGCGGCGGTGCTGGTGGTGGGGTTATTCAGCTGGATGTTGGCCGCACGTACGCTTCCGCCAGAGCAATTGTATGCCCGCTTGGCACAAGATCGGGCTGCTGCCCATTGGGATGTGACCGCCATCTATGCCGGGGCAGACGCGCTCGAAGGCGATTTAATCACCAATCCAGACGGCACACAGGCCGTCATCCGCGTGAGTAACCTGCCTGCCATCGGCGCTGACCAAGCGTTTCAACTGTGGTTGATTGACGACAACGGCAGCATCAACGGCGGCCTGTACCGCCTAGAGCAACCTGTGAATTACATCCGTGTGCCGCTGCAAAAGCCCGTTAGCGAATATGTGCGCTTTGGCGTCTCGCTAGAGCCTGCTACGGGCAGTCCGTTGGGGAACCGTTCCAGCGGCACGGGCGTCTTTCGGGTGACGCTACGCTGAAGCATGGCATCGTTGTTGGGGAATCGGGTTCTCTAAAAAAACAGACGATTTCACCGTAGGGGCGTAACGCGCTGCGCCCCTACAGACCCGTTGTAGCCTGTAGGGGCATGATAGTTCATGCACCTACAACTTCGTACATTTTTCAATAATACCATGATATTTATAATGCGATTGCCCCTACAGCCTCTCCCAAAAAACGCACCTTCCCCGCCCAAAGTGTGTTATAGTATGGGCGATATTTGTGCAGATCATTGATACATCACGAGGCGAGCCTGTACATGAACCCAAATCGTAAACGCCCCCCCACCATTGTTCACGCGGTTGTCTATCCAGTGGTGACGCTTATCTTTTGGTTAATGGGCTGGAAGACAAAGGGGAGTTTGCCACACTTGCCGAAGTTCGTCTTGATCTTCGCCCCGCACACCTCTTATATGGACAACTACCTGCTGGCGCCGATTCAAGCGCTGTATCGCTTTGAGGGGATGTGGCTGGCCGCTGAAAAACTATTCAAGAATCCGTTTTTGCGGGCGTTCTTGCTGTTTGCGGGTGCGCGCCCGGTAGACCGCAGTCACAGCGCCAACTTAGTAGAGCGCTACATCACCGAGTTTAAGCGCCACGACTATTACATTTTGGGGATTGCCCCCGAAGGCACGCGCCACGCCCGCGACACATGGCGCAGCGGCTTCTATCACATTGCCATAGGCGCTGATGTGCCGATTGTCTGCCTGAGCTTTGACTATAAGCGCAAAGAGGTGGAAATCGGCTGTGTGGTTTACCCTACTGGCGACATTGAAGCCGACATGGAGCCGATCACCGCGTTTTACGCGGGCAAGATGGGGCGTCACCCCGAACGGATGACCCCTGTTGCCGTTTCCATCCCTGCCGATCAAGCGCGCAAGGCGGGCTAACCTTTAGCACCTACCCTACGCCACAGCCAATTGGCCGCAACCGTCGCACAGATCGCCAAATACGGGTTGAGGGATGCCCGCTCGCGCCCTTCTAGCGCGGCATTCTTGACCAACAGCGTTCCAACGGTGAAGTAACCGACGATCAACACCACCCACAGCGCGCTTTTCCAGCCATATTCTGCCCACAAGCGCCAAAATCCCAATACAGACGCCCCACATAAGAGCAAATTCCAGCCCCATACAACATATGACGTGGCGTTGACGGGTAAACCGCGCGTCATCGGCGGATCCATGCCGTAGAAGCGCAACAACCCGACGCCTGCCGTTAACACATATTCGACAGGATATTGCGGAAGGTGTCTAGCGAAACGCTGTACAACGCCGATAGCACTTCGGGTGATGCTGCATGATAGCCCCAACGGGTATCGAGCGTGGCCGCCTGCGGGTCGTGACC
>JBMOFU010000378.1:0-3763 GCA_049318725.1 Phototrophicaceae bacterium | reverse complement strand
ATCAATCTCAACATTGAGATCGGGATACTCCTGATACGTATCTTCGCTCATATTGTAAATTTTGAGGTCAAATCGTTGATCGGGCTTACCAGACGCATACGCATACGCGAAAAAGTTTCCATCAGGTGACCATGCGGCACGGGGATTTACTCGTGGATTTTGTGCAGGGGGTACATTTTCGGTAATTACTGCATCAATCATGGTTGCAATCGGTTGTCCGACACGTTCATCATAGATGACAAAGTCACCGTCTCCTCCACAATCCGCCCCAGAACAGGTTTCGTATAGAAAGATACTGCGCTCAGGGGAGGGAAGAAAAATGCCGAGTGCATCTTCTGGTCCTCGGTCAGGTAGAGCTATACGATAATAGAGCGGTTCTGGATCTTGCAGTTGGCCGTCTACGATACGATAGCGTATTTGAACACCATCCACTTCGATAACTATAATGGGATTCCCTACTAACCACGCCCCACAGGGTTCCCCCCAGTTACTTTGCCACCCAGTAGAGAAGATGATATCTAAGCTGTCAGTGCGTCTAACAGTCATTATCGCGTCTTCAGTGGTGTATTGAGAAAAATATAGCCCACCGGGGGAAAAGGAAAAACACTCCGTTTCACTGTTGATATAAAATTGGAGGTCATCTTGTGTTAGACGCCCATAGTAGCTTTGTGGGGTGTCATCAACTAGTAGATAACCATCAAAGATAATGATACCGGGAAATATCGCATTGGGCTGTGCCGCCAAAGTGGTGCAAATAAGGATCAGACAAAATACTAAGGTAGCTACTCGCACGATTTGCTCTTGTCGAGTCAACATCTACAACCTCTTTCTCAATGATTACGAACTGTGGCTTACTGATAATCCTTAAAGACCCGACCTTGTGTTGTGGCTTCGCTCCTTAAGGTAAGATTATCGACCCAGGGCAGGTGACTTCTCGTTTGATTATATGTTGAAGTTGTCCCTGTTGTGGGCAAGCTAATCGGTAGCAAATGGGCAACGGCATGTGAGGGATTGAGCGCCTATCGCCCCGCAAGTGAGCATCATTGAGTATGAGCGATTGGCTGATGAAGATTGCTAGGGAACAACTTCCCTGCTTGCGGATAAGGAGATTGCTCTTGACAGGGTAAAGATGTTTTTTAGGGGAGTATACTATTTCCTACGCTACCTTGCTGGTGAACTATTAGGCATCCATGCGCCATCAAAGTAGATGGCCGCTTCACCGAAGGCCAACGATGCACGGGTATCATCACGGCCATTGATACCGGGGATGATAAGGTCATCTTGGTACAGCCCTTGAATATAGTTGAAGGTTTCAAGGTGGCGCGCGTCGTCAATGTTATAACGCCCGGCCTGATAGTCAAAGAACGTATCGGTGTAGTTGGTTCCGGCTAAGGCATACCAACCGCGTTGGAACTCTGTGCCTTCTAGCGGGATGGCAAGGCAGTACGGGCCACTGGCACGCACGGTCACACAGGCTTCGCGCAGTTCGCCCCAAGTGGTTGGGATGTCTTCCGCAGTGAGGCCAGCTTCTGCCCACACCGCATTATTGATGTACATGTAGCCTGCGCCCCAAATTTTATTGTCGTTGAACGGGAAGCTGTACACGTCCCCCTCAATCATGTTGATGCCTTCAATGAACGACCCTGCCGGCCAACGGCTCATCCAATCTTCTGGCAGTACGGTGCTGTCTAGCGGTTGAATCCAGTCAACATCCAGCAGTTCGTTGACCGTCAACACGCGGTTTGCACCCAACCAGAAGAACACATCTGGCGCGCTACCGTCGTCAAACATGCGCGGGAGCGTTTCTAGGTAGGCGTCGCGGGCAAGGGTTTCCCATTCTAGTTGGATGCCTGTTTCTTCAAAGAAGGCGGCTTCTACTTCATCGTAAAAGGCTTGTTGTTCCGTGGAATAGCTCATCACGCGCAACGTGACAGGTGAATCTTGCCCAAAAACGGGCGCAAGGCTGACCGTCAACAACACGAGCAAAACGATAAAACGCAACATTTTTTGCATGGTTCGGTTCCTTTTGAAAATCCATTCAAGCGTAAATAGTGGTATGTCATCTTCGGCAACGCTGTAATTCCTTAGAGTAACCACCCCCCTTCGGGATTATGCTGTAATAAACAGGTTGACAGGCTATTAAAATCACGCTACCGTTGGTACGGACTGGTATGCAAAAGAGTGAAACGTATGGATACCCAACGCATCAAACAGCATCTTGCATCGCCCACTGCCGCACCCTTGCATCAAAAGTTGCGCGACGCCATTCAAGCGCAAATTAGTGACGGCACGCTTTCCCCCGGCGACATTTTGCCGAGCGAACGCCTGCTGAAAGAAATCTTGAACATCAGCCGTGCTACAATCCGCCAAGCGGTGAACACGCTCATCCAAGACGGCTTTTTGCAGAGCATTGCCGGAACAGGAACGTTCGTCTTGGAACAACGCGATCCCCCCACCATGCGCCACTTGATCGGCTTGGTGACTTCTAGCCCAAACTTCAACTTCTTTTATCCACAACTCACCGCCGCCTTTCACGAACGCATCCGTGAAGCAGGCTATGGGGTCGTCATGGCCTTGCACAATGAACAAGCCAACACCCTCGATCAAATTGTGAACGAACTGCTGGCACAAGGGGTTTGTGCGCTGGCAATCACCCCGCCGCGTTACGGAGACATCACCCCAACCATAGAGCGCCTCAAGCAACGTAACATCCCGCTGGTGTTTGTCGGGCGGCGGGTTGCGCTTCAAGATGTAGACAGCATTGCCACTGACAACGAAGCGATTGGTTACCAAGCCACCCGTCACCTGCTGGAACTGGGGCATCGTCACATCGCCTACATCGGCTTGATGGACTACAGCACGGGCAAAGAACGCATGGAAGGCTATCGACGGGCGCTGGACGAAGCCGCCCTGCCGCCGTACATTGTTCAACTGAGCGAACCGGAACCAGCGCTCAATCGGTCTAGTGGCGTAGTTCCGCGTGAACATCTTGCGGAACCCGCTCAGAGTGTGGCGCACCAGATTTGGGGCGGACTCCATCAACATAGCCAGCCCACCGCTGCGTTTTGCTTCAACGACATTGTGGCGATGGGCGTTTACAAGGGATTGCGCAGCATCGGGTGCAGAATCCCCCAAGATGTTTCGTTGATTTCGGTAGATAACCTGATAACCGTTAGCCATTTTGAGGTTCCCTTAACAACCTTTGCGCTTCCCGGGGAAGCCATCGGCATCCGTAGCGCAGAAACACTGCTAAACCGCCTGCTGTTGAACAAATTCCCTACCCGTGAAGTGTTATTGCCCGCGACCTTCGTCATGGGTGAATCCACACAGGCACTATCGGGCTAACCACCCACCATCTACTGGGATGATCGTGCCGTTGAGGTAATCGCTGGCGCGGGAAGCCAAGAAAACCGCCGCCCCTTTTAAGTCGTCGGGGGTTCCCCAACGCCCATAGGGGATTCTTGCCAAAATGGAGGCGTTACGGTCAACGTCTGCACGGATGGCTTCGGTGTTATCGGTGGTCATATAGCCCGGTGCAATGGCGTTGACGTTGATGCCGCGCGGCGCTAACTCATTCGCCATTGCCCGCGTGATGCCCATCACCCCATGCTTAGAGGCGGTATACGACGGGACGAACACGCCGCCTTGATAGGACAACATCGAAGCCACATTGATGATCTTGCCGCCCGTTGGCAATACCCCGGCAGCCGCCTGAGACAGGAAAAACATGGCCTTGAGGTTGACCGCCATCACATCGTCCCAG
>JBMOFU010000377.1:0-3793 GCA_049318725.1 Phototrophicaceae bacterium | reverse complement strand
AACAAGAGACAGTTATTTTTGGCAAACTTTGCCTGTCCGCTTACGAACCACGCGCTAAACCATATTTTCCCCCCTGTGATGCTGATTTTAGGTGTACACCAGATCGCAAGGGCTGTGATAGGCTAATAAAGACACTCATCCGCCCAAAAGGAAACCCCTGCATGAGCCTCTATGACACGTACGATAACCCGCCACTAGACCGCCGCGCACACGGCAGCACCAAATGGAACGCCTATCCCGAAGATGTGGTGCCGCTGTGGGTGGCAGATATGGACTTCCCCGCGCCGCCCGCTGTGATTGCGGCGCTGCGCCGCCAAGTGGATCACGGCGTTTTTGGCTATTTAAGCACGCCGCCCGCCCTGAACGACCTGATCGTGCAGCGGATGCAGGCGCGCTACGGCTGGCAGATTCAAGCGGAACATCTGGTTTACATCCCCGGCGTGATTGCCGGGATCAATATGTTAGCGCGGGCGTTAGGCCCAAACCCCGGCATTTTGATTCAGCCCCCGGTGTACTTCCCCTTCCATCACATTGCTCACTGGAGCGACGGGCAACACCAAGAAGCCCCGCTTACCCGCGTGGAGCTGCCAAACGGCCAGTTTAGCTATACGGTGGATAGTGCCGCGTTTGAGGCCGCGTTCACTGAGCAAACCAAAATGTTCTTGCTGTGTAACCCGCATAATCCGGTAGGGCGCGTGTGGAGCGCCGATGAACTGCGCCAAATGGCCGAAGTTGCGCTTGCCAAAGGCGCGGTGATCTGTAGCGACGAAATCCACAGCGACCTGCTGCTGGGTGGGTATCGGCATACGCCAATTGCCACGCTCTCGCCAGAGATCGAACAGCGCACCGTCACGCTGATTGCGCCGAGCAAGACCTTTAACCTGCCGGGACTGAACTTGTCCGTAGCGATCATCCCTAACCCAGAGCTACGCCGTCAGTTCGTCAATGCGGGCGCGGGCTTGGTGACGCTGACGATGGGCGAAGACCAATACTTTTCGATGATTAACATGATGGGCTATGTGGCCGCAGAAGCCGCCTACCGTGACGGCGACAGCTGGTTGGCGCATACGTTGGACTACATTCAAGCCAACCGCGACTATGCTGTGAACACCATCCGCGAGCAGATGCCAACCCTCAAGACCGCCGTGCTAGAGGGGACGTTTTTGCTGTGGATTGACGCCAGCGCTGCACACTTGCCCGAACCCGCCGGGGAGTGGTTCGCAAAGGTCGCTAAAGTGGGCATGAACGATGGGGCATCTTTTGGCGCGGCAGAGGGCAAAGGCCATGTGCGGATGAATTTGGCCTGTTCCCGCGCAACCCTGCGCGAAGCGTTGCGGAGGATGGCAGAGGCATTGCAAACACTTTAGCGGCGTTGTCTGCGGATGGCGTCATAGGTGGGGGCGCAAACGCTTGCGCCCCTGCATCTAGGGGTGGGCGGGCATCCCGCCGCTATCAGAAGGGCGTAAGGTCACGTTCATGCGCTCACGGGTGATGTGATGCGGCGCACTGGCTCCCACGCGATAGTCTGGGTTATACCACACAATCGTCACGCCGTAGCCCAACGAACCTTCGTTCGGTGGCAGATAATTGGGGATGATGTTGTGTACCTTAAAGCCCTTGTGCAATTGTTTGCTCAGGTTGGTATCAAAGCGTACCCCGGCGACCACCTCTTGCACGTATTGCTCTGGCGTCAAATGGGCAGCGGTGTGATAGTCAATAATGGCGCTTCCGGCCACCATCCCGCGCAGGTTGAGCTGTTTGAGTGTATGAAAGCGGGCGTCCATTAACTTGCTGCCCACCCCGCGCCCACGATAGTCAGCATCTACAATAGATTCGACACCATACATCCATGCGCCTTCTGGGTTATGGGTCGTCAGTCAGCCATAGTCGGTGGTGATATGCCATGCTTCGGTAAACGGCAACGCCGGGTCAAAAGCCATCTGCATCGAAAGCGTTGCGCCCACCACCTGCTCATTGGCAGGGTCAACCGCCACATATTGCCCTTCTGGGAACAGCGCAAGGTGAGTGAGAATTTTTTCAGTGGTGATGGCATCGTCCTCAGTGAGGTCTTGATGGTAGAAATCGGTAAACAGCTTTTCAACCCCAGAGGCATGTTGCGGGGCAGTCGGTAAAATGACGATCTGTTTGGCAGGCTCGTCTTGGGTGTTGGTTGGCATAATCTGCGGCGTATGCTAACGCCTGTCTCCTTTTCAGTGAATCCTTGACATTTATTCTACCATGCCCATTGTTTTGTCAAGGGGGTTACAATCGCCCTCGTTGGGATTAGGGGCTGACGCATGAAACAAAAAACAAACGAACGGTGGGATGAATAGCCCGCCGAATTGGAGGATAATAAGGCGAAATACAGAGAGCTGGAGTTATCCCCCCCCATGAATAACATCAGCATTCAACATCTGTTCGCCGACCTAGAAGACCCGCGCCAAGCCAGCAAGGTCAAGCACAGCGTGCAAGATATTGTGGTGTTAGCGATTTTAGCGGTCATCAGCAATGCCCAGTGGGTGGAGATTGCTGAGTTTGGAGAGGGCAAAGCGGCGTGGTTGAAACAATATTTAGCGCTAGGCATACGCGGAACGAGCCGCGTAGAAGCCTTAGCACAGCACTTTCACACCAGCAAGCGCACCATAAGCCGTCAATTGTTGGCGCTTGTGGGGTTGTATCCCTGCGGGCAAGCGGAAGCCGCTCATTAGCGCTTCGCTCCCTACGAATGCGTGTTGTAGGGGATGGCCGATGTGCCATCCCACCCGTAATTGGCAATTTGCGGATAGAGATGATTACGGTGATTGCTAGTTCATGTTTTTGGCCTGTTTTGCGGACAAGGCAAGCCTTGTCCCTACAGAATGGGGTCGCATTTCAACGGTTTTGTAGGGACGACACCTGTGTCGTCCGTCTCTGTGGCGTTACAATCCGTCACTAGCAATCAGGGTAGATGATTATATGTTTTCATAACACCCCAAAATTTTTAGTGCGACCTGCTTCGCAGGAATGGCAAAGGACGCGGGGGACAAGCCCCCCTGCACCCCCCGCAGAAAACAGAAAAACAGAGAACAGAAATCAAAAGATTAAGAGCGGGCGCAACGGAAGCCGAAATCGCCGAGATCGGCGGCGGGAAGCCAGTTGAGACGAACCGGCGCACGCAGGCCGCCCGCGGTATAGTCGAAAGAGCCGCCACGCAACACACGCACATCTGTTCCATTATCAGTAATACTTTCACGCCCATCATTAGGCTGATAAGGGTATGGATATAGACGCTCACCAGATTCCGAAAAATCGTAATCGCCATCATCCACCCCATAAATCGTACTCACCCATTCCCAAACATTTCCAGAAAGGTCATGCGCCCCGACCCAACTTGCCCCGGCTGGACGGCTACCCACATTCGCTGTTTGGCCGTTGCTGTTTTCGGTGTTCACAACATTGGCTGACACAAACGTGTTCCCCCACGGGTAGATGAACTCATCAGGCCCACGCGCCGCATATTCCCATTCCGCTTCGGTCGGCAGGCGCATTCCGCGAAGGTCGCAAAAGTCACGCGCTTCAAACCATGTGATCCGTTCCACAGGGCGGTTTTCGCCGTCAAAATAGCTATCATTCGCCGCTACCCCACCCAAGCGCGTGAAATCCACTTGGGTCACTTCGGTTTGGTCTAGCCAAAACGGGTCTGCAAAACACACCTGATGCACGGGTTGCTCATCATCTTGACCATCGTTGCTACCCATCATAAAACATCCCGCTGGCACTAACACCATCGGCACACCATCGAAGTCCTGTACAA
>JBMOFU010000376.1:0-3798 GCA_049318725.1 Phototrophicaceae bacterium | reverse complement strand
CTATTCAAAAATCCATGCGTCGGTGTTGCGGCTCCAAGCGGGGATCAATTCTTCGGGGCTGAAGAAGTTCGCCACTTCGCGCTGGCCGTTTTCTACACTGTCGGAGCCGTGAACAAGGTTACGGCCAATTTCTAGCGCAAAGTCCCCGCGAATGGTGCCAGCCGGAGATTCTTGCGGCTTGGTTTTGCCGATGGTACCGCGTGCGGCTTCTACGGCGTTGGTTCCCTCAAAGGCAATCACCACCACCGGCGACGACGTGATATAAGTCACCAATCCGTTGAAGAAGCCCTTGCCCTCATGTTCGGCGTAGTGCTTCTTGGCGAGCGCTTCGCTCACTTGCATAAACTTCATGCCAATAATGCGTAGGCCGCGTGCTTCAAAGCGGCGGATGATTTCTCCAGTGAGGCCACGTTGTACGGCGTCTGGCTTGACAATGATGAGGGTGTGTTCCATAGATTCATGCGCTCCTGTGTGCGTGCAAAGGGGGGCATGGCGTTCATGCCCCCAAACACGCCTATCATAGCAAGTTAAGCGCCTTGCGGTAAGTGTCTAGCGCGGCCTGTAACTTGCCCTGCCGCATCAGCGCGTCACCCAACACGCGGTGGGCGGCGGCGTTCTCTTTATCCTGCTTGATGATCGCCTCTACCGCGCTGGTGACGACTTCCAGTTGGGTGTTGGCACGGATAACCTTTTCGTACTCGTCCAGCGCGCCAAAGACATCCCCGCTGGATTGTTTGCTGCGGGCGGCACTGAGTGCGGCAGGCACATCAATTTTCACGGTGGTTGGCACGGGAGAAATCGCCGTGCGGGCGGGTACAGGCGCGGGCGTCGGAAGCGGCGCAGGTGTTGGTACTGGTGCAGGGACAGGCGCAACAATAACGGCGGCTTGGCTTTCTTCTGGCAACGTTTCCACCAGCCACCCCGGAATTTCCTCAGCGGCAATCCCTTGATTTTCGGCATCACTTAGCCAGTCCGGTAGCGCGGCTTCGGCAACGGGGGCGGGGCTGTCTCCGGGGATGGATTCTACCAACCACGCGGGCATATCAGAAGGCAACGCAGCGGCCATATTCGCGGCGCTGGCAGCGGCGCCGAACCAGCCCGGCAAACCGGACTCTGGCACGCCCGCCGGCAAGGATTCACGCGGCGGCAAATTGGCGGCGGCCAACTTGCTGCTGACGGCTGGGTCTGCGGTGTGGCTCATCTCGTTGAGCCGCTCGGTGTACCACGCTGGCGTAGCATCTTCAAAGGCTTCACTTTGCGCTAGTGCTGCCACCCACGGGTCAGCGTCCATCTCGCCGGGGCGTGGCCGCAAGCGGGCAACAAGTTCGGGGTCAAGCTCGGTGGATTTTGGCTGTGGCGGAACCTGCTTGATTTCTGGCGCCGTGTCGAAGATGTCTGCCAAAGACTCGCCCATGCCTGGCAGGTCGGCCTTTAACCAGTCTGGCATATCTACGTCTGGCGGCTCAATGATTTTATTGCTCAAGGCTGGCCCGTTGCTGGCAAAGATATTTTCGGGCGGGCTGTCTTCGGCCATGTTCAAGAAGTCTGGCATGGCGGGCGCTTTGGCCGCAGATGGGGCGGGGGCAGCCATTGCTTCGCTGGGGGGGAGCATGTCGCGCAACCAGTCCGGCCTATCGTCCAGCGTGGCGGGCGCGTCGGGGTCAAAGTCTGCGGGGAGGATGTTTTCTTCTTCGCCGGGCAGCGGCAACGGCTCAGAATCGAGCAGTTGATTCATCTTCATGCCCAACCACGCCTCCATAGACTCTCTATCGGGGGTGATGCCAGCGTTGAGCATATCTGCAATCGGGTCGCCTGTAGAGGCGCGCTTCGTTTCTACGGGGCGCGGGTTGGGGTCAAACTTGATCGTCTGCGCTACAGGGGCATCATCGGCCAGTTGACCGAGCCACGCACGCGGGTCGGCGGCGTCAAGTATCGGTTCTTCGGGCGTATCGCTCAACCAGCTAGACGGATCAGCGGCGGCGGCGTAATTGTCATCAGGGGCGTTGCTTGCCAACTGCCCAAGCCAGTTTGACGGGTCGGCGGCGTCGAGCATCGGTTCTTCGTCAGTCTGGTTTGCCAGCCCTGCAAGGAAGTTTTCTGCGCTAGACGGCTTGACATCATGGTCAACGTTGTAGGCTTGATAGGCTTCTGGCGCGGGCGTGCTTGGCGGCGTCTTGATATTCATATTGGCCGAAGTCAACAGTTCTTCTTCTTTAACGCCTTGCCGCCTAGCAAGCGATTCCATGAACATCATGATTTCGTCCATAGACATATTTTCGTAGTCCATAGTCGCGGAATCTATTTCTGCTGTGGGCTGCGGAGCAGGCGGTGCAGCAGGCGCGGGCGGGGTGGAGGTCAATTGATCTAACCAAGAGAGCGCCCCCCCTTGATTGCCTGCGCCGCCGTCAAACATGCCGCCCAGTTCAGCAGAAAGCGCGTCTAGGTCATCAAGGCCAGCGGTGAGGTCATCTAGCACGGCGAAGGCGTTGTCTGGGGAGTTGCTCTTGCCCGTTAAGCCGGTGAGCCAGTCTAGGTTACTGCTGGATTCTGGCGCTGCGGCAGGCCGCTGAGACAGTTCCGCGAGGATGTCTGGCATCACCGGGGCGGGCTGCGCTGGAATCGGCGGCAAGGTGGGCAGCGGGCGGGCGGCAGGCTTGGCGGGTTCCGGCGCGGGCTTGGCGGGTTCCGACGCAGGCTTGGCGGCGGGCTTATTCTCTTGGCCGAAGGGAACATAGCCGGGGCCGTTCACTTGGGCGGTGCTGGCGTCTACTTCGGCAACGTTGGCGTTGGCCGACGTTAAAAATTCGTCGGGGTTCGCCCCTTGCCGCTTGGCAAGCGTTTCCATGAACATCATGATTTCGTCCATAGACATATTTTCATAGTCTATGACGGCGGGTTCTTCAACCGCGACAGGTGCAGGCGGGGCAACCACCACGGGCGGCGGCACAGGGGTCGGCGCAGGTGGGGTCGGTTTGGCGGCGGGTGGGGTAGGCTTGGCAGGTTCAGCCGCTTTGGGCTTGTTTTCTTGCCCATAGGGAACATAGCCCGGCCCGGTAATCACCGCCGTACTTTCATCTATCTCTGCCACAACGGAGTCGGCAGAGGTCATAAGCTCCTCTGGATTCACCCCCTGCCGCTTGGCAAGGCTTTCCATCCAGCGCATCATTTCTTCGGGGGACATATTGTCAAAATCTGGCATATCCGAAGGCGACATGATTCCGGCCTCTCATGGGCGATCAATGGCTATAAGTCTGCCCTAGTGTAGCGCATTTCGCCAAAGTGTGCGCGCTTGTAGGGGAAAGTGACAAAAATCATACGATTTGCCGACGGGTGTTTAACACACCGACATTAAGAGAAGTCGAAATCCTCGTTGTCGTCGTCGGTCAACCAATCTGGGTCAGCCTCTAGCGGGCGGTCAGTCCCGGCAAGGTCTCGAATTTCTTCGGCGGGTGTGGCGGCGGGTGTAGACTTCCGCAACCACAGCGGCGGGCGGGTGAACGCGAATCTGCGGCGGGCGGCAAGGGCGTCGCTTTCCACCTCCTCACGCTCTACAAGGCGCACCAACCAGTTAAATTCACGGGTTGGATTTTCTGCCACTGCCTCTTGGCGGTTGCGTTGGCTACGCGGCGCTTCAACAAATTGCGTATCGGCGAGCGGTTCGCTATTGGCGCTGAAGTCCAGCCCCGGCACTAAGGCATTGAGCCAGTCTGGGGCGGCCTCTACTGGGCGCATGTCGCTTTCTTCTGGCACATAGCCAGATTCCACCAACAGCGGGTCGTCTGGGTCATAGGTTAACCA
>JBMOFU010000375.1:0-3799 GCA_049318725.1 Phototrophicaceae bacterium | reverse complement strand
CATCAACCCCGGCTGCTAGAAATATCGGTAGGGACATTTATTTGTAAGGGCGCAGCGCGCTGCGCCCCTACAGGTCACAACGGTTGTGTAGGGGCGATCCGACGGATCGCCCCTACAGACCAGATTCACAATGCCGTAGGGGGCGCAAACTATTGCGCCCCTATTTGTTTTGTAACCCAGATTACGGCAAGGTTGCCCCTTCTGCGGTAGGGTAAGGGGGTCGTGCAACATCCGCTCTGATATCTAAGGCATGATGCATCATGCCCCTACTTCATCACGACCCTTCCATCCAAACGATCCATCAAAGGACGCAACCACGATGCACACTTACGACGCTATTTTGATCGGTACGGGGCAGGCGGCCTATACATTAGTCAGCGGACTGTTGGCACAGGGGCAAACGGTGGCGGTGATTGAAGGCGATGATCGCTTTGGCGGGACGTGCGCCAATTATGGGTGTACGCCCACCAAAGCACTGGTTGCCAGCGCCCGCGCCATGTGGGGCGCACGGGAAGCCGCCCGTTGGGGCGTCAGCGTGGGGGAGGTGACGTTAGATTTTGCGGCGGTGATGGCACGCATGAACGGCATTCGCGGCGCAGAGGGGCTAGGGCATTACTTGATGGAACATGCCGCCGTCTATCACGGGTTCGCCCAGTTTGAGGACGCCAATACCGTCCGCATTGGCAGTGACGTGATTCGCGGCCAACGCATTTACATTCACGTTGGCACACGCCCGCGCCGCCCGACAATCCCCGGCGCAGACAGCGTGACGATACTGGATAACCGCAGCCTGCTAGAACTCACGGCCTTGCCCGAACACCTGATTATTCTAGGTGGCAGCTATATCGGCATGGAATACGCGCAAATCTTCCGCCGCTTCGGGAGCGCGGTCACGGTCATTGAGCCTAGCCCAACGCTGATGTCCCGCGAAGATGCAGACATCAGCCAAATTTTGCGCGACCTGATGGAGGGCGAAGGCGTGACGATCTTGTGCGGCGCGGTGCCGCAATCGGTCGCCCCCGTTGTGGGCGGCGGGGTGGCTTTGACGGTAGCACGCGGCGGCGAAACCCTTACCGTGAGCGGCAGCCATCTATTTTCGGCCATTGGCAGAATCCCCAACAGCGACACGCTCAACCTTGCCGCCGCTGGCGTGATTGCAGACGCACGCGGCTTTATCACGGTCAATGAGCATCTACAAACCAACATCCCGCACATCTACGCACTAGGGGATGTCAACGGGCGCGGGGCGTTCACCCATACGTCGGTCAATGACGGCGAAATCGTGCTGGACAACCTCAAGGGTGGGGATCGTGGGGTGTCTGACCGCATCATGACCTATAGCCTGTTCACTGATCCGCCGTTGGCGCGGGTGGGGATCGGCGAACGGGAGGCGCGCCAAAGCGGGAAGCGCGTGCTAATGGGAACAAGGCCAATGAGCAAAATCGGGCGGGCGCGCGAAAAAGGCGAAACCGTCGGGATGGTCAAGCTGTTGGTGGACGCCGATACCGACTTGTTCTTAGGCGCGACGGTCTTTGGGGTGGGCGGCGATGAAGTCGTCAACATGATAACGGTGTGTATGACGGCAGGCATCACCGCTAAACAGTTCCGCAAGACGGTGCTGATTCACCCCACCGTTGCCGAATTGATCCCGTGGGTGCTGGATGACTTGCAACCGTTGACCTAACTCACCAACTTGTTGCAGGCGTGGGGGGCATGAATTATCATTGCCCTTACACGCATTACTTTGCACCTCACAGGAGCCGTACCATGCAACCCTTTGAATACCTTGTGGTTTATATCAGCGACAGCAAAGTCACCGATAACCCAGAAATGGACATCCATTTAGATGCAGACCGCTTCACCGAACAACTGAACAAGTACGGCGTGGCGGGCTGGGAACTGGTCAGCTTCCATTGGGATTCGCCCAACGGCGCGAAGGCGGCGTTTAAGCGCAGCAAGCCCGCCGAATAACCCCGTCCAGTATGCACAATTCACCGATGTACGTTTGGGCGGCACGGCTTTGGCTGGCAGCAGGTCTGTTGGCGGGGGTGCTGGTGGGGATGGCCGCGCTCCCCAGTGGCGATTATGCCTTTAATACAGCGTATGGCGAATCCACCATTGCCATCACCTTAAGCCCGTCGCGGATATTTTCCCCGACGGGTTGTTTTACGCTGCACTGGCAGATGGATGGCATCCAAACCGTGCGCTTGAACTTTCAAGATACCGTCGGCGAAGCGACCCAAACGCTGTGCGACCAACGCACGGGTGGGCTTAGTCCGCCGCGTAGCACCTACCAATTTGATGTCGCCTTCCCCGATGGCGCGCAGGCGCGCTATTTCGTTCCGTTGCACTACACCTCACGCTTGCCCGGCTATGAATTGGCATGGGTGGCAGTGGGGCTATTGGCCTTTGCTGGAACGTATGCGCTTGTGGAGCCACTGCTGGCGACCCTCACCCGCCTGCCCTCATGGACGATCCCCTATGGGCGTTGGCGGCGCTGGATTTCAGCCGCGCTAGTCGGCATCTTCCCCTATGGGCTGGTCGCCTTTGCCGCGTTGAGCTATATCAGCGTGTTGATCTGGGGCTTTGTGCCAGTGGCGGCCTTGTGGTGGCTGTTGCTCGGCTGCATCATCGTGAGTGGCGGGCTGGTACTGTGGCTTTCCCCTGCTATTGTTGATCCGCCTGCCCTGCGGCTAGATTTCTTCTGGCCGTTTTTGGTGCTGTTGCCGCCGCTGATCGCGCAAATGATTAGCCTAGAGGCCGCGCTGTTGTTTGACGGCGCTAACCACACCTCTATCGTCTATGCTGTGCAAAACGCAGGCATCCCGCCGGAGAATGTCTGGCTGGCTGGCACGCCCAACCTGCTCTACTGGGACTATCACATGCTGCTAGGGACTTTGGCATGGGCGTTTAACATCACCCCGCCACAGGGATACCTGATTTTGCACGGGCTGGTGATTGTGGCAACCGTCTATTGGGCGGCGCAACTCACTGCGGAAAGCTCCCTGCTCCCTGCGTGGGATTGGCGCGGCGGCCTGCGGGTGCTATTTGTGCTGTTCGGCGCGGGCTTGACGGGGCTAGGCTTTTTGCTGGCGAATGCCGTGCAGGGCAACGGACTATTCTTGTTCCCCATGCCATTTCATCACAGCTATCACCTGTCGTTGGCGCTGCAACGCTTTACCGGCTTTCAACTTGGGGCGCTGTTCACACTGATTGGCTTCACGGCCATTGCCCGCCTATATCGTTATGGGCTTTCAGCATCCGGCTTGTTTCTGCTAGGGGTGGCCGTGACCGGTTGCGTGGCCTATCACGCAACATCGGGCTTATTCTTGCTGGTGTGTTTGCCATTGGCGTATGGCGTCAGTGTGTTGTTGAGCCACCTTCAGCCTGCCCCGAACGGCGTTCAACCCCTAGCGCAGTGGCAGGCGTTGCGCGCATTTTTTGTGGCGCGTTGGCGCACGATTGCCCTTGCTGCCATCGTCGGCAGCGGGATCGTCTTGCCCGTGCTGGCCTATATTTTGGCCGTGACCACAGGCAACCGCGAATCTATTGCATGGAACCCCGCAATATTATTGGTCTTGCACATCAGCCTGCCGTCTGGTGTGTATCTGTGGTTAGGCTGGCAACGGATCACGCAGGTGCAACAGCGTTTGATGGGGTTTTGGCTGGCGGTTGGGCTGGTGGGGATGTTTGCCGCAATCTTACTCGATTTAATTGGGCAGAATGGCAAATTCGTCTTGTTGGCAAGCGTGGCCTTGAACCTTGTGGCGCTGTATGGCCTTGAAGCGTGGCTGACAGA
>JBMOFU010000374.1:0-3804 GCA_049318725.1 Phototrophicaceae bacterium | reverse complement strand
GTTGCGGTTAGTGCAACTTCAGCATCATTCGTGGGGGTATGGCACGCCATACCCCCTGCCTAGAGATATGCTTGCCCTCACCGCTTGTTTTGGTATAGTTGATGGTGTATCTTGCGGCTTGTCACTCAGAGCGTGTTTTATAACGGTAATGTCGTGAAATATCAGGGGTGTGGCTGCCCAGTACAGAGTGGACTGTCGGTTTTACGGGCGCCACAGGTGGCGCCCCTACAGGCACATTGGATTGTAGGGGCGTGGCTTGCCACGTCCGTGAGACCTTTTATAACAATATATTTCTGATCTTAAACACGCTCTCATCACTGCTTTTGGAGCTTTCATGCGTGAATTTGCCTTGTTATTCGGGATGTTCTTGGTCACATTCGGCGTGCGCTACCTGCCGTTGGCGCTGGTAGAGCGGGTAGGGATGCCGCCGAGCGTCGCACGGGCATTACGCTACGTCCCTGTGGCCGTATTGACGGCCATCACGGTGCCGATTATGCTGTTTCGGGGGGATGCACTCTCGTTCGGGGTGAGCAACGCCTATCTGTATGCAGGGGTAGCGGCGGGGGTGGTCAGTTGGCGCTCGAAAAACCTGTTGCTGACGATTGTATTGGGGCTGGCAATCTTCTTTGTATGGCGTTGGGTCTTTGCGACATTTGTATGAGCGCCCCCTTGAACGGCTCCATAAACCTGCTAGATTTGTGAGGGCGTGACCGCTGACGCCGCATCCAAAAGGCCAATTATTGCACCTGAAGGATCACTTTTTCACATGCCCTTACTCGAAATTCCACATCCGCATTTTATCGCCCTGCTCCAAGCCAGTGACGCTGAACTGATCTCACAAGACCTACGTGCGCTAGAACATCAGTTAATCCACGCCCAGAACTTTCAGGAAGAAGGGCTATGGAGCGACGCGCTGATGGAGTACATCCAGCAGGCGGGGGTGGAAAATTATGTGCATCTGCATTGGGTAGCCGAACAATACTACGCGCAAAAGCTGATTTCTTTGGCGCACGCCCCCGACTTTGGCTACTACTATCTGGTTGGCTACGCACGGATTGTGGCGCTGGTGCTGCGCTATCACGAGAATATGGGCTATGACCGCAACGACTACTTCTTCATTCGCGGCTTTTTAGAACACGCCTTCCCCACACGGCGCGACCTAGACATCTTAGAAATTGGCGCAGGCAGCGGCAAATTGCTGGCCGACCTCGGCAGGCTCGGCTATGGGCAAGTCGAAGGGATGGAGATGTCTGCGGCGGCGTTGCGAGAAGCGCGGGCGAATATCGCTGGCGTCTTGCCGCTAGAACGCCTGCACGCCATGTCCTTTGAGGACTTCCGCACCAACTACCCCGAACGGCGCTATGATGTGGTCGTTCACGCCCACCTCATCGAACATATTCCGCCGCACAGCGTGCCGAGCTTCTTGGCTGAAGCCCGCGCCGTCCTCAAGCCGCACGGCTATATGGTCGTTATCACCCCTAGCCGCTTGAGCGGCCCGCACGACGTGACACGCTACTTCCGTGAGGGCGGGGCAATGCCAGAAGGCTTTCACCTGCACGAGTTCACCCTGCGCGAGCTTGAAGCGGTGCTACGCCCAGCGGGGTTTGGCAACATCGCCACCGTGAAAAGCCTGCCCACGCTCAATAGCTGGTGGGACGCTTCCCCCACTGAGGCCAGCTTCATCTACAAGCGCGACCTTGAAGCGTTTTTGATGAACTTGAGTTGGGAACAGCGCAAGCCGATTGTAGACGGCATGTACTACGTGGGGTTGGTCTGCCAGCGCACTGATTAAGGCGTGTCAGGTAGGTCAGCAGGGAATAACGTGATGAGTGGCAAGTCAAAGCCCGGCAACACATCGCCACCCATAAGCGACTGATGGGCTTCAACGCGGCGGGCGGTACCGTCGGGATAGTAGATATAGGCCAGTTTCAAGGTAGGATACACCACCCACACCTGCAACACGCCTACACGCAAGTAGAGGTTGACCTTATCAATCACATCAGTCGGGCGGTCATTAGGAGAAACGACCTCTACAGCAAGGTCAGGCGGGAACGGCAGATGCTTGCTAGGGTCAACGATCAATACGGACTTTACGTTAGAAAAATACCCAACATCCGGCGCACGCACGGTATCAGGGGAGAGGATATAACCACCATCTGCCCCGGTGAGCCGTCCCAAACGGCGTGGATATACCCAAGTTGCCAGTGCAGCCAAGATTAATGCTGCGATTTCTGAAACTTCAAATCCAGCGGGTGGCATATCAATCACTTCCCCTTGAATAAGTTCAACGGCTTGTCCGTCATAGTGTGTTAAAAACTCGTCCATTGTGATTTTGCGGGTTGCGGTCAACATATGGGGTAGCCTTTATCAGCAATGCAATTATTGCCCATTATATACCGAATTTTGATGGAATTGCCGAGTGACGCAAATCACCCTATGATCGGCGCTTCGGCGGCGATATTCGGCACATAGTGCGAGTAGATCACAACGGGGAACTTTGCCATTGGCAGGGTCAGTTGCAGCGCTTCCAAGATCGAAGGCAGTTCGTCATCACGGCCAAGCGGGGCAATGGCAAGGCTCTTGATCCCCTCTAGGCGGCCATCACGGATCAAGCGCAGCATGGCGGCATCTACGTAGCGCGGGCGGGTTGCCCCCACCGAAGATTCACGCACGATCAAGAAGGCAAGGTAGGGCGTGCTTTCACGCCAAATCCAGACATCCCCTACTTGAAGGCGGGCGCGGCGGATTTGTTTGTTATAGGTGGCAAAGGCTGACGGGTAACGGCGCTGAAGTTCAAGGGCAAGCGGGGTATTTTCGGTACGGGCGCGGACGTTCACGCCAATGGCAAGCGTCTGTTGACCCGTTAAAAGCGGGTCACCCACCAACAACGGGGCATGGCGTGCCATGCCCGCTGCTGAGGATGGGGTTACACCGTCCATGACGGCGGGTTCCAGACGTTATTCAATCACAGCCTTGACTTGCTCAATGCGGATGGCAGGCCCCATCGTAGACGCCAACGTGATACGGCGCACATAGCGCCCCTTCACGCCCGACGGGCGAACGGTATTGACGGCTTCAATGGCGGCTACTGCGTTGCCAAGCAAGGCTTCTACGGTGAAGCTGGCTTTGCCAACGGGCATATGCAAATTGCCGCTCTTGTCGTTACGGAACTCCACACGGCCTGCCTTGAGTTCTTGAATCGCCTTAGCGATTTGGTCACTGGTCACAACCGTGTTGGCTTTTGGCGAAGGCATCAACCCGCGCGGCCCAAGCACACGACCCAAACGACCGACACGCGGCATCATGGATTGCGTGGCAAGTGCGGCGTCAAAGTCCGTCCAGCCTTCTTTTTGAATCTTTTCGATGATTTCATCGCTGGCGATGATGTCTGCGCCGGCTTCTTGGGCAATGCGGGCGTCTTCACCGTCTGCGAAGATCAACACGCGCACGGTTTTACCCAAGCCGTACGGCATCAAGACGGTGCTACGCACCTGTTGATCGCTCTGGCGCGGGTCAATCCCTAAACGGAAGTGCAACTCAATCGTTTCGTCAAACTTGGCCTTCGCCGTTTCTTTCACCAGCGGGATTGCATCGGCAATTAGGTATTCGCGCAATGGCTCTACCAGCTTGGCAACTTCAATGTAACGCTTGCCTTTAGTCGGCATAATACGGGTCTCCTTGTGGTGATCGGGCGCGTTGCCCTCCCACAGATATTCAATATACAAAGACGTGCTTAACCCCTCCCTAAATCCCTCCCCCTACAGGAGAGGGACTTTACTCCCTTTCTCCCTGTGGGGGAAAGGG
>JBMOFU010000373.1:0-3816 GCA_049318725.1 Phototrophicaceae bacterium | reverse complement strand
TTGTGCGGAAGGTGGGACTTGAACCCACACCTCGTAAAAGACATGATCCTAAGTCATGCGCGTCTGCCAATTCCGCCACTCCCGCATAGGATTGCATCCTATTATAAGCAATGATCCCCCTTGATACAAGAGCTGAGTCACAGGCCGACCCGCCTAAAGCGTTGAACGTATCGCCGCTGCGACCACTTCTACCGGATGCAGAACGGGGTGGCCGTTATCATGAATTTGTGCGCGGCAAGATGTCCCCGGGGCAGTGATGATCGTCCCAGAGGGGGCAGTTTCAATCGCAGGTAACAAACGATCTTGCGCGACCTTCATGCTTAACTCGTAATGCTCATAGCCAAAGCTCCCGGCTACGCCACAGCAACCCGTGTTCATCTCTTGCACTGTTGCATTGGGGATCGAACGCAGCAGTGCAAGTGTGTCTTGTGTTCCCCACAATGCTTTTTGATGGCAGTGGCCGTGTAACAAAATGTCGCGTGAGGTTTTATCCCAACGAATGTCGGGCGTGTTGGCAAGTTGTGCCGCCAGCCATGCTTCAGCGCTCATGCTGACGTTGGCAATATCGCGTGCTTTGGCCTGTAACGCTGGACTGACCAGCGTCAGGTAATCGTCAATCACTGCGGAAAGTTCGCTCGGTTCAAGGTAGAGGAATGGCCCATCTGCCGGGTTTAACTCGCGGAGGTTGTGTTCGGCCATACGCTTTGCGTCATCTAAGAGTCCCTTGCTGATGGCAGGGCGTCCAGTGGAACCCGCCGGCAATGTACGTATGCGGAGCCGCGCTCCAAGCGCATCTGCGATCTTCAAGGCCGCTAAGCCCACCTGTGGATGATTGTACTCGGTATAGGTGTCTACAATCAGGGTTGCCACACTATCGCTTTGCGACGGGTGAGCATTGCGGTTTGCAGCAACTGCGGCGGTAAAACGTTGCACACTATATAATGGAAGTGGGCGATCAATCGGTAAGCCGACCAGAGACATTAGCCCCTTCCCCCATGCACTAGAAAGCACTGCATTGCTCAGTGAGGGAACTATTCCCGCCAACTGGTTGACGCGGTGAATATTGGCAAATATCCATGCGCGCAACGGGATGCCGTGACGATCATAGTAAAGCGCAAGAAACTCGGCCTTCATCATCGCCACATCTACAGATGACGGGCATTCACTCTTGCACGATTTACAGCTTAGGCACAGGTCGAATACGTCATACAGGGCGTCGCTCCCTACATCATCAGGCAGTTTGCCGCTGATGGCCGCACGTAGTGCGTTTGCCCGCCCGCGTGTGCTGTGAGCTTCGTCGCGGGTGGCTTGATACGAAGGACACATTGTTCCGCGCCCCTCTTTGCGGCATACCCCCGCGCCGTTGCACATATCCACTGCACCACTTAGGCCATTATCGGCGCTCCAGTCGTAGCGCGTTTTGAGCGGGATCACTTCATAAGCGGGGGAGTAGCGCATAACAGAGGTATCATTAAAGGCTGGGGCATCCAGCATTTTGCCGGGGTTCATTCGGTTGAGGGGGTCAAATGCGTGTTTGACCTCCATAAACGCTTCCGCCAACTGATCGCCGAACTGAAGCCGCTGATTGCGCCCGTGTGTGATCCCCTTGCCGTGTTCGCCAGAGAGCGTCCCCTGATATTTGAGCGTGGTAAGCGCCACTGCTTCGCTAATCGTCTGGAATTGCGCTTGCCCGCGCAGCGATTTGAGGTTAATCAGCGGGCGGATGTGCAAACAACCTGCACTGGCATGAGCGTAGATGGCGTAGGTCGTACCTTCACGTTGGATGATTTCTTCAACGTCTTGGATGTAGTCGGCTAGATGTTCAACTGGGACGGCGGCGTCTTCTATGAAGGCCAACGGTTTGGCCTCTGCACGGTCACTGAGCAACAGCCCTAACCCGTTCTTGCGGATATTCCAAACTTGGGCTTGTTGGGTGGGGGTTTCGGCAACGGTAATCGCCCCACGATAGCCGAGTTGTGCCATGAAGTTGCGTAGTGCGTCCACTTGAGCGCGTAAGTGGCTTTGGCTTTCCCCCGTGAACTCAACGATCAACACTACGGCTGGGTCGCCTTGTACGAAGGTCAAATCCTTAGAATAGGTGGGGTTGGAACGGGTCTTGTTCATCAAGAAGCGGTCAATGAGTTCAATGGCGGTTGGCTTCAATTCAAGGATGCGCGGGGTAGCTTCTAGGCTGTCGCGCAGGCGATCAAAGTGCAGCAGCGCCAGATGAGTGTGTTGGGCGGTGATGCGCGGAACAAGGTTTAGCTCGGCGTTGACGATGGTTGCTAACGTTCCCTCAGAGCCGGGGATGAGGACATTCAAGTCCACATTGGCGGGGTTGATCCTATCTAGCGCATAGCCGGCACAGGTGCGCCATGTTTTGGGGTAGCGCGTGGCGATTTCGCTGGCATTGGCGTTGACAATTGCCGCGACTTTTTCCCGAATGGCGCGTAAGGATTCAGTATGTGCGTCTAGCCAGACTTTTTCCCCGTCGGCCAGCACCACCTGCACCCGCCGCACATGGTCGGCAGTCATGCCGTAAACGATGCTGTGCGCGCCAGTAGCATTATTGCCGATCACCCCACCGACGGCGGCACGCTCGGCGCTGGCCGGGTCTGGCCCAAACATCAAACCGAGCGCGGCCAATTGATCGTTGAGCAGCCCTAACGGTAAGCCCGGCTCTACTTGCACATAATGCTCGTCGGCGTTGACCGACAGCACACGGCGCATGTGACGGGTGAAATCCATTACAACGGCTGTCCCCACTGTTTGCCCGGCGAGGCTACTCCCGCCCCCGCGTGGCAAGACCGGAACCCCATAGCGTGCCGCTGTTTCGTGAATGGCAACCACATCATCGCTGTGACGTGGGAAGGTTGCACCCATCGGGATGATTTGGTAGCTACTGGCGTCAGTGCTGTAGAGTAGCCGCGTCATCGCGTCGAAACGCACGTTCTTTTCGCCAATGGCGGCGCTAAGGTCATGGACGAGCGCTTCCGTTTGGGGGTGGTCGGTCAGGACTGGGGGAATAGGAATCATATTCGGTGTGCCTTATGAAGGGGTGAGCGCAAGTATTTTCACTATCATAGCAAATTTGCAGGGGTTTGGCATTCGGTTGCTTAGTTTCTGGCATGGATCAGTAGTTTTCTGCCACAAACCCCCTTATACTAGATCATGTAGGATACTCATTTCATCAAGCAAGGGGAAAAACCTGTGCGCCGCTGGCAACTAGAAGCTCATCATCCGAGGGCGTTGTGGATCGCCGCCGACGCTCGTCACAGTGAAACCGATTACATCAATGACCACTGTTGGGAATTGTTGTTAGACCGCAGTGACGATATGCCGCTTGCGCTTCAGACGCGCTACGGCGGGCGGATCGGTTTAGCGCGGATTGCCCCAGTCTGGCGCGTCAACGGCAAACGGATTCAAAAGCTGGCAGATTACCCTACACCGCTGAGTGTGACGGCTTTTTCCCCAGACTACTTACAGGTTGAAACGACACTCGCGCCAGAGGTATTCCTACAGGCCGAACTGCATACGCCAGAATCCCATGCGTTGATGGGGCGTTATACGATAGAAAATCGCGGTAGCAAACCGCTCACCTTACAGCTTGACCTCTTTGCCTATGCCTTTGAAAGTACCCGTGAACAGCAAATCGCGTTGCTCACATTAGAAAACGACACTTACGGCCTGAGTATGGGTAAACTGCAAAATATCTATCCTGTGGTTCTCTTGAAAGACGCCCGTGCGGAACTCGAAGCTGTGCGCGGCAAGAATAGCCCGCCCATTACCCGCACGCTGACCTTAGCGGCTGGGGAA
>JBMOFU010000372.1:0-3830 GCA_049318725.1 Phototrophicaceae bacterium | reverse complement strand
CTCATAATCGCTTGGTTCGAGGTTCGAATCCTCGTGGGCCCAACGTTTTAAGTTGTGTGCGCGGGTGGCGGGTTTAACGCTGTTGAGGGGAAGTACGTCCCAAAGTATAGCACAATATGAACCCCGCGCTAGGCGGGTTTTTAGCGTTGTTGCATTCGATTTACCGTAGGGGCGCAGCGCGCTACACCGCTACGGTAAATCGTCCGGTTTTCGACAATGTAGGGTCATTGAATTTCCCTAGCAAGACGACATTCCCCCCTGTACCATAGCGCCTCATTTGCTGGTCAACCTTCATGAGGCAGCCCTATGATTGCGGCGTTGGCGTTTTTGAACTCACGGCGGGCGTTACGGCTCGTCCTCTTGATTGCGATTGCCTTGCGGCTAGGCGTCTTATTCGCCTTCCCGAATATCTTTCGCTTTGAGCAGACCAACGCCATACACGGCTCAGAAGCCTACGACGAATACGCCCAAAATCTGCTGGCAACTGAAGTCTATGGGCGTGTGGCGGGCGTCCCCGATGCATGGATTCCGCCCGGCTACAGTTACCTGCTGGCAACCGTCTACAGTTTGTTTGGGCGTGGCGGGGTGCAAGTGGGCATCTTCCACACCTTTTTAGACTGCCTGTGCATCCTCTTGGTGTATGAAATTGGGGTGCGGCTCTTTGCGGGAATGCGCGGCCACGCCATCAGCGCGCACTGGGTAGCGCTTGGCGCGTGCCTGTGCTACGCCGCCTACCCCTATTTGATCTTCCAGAACTTGACGTTGATTGACACCCCGTTGTTCATGCTGATCTTGTATGCCTTTTTGTGGGTGATGATTGCCCTGCGCGAGCGTGAAGCGTTAGACGCAACCACATGGGGGTACGGCATCTTGGGGGGGCTGTTGCTTGGGGCGGGGATGATGGTACGCCCGATTTTGCCGCTGTTGGCGCTGTTGATTGCGGTCTGGTTCTTGTTCCGTTGCGGACTATTGCAAACGATTTTACGCCTGTTGCCTGTGGCCTTGATTGGCGTCGCCGTTGTGCTGATGTGGACGTGGCGCAACTATGAGATTTACGGCGCATTTGTGCCGCTCACCACGACCAGCGGGGCAAACTTTTGGCAGGGCAACAGTGAATACACAGTACCATACTTTCAGGCGGGGTATGATGTGCAATGGACGGCGCCAGAGATCGAAGCCCGCGATCTAACCAGCCGTGAGGCCGACGCCGAACGCTTCGCGCTGGCGATAGACTACCTGCAAAGCCATACCGAACAAATCCCTGAACTGCTGTGGGTGAAATTTTTAGTCCATTGGAGCATTGATATTGCCCCACGCCGCAACCCCACCGCGGGCGAACTCCCCCGATTGATCTATCAGGGCGACGCACTCGTCGTATCCGACCCAGAAGCAACGTTAGCCCTCAGCGGCCTGCCCGCAGGCGACCCTGTAGACGCCTATTCTGAACCGCTGTTCGACCGCATTGGGCGGCAAATTCACCGCTTCTACTACGGTGGGCTATTTGTGCTGTGCCTGCTGGGGATGGTCGTCACGGCGCGGCAATGGCGGGCGGTTTCGCTATTGTGGCTCACCCAGCTTGCCATGACGATCACCTATATGCTGTTTCACCCTTCCACGCGCTATCGTGTGCCAACAGACCCGTTGCTGTTCCTGTTTTCGGCGGCAGCGCTGGTCTGGCTATGGATGCGCGTGCAGCAGCGATCTACTGGCAGGCGTCAAACGCCATAAGGTCAATCAACCATAGTCCGCCGCGTGTGCCGCTGGCATACAGGGCTAACGTTTGGTTGTCTGGCGCAAGCGTCATGCTGGCGCGGTCTTCGGTATTGAGCGTGAACGGCAACGGCGCAAGGTTAAACAGCGTGCTTTCGCGCCGATCATAACAGTACAGGTGCGCCCCATCCTCATTGGGCAGGGCAAAGTAGATCACATCCTCTGCCGCCAGCCCGCCGCGTGAGCGATACACCGGCGCGGGATAGTTGTTGCCCGGCAGGTTTTGCCATGCAAACAACAGGCTATAGCGTTCCGCAGCGGGTGGCTTGAGGTAGAAACCCGTTGTGGTGTCCTCATTGAATTGCCCGCTGATAATCAATGTAGAAAGGTCGGGCGCAGCCCCCGGCACCGTCATCGAAGGGGTGCTAAAGCGTTCAGGCGTGCTGAAGTACCCCCCAAAGGTGCTGGCGGCCAAGTACGTCACAGGTTCGCCATACGCGCCGTAGTAGTAAGCCACAAAGCGCTCATCGGGCAACCACAAAAAGCCCTGTAGCGTGCTACGGAACAGTTCTTCGTCCAAAATCCGCTGATAGGTGCCGTCGGCCTCTGATGTGCGGAGCGTGTTAATGTCGTCTTGGTAGACCAAACGTTGACCGCCGTTAGGAGCAAAGCTCAACAGCGAACGGTTGAACAGCCCTTCATCTTGTAGTTCTAGCCGTTCACGCAGGGTGGCGTCAGTGGCTTCTGCTTCACGCGGATGACTGATAGCGCGGGTGGTATCACTGGCCGCATCGTAGCTAAACCAGTCGTAGTGAGTGAACACTTCGCGCTGGCATCCCACACCGTAGATCAGGCTTTGGCGAATGGTGCCTGCGTCGTCCGTGTCGGTGATCCACTCCACGGCGGCGACTTCTTGGTTGACCACTTGCACAATCCCTTGCACGGGCGTTTCGTCCTGTTCAGTGGGAGCAAGTGCTTCGCCGTCAATGATGAACTCGCGGCGGGCAATCAGTGCGTCTGGCTCGTATAGGTCTAGGATGGCAGTAAAGCGCGCAGTGGCGGCAGGCTCTAGCGCGTAATCCAGCGGCGCGCTGATGCCGCATTGGTTGCTGAGGACGCCTAAGCCTTCCCCAACGATTTCATCGGCAGCGTTGTAAAGTTCCACAAAGATTTGTACGTTGGCGTAGGCGTCGTCGCTGTTGTTGACCAACGTTCCACTGAGGATTTGCTGTTCTTGCCCAAAGGCGTCTGGGCGGGTGAGGATGCGGCTATCGCTCACGGTCAAGGCTGAAGGTTGGGCAACCGCCATCCAGATGACGATTGCCACAAAGTTCCGCAAAAAGATCATGGGGGTGATGTATCCTTACTGAAGGTTGGCAGGTTCGCTGCCATTATAGCTACTTTTTGCGCCACCCAAACAGGTCGCCAATGCCGCCCTTCGATTCGCTGCCATCCCCCTGCGAAATCGAACCGAATTGATTGTTGTTGCCGCTGATGTTGACGTTGTTCTCGTGGTTGGAATTGTCTATATGCACATCGCCGTTGAAGGTTTGTGTGCCTGTATTAAAGTTACCTGCTTTGACATCCCCGTTGAAGTTAAACGTCTGATGAACCACTGGATTTGATTTGCTTGGGGGTGGGGCCGCTTGTGTCTGTGACTCTGGCGGACAATTGCGGTTATAGGCCGTGATTTCTGCCTTGAGTTGTTGAATCTGTTTTTGCTTGTCAAGGCCTACGCGCGTCATGACTTCATCCAACAGGCCAAACAGCCCGTTAAGGTCTTCTGCGCCCTGCGCGATATCTACCAGTTGGGTGGCAAACTGTGACGCGCCCCCGTCATAGTTCACATCGTTGATGAGGTATTTTTGCTCATACCACGCATTGTTGACAAGCGCTTGACGCTGCCCCACACTGCCCACATGGTTCAACACCAGTTGAATCACCGCTTGGCGTTGCTCTTTAGAAAGACAAAACCCCATTGCACACACTCCCTATTCGATAACCGTCTGTTAACTATTATGATGGGTTTCTGTTCGGCACGCAATAACATTTGTCGGTGGGGGCGAATTTTTAAGGGCGCAATCCATTACGCCCCTACGGAACCATTGCCGCCAACAGCG
>JBMOFU010000371.1:0-3839 GCA_049318725.1 Phototrophicaceae bacterium | reverse complement strand
TACCGCTGACGCTGAAATATAAACAGGTGTATTGATGAACAATAGAGAAGTCTATTCAATTGATCCCTCCCAACAGAAGCTCGTCAATGAAGGCGTTGCGAATGTCAACGATGACCGAAGCGTACATGCATTAAATGTACTGCGCTACGAATTGCAGACATTTGTCTGTGATGGAAGATACCAGGATGGACTGGAACGTATACTTGATACGTTTCTGCGAAATTTGAACCAGGCTCAACAACCTGCTGTTTGGGTGAGTGGCTTCTACGGTTCAGGAAAATCGCATCTGGTGAAGATGTTGCGAGCGCTTTGGGAAAACACGGAATTTCCTGATGGGAAAAAGGCGCGAGATATAGCGGACCTTCCACAGTCTGTTCGGGATTATTTTGCCGAATTGACTGGTTCTGGTCGGCGTGCTGGAGGATTACACGCTGCATCAGGGACACTTGGCGCAGGTGCAAGTGGAAGTGTACGCCTTGCACTGCTGCGTGTGATTTTCAAGTCGGTTGGACTCCCTCATCAATATCCTCAAGCGCGTTTTGTGCTATGGCTGGCACAAGAGGGACTTCTTAATGATGTGAGGTTAATCCTTGAACAAAATGGTTACGACTGGGAAGAAGAGTTGGAGAACTTCTATGTTGCTGGAGGGCTACACCAAGCATTAGTTTCGGTTAAGCCCAATATCTTCCCATCGGCGAAGAGTTGTGCAGATACATTATCTGCACAGTATCGTCCTGTTTCCGACATTACCATCGACGATATGGTCCGAACGATCAAACAATCGCTCAGCAGGGATGGTGTCTTACCGCTGACACTGATCGTACTAGATGAGGTCCAGCAATATATTGGTGAGAGTAGTGAGCGATCCATTGATGTGCAGGAATCGGTAGAAGCCTGTTGCAAAAATATAGGCAGCAATCTGCTGTTCATCGGCACAGGGCAAACAGCAGTTACAGGAACATCCAATCTTAAAAAGCTAGAGGGTCGGTTTACTGTTCGCGTTGAGTTATCCGATACTGATGTGGATGCCGTGATTCGCAAAGTAGTGCTGGCGAAGAAGCCATCAAGTAAACCATCAATTGAAAAGGTGATGGGCACTAATATTGGTGAGATCTCACGGCATCTCGCCAATACAACGTTGGGTCACCGTCAGACTGACACGGAATATTTCGCCCAAGATTATCCTATTTTGCCAGTACGCCGCCGCTTCTGGGAGAGTACCCTGCGGGTTTTAGATCAAACTGGTACAGACAGCCAATTGCGTAATCAACTCAGTATGGTGCATAAGGCGATCCAGACCAACCTGGATGCCGCGCTAGGTTCTGTTATTCCAGCCGACTACATTTACTTTGATTCGGCAGACAAGTTGCTGCAAGCACATGTGCTGCCGCGCAAAGTGTATGAAAGAACTATGACCTGGGTTAAAGGCTCACCTGATGAACGCCTGATGGCACGGGCGACAGGGATGGTCTTCCTAGTAAACAAACTGGTAGGCAGTAATAACGAACTGGGTATTAAAGCTGATGCCGATACTATTGCGGATTTGCTGGTCGAAGACCTGAATGCTGGAAGCAGTGCGCTCCGGGGCAGATTAACGGAAATAATGGATCGGTGCGAACTGCTGATGAAGGTCGGGGACGAATATCGTATCCAGACTGAGGAAAGTACAGCATGGAACGACGAGTTCCAGAGCCAGCGTAGCCAGCTCGCTAATGAGAGCCACATGCTGGAAGCCGATCGCAACACGCGAATTCGCCAGAAGTTTGGCGAATTAGTGCCGAGCAAGAACCTTACCATCAATCACGGCAATTCAAAGACTCCCCGTGCTATTACAGCGACCTTTGAAACGCAGTTACCCACTGATGGCAACGAGCGCATCTATGTATGGGTACGCGATGGCTGGAGCGTGGACGAAGATTCAGTGAAAGCTGATGCACGAGCCGCCGGTCATAATGCACCGACAATCTACGTCTTTGTGCCGAGTCGCTCTGCCGACGACCTGCGCGCACAACTCATCAGTTATAAGGCGGCAAGCGCCACACTCAACAAACGCGGCAATCCCAACACACCAGAAGGCGTAGAAGCGCGATCAGCTATCCAAACCATCCAGCAGAAAGCAGAAGGGCGTATTCGGGAATTGCTAGGCGAAGCATTCACCAATGCCAAAGTTTTCAAAGGTGGTGGAGATGAAGTTTTTGCCGTTGATTTGCCTACAGCTATCCGCGATGCTGCTGAGAGCGCCCTGACACGGTTATATCCCCAGTTTAGTGCGGGCGACAATGAAGGCTGGGCAAAAGTCTATACCTATGCCGCGAGAGGTATGTCTGATGCGCTTATGAACATCGGTTTTAATGGGGAACTCGCTGACCAGCCGGTTTGCCGCCAGATTCAGCAGTATATCGGCGCAGGCAAAAAAGGCAGCGACATCCGTAACTACTTTGAGGCAAGTCCTTACGGCTGGCCCCAGGACACCATTGATGGTGGTTTGCAGGTGCTGTTGGTCGGCGGGACAGTTCGCGCACAGGATGAACGTGGACAGACTGTTGCCCCGCAGGATTTAGAGCGTAAACAAATTGGCAAAACAACCTTCAAGATCGAGTCAACAACGATTACCAAGCCGCAGTTAATTCAAATCCGGAAGGTTTTCCAGCAAGCGGGCTTTACCATCAGGCCGGATGAGGAAAAGACTCGTATCGGTGAATTGTTAAAGGTACTGGAAAAGCTGGCAGACAGCGCTGGCGGGGATGCACCACGTCCACTGCGTCCGACTTCGGCATTCTTAGAGCCAATCCGCATCAGCAGTGGCAATGAGCAGTTGATGGCGCTTTACGAACGGCGCGACGACATCACCAATGCGATTAATGAATGGAGAACCGTCGCGGGGCAAATTGAACAACGTTTGCCACTGTGGGATGCCCTGCAAGAGTTAATGCGTCATGCTGCCGATTTACCTGCTGCTGACCCAATCCGCACTGAAGCCCATGCTATTGTTGAACATCGCCTGCTGCTCGACACTCCCGACCCTATTCGTCCATTGGGTGTACAGCTTGAAACCCTGCTGCGTGATGCGCTGGTTGGACAGCAGACTACTTATAATGACACGCTCAACGCGGGGTGGGATCAGCTTGAAGCCGATGCCTCTTGGAAAGCGATCTCCAAGACACAGCAGCAGGAGATTGCTCAACGCTGCGAAATTTCCGCACTGATGGAACTGCAAACAGGCAGTTACGAAGGCATCATAAATGTGCTGGAACACTACTCGCTGAATAGCTGGAAAGACCGCATTGACGCGCTCACCAGCCGTTTTGCCCGCGCCCGTGAAGAAGCTGCTCGTCTGCTGACACCGAAGGCTCAGCCGCTCAATCTGCCGCGCCAGACCATCCACGATGAAGCCGAACTGGATGCATGGCTAGCAAACGTCAAATCACAGATCAAAACCGCACTGGGCAATGGCCCGGTGATCCTGAAATAACGCCGGAGATGGATTGAATGCAGCCACTGGAACGAAGCCTGCGCCGCGAACTGGAACGTACCATTCAACAGGCACGCGAAATTGCTGAAGCCGCTGCCCGTACCGCCCTGACCCAGTTGGGTGTGGGGGAGGCGAAAGCCTATGACTATCTAAGTGAAGCACAGCGCGACCTACGCCGCCGTCTGCGCGTACATGGTCGCCAGTTGGGTGATGAGCTGAAAGCCGCAGGTGGGCAGGAGACTGAGCGCCTGCTGGAAGAAGTCGCCTATGAACACTGGCATCGTATGTTGTTCGCCCGTTTTCTGGCGGAAAACAATCTACTGATGTACCCCGACCCGCAGCATCCTGTGCCGGTGACGCTGGCGGA
>JBMOFU010000370.1:0-3841 GCA_049318725.1 Phototrophicaceae bacterium | reverse complement strand
GTCTTTTTCGGGCATGGGGTGGCCTCTGCGGATACGTTCGGTTTAGCTTTACCGTATCATGCGGGCGCGGGCGTAGGGTGGGCATTTGTTCGGGCATTTGCACTATCATGCCCCTTGCAAGCGGCATTTCAGACTATAATAGCGATCAGGCACAAATCCTTAGCCACAGTAACCTGTATCAATGAGGGGCGGCACAATGTCAGATACTTCAACAGATTTGTCTAAAGGGGCGTTCGTCCCGCCTGAACTTAGCCCACAACAGGCGGCCTATGCCCAAGCCATCAGCGCTCAACTGCGCCCGCGCTTGCCGCTGCCGCAGATGGGCGGCTATGCGATTTCTCCAGACTTTGGCCGCTTGCTGCTCACGCACGTTGCAGCACATCCGCCGCAACGGATTCTGGAGTTAGGCGGCGGCACCTCTACGTTGATCTTGGGGTATGCCCTAGCCCAACAAGGCAGTGGGCAGATTATTTCGGTAGACCATGACCCGCAGTTTGCCGCCCAAACGCGCCAGCGCGTGCAAGAACACGCCCTAAGCGAGTATGTGCAAGTGCAGGTTGCGCCACTGACCCCCGTCACACTGCACGGCCAAGCGTGGCAATGGTACGACGCGGCGTTGATCCCGCAAACGTCCCCGTTTGACCTGATTATCATTGATGGGCCGCCGCAATATGCCAACCCGCAGCCACTGGTACGCTACCCGGCCTTGCCGCTGTTGTGGGATTCCATCCAGACGGGCGGTTACATCCTGTTAGATGACGCCAACCGCCCCGACGAACAACAGATTGTGGCGCGCTGGCTGGCCGAATTTGCGCTGGATTTAGTGGCACACCATGAAGCGCTTGAAAAAGGCGCAACCCTGCTGCGTAAACGCTAACGGCCATACAAGGGGAACCCTCATGCTTTCGATTGTACGGGCTTGCACGCTCATCGGGCTAGACGGTCACATTATCGAAGTCCAGACCGACTATAACCCCAACGCACAACTGCCAAACTTCGCCATTGTTGGCCTGCCAGATTCCGCCGTGAAAGAAAGCCGCGAGCGTGTGCGTTCGGCCATCAAAAACTCGCGCTTGGCCTTCCCCAACAAGCATTATGTGGTGAACCTGTACCCGGCCAATTTGCCCAAACAGGGCGCGGCTTATGACCTTTCGATTGCCGTCGGCGTGCTGGCGGCTACCGATCAAATCCCGTTGCCTGCGCTGGAAGGGGCGCTGTTCATTGGGGAACTGTCTTTAGACGGCACGGTGCGCCACGTACAGGGTGTGATGCCAATGGCCTTTGCAGCGGCGCAACACGGCTACCGCGCCATCTACGTTCCCGCCGATGACGCCGCCGAAGCCGCGCTGGTGCCGAACATCGAAGTCTATCCGGTTCACAGCTTAGGGCAGTTGGTCGAACACCTCTATCACCTGAACCCCATCCCGACCTTTATTGCTCCGCCGATCAGCACAGCAACGCTAGACAGCTTGCCGCATGGCGTCACCGACTTTTCTGCAATCAAAGGCCAAGAACACATCAAGCGTGCGCTAGAGATCGCCGCCGCAGGCAACCATAACGTGCTGATGTCTGGTAGCCCCGGCGTAGGCAAGAGCTTGCTGGCAGGGGCAATGCGCGGGATTTTGCCGCCGCTGATGCTGGAAGAAGCGCTAGAGGTCACACGCATTTACTCGGTGGCGGATATGCTCCCCAGTCACCCGCTGATTCAAGAGCGCCCGTTCCGTTCGCCGCATCACACTGTGAGTCAGGCGGGCTTAGTCGGCGGCGGATCCAACCCCAAGCCGGGCGAAATCAGTTTGGCGCACCGTGGGCTGTTGTTCTTGGATGAGATTGTCGAGTATTCGCAGAAAACGCTAGAAGTCATGCGCCAGCCGATTGAACTCCACAGCGTCACGATCAGCCGTGCCAGCGGGAGCCTAACCTTCCCGGCCAACTTCTTGTTGGTGGCGGCCATGAATCCGTGTCCGTGCGGCTACTATGGCGACCCCGTTCACCCCTGTAGCTGCTCCCCCACAATGATTGCCCGCTATCAGGGCAAACTCAGCGGGCCGATCCTTGACCGCATAGACATTCACCTAGACGTGCCGCGTGTGGACTACGATAAGCTGATGGGCAACAGCATTGGGGAAAGCTCATTGGCGATTCGTGCGCGGGTGATGGGGGCGCGTCAACGGCAAACGGCGCGCTTTGCCGGACGTGCAGGCTTATTCACCAATACCGATATTCCAGTGGGGGAAGTGCGTGAGCTTTGCCCATTGACCGCAGAGGCGCAAAAGTTGCTTGAACTGACCGTCAAGCGGATGCAACTGAGCGCACGCGCCTATCACCGCGTCTTGAAGTTGGCGCGCACCATCGCTGACCTTGAGGGCGCAGCAACCCTGCAAACGCCGCACATTGCCGAAGCGATTCAATATCGCCCCAAGACGCTCCATGCCTCTTAAGGATAGGGGGTCACGGGGCGGGGTCGTCGCGCGTGGTCAAGTGTTCATTGCCCGCCGCCGTCACCCGCTGGAACAATAATTTACGGTTGCGGTCTAGGTGCATCGCCAGCTTAGTCCGCTGATAGGCGAGGTCAAAATCCCCTGCGCGTGCGAGTTCGACCAGTTGGTCAAGCGCGGGCGTGTCTTCTTCCGTCACCAGCGATTCAAGGTAGAGCCGCCAAATCAAGTCATCCAGCAGCACATCAATCACCGCTTGCGGGTCGGCCTGCGCGACGCGGGCAAGGTCAAGCCGTGCGGCGGCGTCCTCACTGGCACGATAGACTTCTGGCTGGCTCTGGATGAGGGCATTACGCGCTTCTGATGGGTCAATCATGGTGAACACCTCAAATTAGGGGGGGTTGATCGGCATCTGGAATAAAGTCGCTCTTTACAAACATGCGCGACTGGGGAGGCATTTCCACCTTCGCGCCATGTAGCAATAAATCCTCAATCGTAAGTATCTGTATTCTGGGATATTCCTTATCCCACGCCTTTGAAATGAACTTGCCAGACCGAAGTGACTCTAAGATCATCTCACGGGTTGGGGGTTCAAGGGTAATCAGCACCCCAATGGCAGCACCTTCCCGCTCCACAGTCCCTAACAAATCACGCAATGTGGCACTGCTGACTTTGCCGCTTTTCACTTGGATGAGAATATCCTGCTCTTGCGTCTGACGATTGACATAATCATAAAAGCTAATGGTGCCGTCTATGCCACGATCTGCCCCTTTTTTCCCCTTACGACTGCCTTCACTCCCCCCCAGTGGACGTGCAGAAATTAGCGATAGCGCCCAATATTGGAACTGATAGCGCCCGTCATTTTCCTTGTCTGTGGCAAGGGCTTTTGCATCTTCAAGGCTTTTGGGTTCGCCAATGACCTCATAATCTTTGCCGCTTTGTAGGGTAAAGCTGTCTTGTAAGCGATATTTGAGCATGGCAATGCCAAGATGCGTGATGTCTATCCCCATCCAGCGACGGCCTAATTTATGGGCTGCAACCACAGTGGTTCCGCAACCTGCAAACGGGTCTAAGATGACATCTCCGGGGTTACTACTGGCCTGAATGATGCGCTCCATGAGCGCTAAGGGCTTTTGGGTTGGATACCCTAACCGCTCTTTTGCCTGTGCGCTAATGGGGGGGATGTCATCCCAAATGCTTTGTAAATGGATGTCCGGCATTTCATCTAAGTATTGTTTTAGGCGTGGTCGGCCAGTTTTGGTGTAATAGATTCGGTTTTCTTTTTCAAACTGCTCCATATTTTCTTTGGAATATGCCCAGTAACGCCCTTTGGGTGGAGTACGCCCTTTCCACTCATAAGAAGTGTCACCGCCCGGTTTTGCCGCGCTTAAATCCGTAGATTT
>JBMOFU010000369.1:0-3849 GCA_049318725.1 Phototrophicaceae bacterium | reverse complement strand
AGCTATCCCACCGAGTACAGCGCGGGCAACCGCGCCGAACAAGACCCAAACGACTGGTGGCGCGCAGTGTGCCAGTCCACCCGCGCCGTGATCGCACAGGCGGGCATCCGTGCGGAAGATATTGCGGGCGTGGTGTTCGGCGGGATGATGCAGGGCGTGGTCGCGCTGGATTCGCAGGGGCTGCCGCTCCGTAAGGCGATTATCTGGGCAGATCAACGCGCCACGGCACAGGCGGAACAATTGCGCGCCGCACTGGGCGATGACCTGATCTACCGCACGACCGGCCACCGCCCTAGCGCGGCCTACTCGCTGCCCAAAATCATGTGGCTGCGCGACCATGAACCCGCACTCTACGCCGCGACCTATCAGTTTGCCCACGTCAAAGACGCGATGATCGCCCGCTTGACCGGGCAATTCGTCACCGAGCCTTCCGACGCCAGCGGCATGAACCTCTATGATTTGCAGGCGGGCGGGTGGTCAAGCGCCATCCTCAACGCCGCAGGGATTGACGCCGCCAAGCTCCCAACAGTTGTCGCCTCTACGCAGGTAGTGGGCGGTGTACTGGCAAGCGTGGCAGAAGAAATCGGGCTGAAGGCGGGGACTGCGGTAGTGGCAGGCGGCGGGGATGGCGCGTGTGCGTCCGTCGGCGCGGGGTCGGTGGTCGCTGGCGTCGGCTACAGCTATGTTGGTACGTCGGCATGGGTTGCCACCGCCAGCACGACGCCGCTGTTCGACCCACTCATGCGGACGTTTACCTTTGGGCATGTCGTGCCGGGCTTGATGATCCCCATGGGGACGATGCAGGCGGCAGGCGGCGCGTATCAGTGGACGCGAGACACGCTCGGCGGGCTAGAACAGCAGGCCGCGCAACTGCTTGGCATCAGCGTTTATGAGTTGATGAACGCCGTTGCCGATCAATCGCCCGCGGGGGCAAACGAGCTAGTGTTCTTGCCGTACCTGCTTGGGGAACGCGCCCCCCGTTGGAACCCGCAGGCGCGGGCGGCGTTCGTCGGCTTGACGGTGCAGCATACCCGCGCCGACATGCTCCGCGCCGTGCTAGAGGGGGTGACGTTCAACCTCAAGGCGATTTTGGACATTCTCAACGGGCTAGGCGCCGAGATCACCGACCTGCGCGTGATCGGGGGCGGCGTCAGCGGCGGCTTTTGGCGGCAGATCATGGCCGATGTGTACGGCGTGCCGTTGCATCGGCTGGTGCTGCTGGAAGAAGCCACTTCGATGGGCGCGGCGGTGATCGGTGGGGTGGGTGTGGGGCTTTACCCCGATTTCAACGTTGCCCTACAGATGAACCCGATTAGCGCGACCGTCACCCCCAACCCGCAACAGCGGGCAACCTATGACCGTGCAGCACAGCTGTTTGAGGCGACCTACAGCGCCCTTGCGCCGATCTACGCGCAGATGGACGCCGCAGATTAACGATATATTGTAACGAATGCCCCTATAAGATTCATAACCCGTTCTTGTAGGGGCATGATGTATCATGCCCCTACAGGTGGATTTGCAATTCCGTAGAGGCGCAATAGTTTACCCCCCTACCCTTCATCCCCTCGCGGAATGGCTATTAACAGCTCAACAATAACAAAACTTGCAAGGTTTACCGCTTTACAACAGTGTCTTAAATTCTTTGCCCGCACTGATTAACTATCGTTGCCTAAACTGCGCTATGGCTACGGCTAAAGTAGACAGCACAGTTAAAATACCTCAAGGAGATACACTGTATGCAACGCAAGGCATTGTTGTTGGTTGTGCTATTTGTTCTCGGCGCAATGACTTTACTCCCAGTGGCCGCGCAAGATGCCACCGAAATCCGTGTTTGGATCGCCTTTGCAGACTACCGCCTCGATTGGGCGCGTGAAAAGGCTGCTGCCTTCAACGAACAATTCCCCCAATACAACGTGGTGATTGAAGGCTACGACAACTACGAAGTGATCTTCAGCAGCGCTGCGTTGGCCTTTGAAGAAGGCACCCCGCCAGCGATTGTGCAATACTTTGAAGCCGCCACCCAAGACGCCCGCGACGCCAAAAGCGCAGACGGCACCCCTTGGTTCAAGCCCGTTCAAGAAGCTCTCGGTGAAGACGGCGAAGTTAACGGCCTTGTCGCCAACTTCGACGACATTGTTCCCGCCGTGCGTGACTACTACACCTTCGACGGTGTATTCAACTCCATGCCGTGGAACACCTCCAGCGCGATCATGTTCAGCAACCAAAACATGCTTGACGCCGCTGGCATTACCGAAATCCCAGACACTTGGCAAGAAATCGAAGCCGCCTGTGCCATCATCATGGCACTGGAAAACGCCCCAGCCAACTGCATCACTTGGCCGAATCACGGTTGGTTCTTTGAACAATCTGTGGCGCAACAAGGCGCTGACCTTGTGAACAACGCCAATGGCCGCGACGCCCGCGCCACTGAAACCTTCATCGCCAGCGATGCCGCCGTGAGCTATGTCTCTTGGTGGAAGGGTATGCAAGACGCCGGCTACTACATCTATACCGGTTCCCAACGCGACTGGACTGGCACCTACAACGCCTTCACCGCGCAACAAGTGGCCTTCTTAGTCTACAGCAGCAGCGACACCACCGCCATCACCAATGATGCTGTTGCCAACGACTTTGTTGCAACCGCTTCCTTCATGCCCCACAACGGCGAAGTCGACTACGCCGGTAACCTCATCGGTGGCGCAACCCTCTGGTTGACCAACGGCCTCGACGCCACCACCGAAGAAGGCGCTTTGACCTTCTTGGTATGGTTCACCAACACCGAAAACGCCGCTGATTGGCATAAGGTCACGGGTTACGTGCCAGTACGCACAAGCTCGGTTGAACTGCTTGAGGCTGAAGGCTGGTACGCTGAAAACCCGAACAGCTTGGTTGCCAGCGCCCAATTGGCCGCCGCCCAACCGATGAGCGCTACCGCTGGCGCCATTGTCGGCAGCTTCCCCTCCATCCGCAACGAAGTCACCGCCGCCATTGAAGACATTTTGGTCAATGGTACGGACGTTGCAACCGCTTTGGACGGCGCTCAAACCCGCTCCAACGCATTGCTTGAAGAATACAACCTCCTAGCCGAATAAGTTTTTCGCTAGGCAGTACGTAGTCATCTACAGGGCGGGCGGGGAACACCCCCCCGCCCTGTGCGTTATATAGCAGTTTCTATCCTGCGCCCCGTTGATGAGGTTCAGAAAGCCAATGATGTCTATCCCAGTATTGTTCAGCATTACGGCGCTTATGGGCGCACTTTTTTTAGGATGGGTCTTTCAACGCCACCAACATCCGTTATGGATTGGGGCGGCGGTTGGCGCTGCCGTCGGCGCAGCAGGGCCACTAATCTTCATGGCGCCGTTGAGCTTTTGCACCTTCGGTGCAGAGATTCCGGCGGTTGATCAAATCTTTGGCGGCCTGCTATTTTTTGGCGGCGCAGGTATCGCGCTGGCCGTCGCCCAGTGGCTTTCACGGGTGATCTTTGATCGTGCATCCAACCGTGCTACGACAGAGGCCGTCGCGGGGGTCTTCCGCACCCACGCCATTGTGCCGATTTTGCTGCTGTTACCCACGCTCATCATTTTGGCCGTGTTTTTGTACTTTCCCGCGCTGAACACCTTTCGGCTGTCTACCTTGCTCACGCGCTTAGGCTCGCCGCGCACGATCTTCCGCTGTGTAGACAACTTCACGCGGCTGGTGGAGGTAGACTATCGCCCGTCCAATGGGTTACTGGTGCTAGGGGGCATCCTCGTCGGCTTGCTGATCTATGCCGCCGTCGCTTACTTCCGCAACGCCAATACAGAACGCGCGCAACAGTGGCTTGGCTACGCCGCCACGCTCGGCACCATC
>JBMOFU010000368.1:0-3855 GCA_049318725.1 Phototrophicaceae bacterium | reverse complement strand
GTCATTGCAGAAAATAACAGCACAGGCAAGGTAATCACCTGCCCCTGCCCAATCAAAAACGTGAGTAGATATTGGCTCCACGAAATCAAAAAGGCGAACAGCGCAGCAGTCATCACCCCCGGCCACAACAACGGCAGGGTGATATACACCCACACCGCCCATCCATTTGCCCCTAAGCTTCGTGCGGCAGCTTCATAGTCCGTGTTGTAGTTGGCAAACACGCCGAGCAAGGTCAACACCACATACGGCAGCACGGGGACGAGATGCGCCAACATCACCCCAAAGAGGTTGCCCGACAGCCCCCAACGGATGAATTGCACACTCATCCCCAAGCTAAACGCAATCGGTGGGATTAACGTGGGCAGCACAATCAACACTTCGACCAAGCGCTTGCCAGCAAACGAATATAGCCCCAACACCCGCCCTGCCGGAAAGCCGATGATGAGGCTGAGGAACGTCACCCCCACCGCAATTTGCACGCTGTTCCCCAACGCCGCCCATACATCGGTGCTAGGGCGGAATAAACGCTCCCACGCCGTTAGGCTCCACACCTGCGGCCACACCTGCGGGAAGAACCAGCGGATTGCAAAGGCGTTCAAGGCAAACGCGACAAATGGTGCGGCCAGCAATAGACTTACTGCGCCAATCACCAGCCAGCGCCAAGCGGCATTAGGCACGGGTATAGTCCCCAAAGAAGTAATTGCCGTCTGTGTCTGGCTCATCGCTGGTGAAAAACTGGCGGATGGCTAACCCCACTTCAGCATCGTTGAGGGCCTCGTCGCCGTTTTCATCCAGTTTGCTAAAGACTAGATCAATGTCTTCAGCGCGTACCTTCCAGATGGTTGTCAACTGTTGATAGTCAGTGCGGGTGATGAGGTTACGTCCGTCGGTGTCCATGAGCGCGATCATGCTTTCTTCCAGCGGAGCCACCAACGCGCTGTAGTAGGCTTCATCGCCTACGGCGTGGTCAAAGAACTTTAGCCACTCGGTTAAATCTACAGCGTCGCTCAGGTCAAGGTCAGAAAGCTTGAAAATGTTCTGCCAAACGTACATCCACGAGCGCTTGAGCGAATTATACGCCCCTGAATGCTCTGGATAGCCGCGCATGGTAGCCAACGCCTGCACCAACGTCAAAAAGTCGGTTTCGGTCAGTTGGCCGTTGTCGTTGACATCCAGCAGATGAAAGAGGTAGGTTAACTTTTGTTGGCGCACTTGGCCGATATTTTTGTAGCTCATTAAAAATTCCCCCCATATGGGCAATTGAACAACAATGGACAAAGACGAATGGATAAACGAAAACGACGTTAAAGGGTAATGTCAGTTTTTTTCCACATAGCGGACGCCATAGATAGCGCCCTTACAGGTCACAAGGGTTGTGTAGGGGCGCAGCGCGCTGCGCCCTTACCGCAAAAACCCCGTGATTTATTGATTCTCAATCATAACGGGTGTGTGAAATTTGCCCAACAACGGCCTTAGTTAAAATTGCCCAAAGATATAGTTGCCGGCCTTGCTAGGGTCATTGCTCAAGAAGAAGTCAAAGATCATTTCGCGGTATTCTGCGGTGCTGATCGTCCCGTCGGCGTCGCGGTCTAGGCGGTCGAACAACTCATCCACCGATTCTGTGGGGATGCGGTACACGGTGGAAAATTCGTGTAGTTCCTGCTTAGAGATCATGCCGTCGCTGTTTTGGTCAAGCAAACGGAACACTTGGGTGGCAATCGGGTCAATAATCCGCGTATGGTCGGCTGCTTCTTCAAACAGTTGGTCAAAGTAAGCCAGCCATTCTTCAAGTTCCACAAAGCGGTTGGTATTCAAGTCAAGGCGCTTGATAATGTCTTCATAGATGCTGATAAACGCTTGCCGCAACAACTTGGCGTCGTCTGAATATTGTGACCAATTGCGTAAGGCTGCCAAGCGCTCTGCTGCATTGCGGAAGTCTTTTTCTTCCAAGAAGCCGTTTTCGTCGGCATCTAAGATCAAGAACAACAGCGTGATCTTCTTGTGGCGTAGCGTATCTTGGGGCATAAAAACTGCTACCTTTCTTGTATACAAAAGTGTACATCTAGGGGGTTCTTGCTTCATTCAGTCCTGCCGCCCCATAGGCATATCATACCCGTGCGGGTTGTGTGTGCGCCATAGTTTACACGGATTGCTCATGACTGATTTTAACGCCACAAAGACGGACGACACAGGGGGTCTCCCTACACAACCGTTGCCATAAAACCCCTATCCTGTACAGACAAGGCAGGCCTTGCCCGCAAAGCTGTTGCATCTTGTGGGGCATTCCGATAGGATCATGTTATAAATTTTGATGTGAACCCACTGAGGAAGTTATACGATGACAGAGTTTACCCGTAGTAGCGGTATTTTGTTGCATCCTACATCATTGCCGGGGCGCTATGGCATCGGGGATTTAGGCCACTGGGCATACCGCTTTGTAGATTATTTGGTTGACACAGAACAGACGCTTTGGCAAACCCTGCCGTTAAACCCAACGGCCTATGCAGATTCGCCGTATCAGTCGCCGTGCGCGTTTGCGGGCAACCCGAACATCATCAGCCTTGATATGTTGGTGGGCGATGGCTATCTGACGCAAGCCGACCTTGAAGATGTGCCAGCCTTCCCCGCGCATACGGTAGATTACGGCTGGATCATCCCCTATCACACTGAAAAGCTCAAGCTGGCCTTCACGCGCTTTGAGGCGCAGGCCAACCCCACCGATGGTGCGGCATTCACGGCCTTTTGTAGTGAGCAAGCCAATTGGCTGAATGACTACGGCCTGTATATGGCGTTTAAGGAACAGCACGAGTTACGCCCGTGGACGGAATGGAGCGACCCGGCCATCATCCGTTTTGAAGCGGCTGCGATTGCTGCGGCACGCCAAACGCACGCGGCGACCATCCGCTACCATCAGTTTACACAGTGGGTGTTTTACAAGCAGTGGCGGGCATTGCGCGGCTATGCCGCCGAGCGCGGGATCAAGTTTGTAGGCGACTTGCCAATTTTCATCGCCGCCGACAGTAGCGATGTGTGGGGCAACCAAGATTTGTTTTACCTCAACACGGACGGCACGCCAACAGTGATCGCAGGGGTTCCGCCAGACTACTTTAGCGAGACTGGGCAACGGTGGGGCAACCCGCTCTATCGTTGGGATAAGATGAAGGCCAACGGCTATGCGTGGTGGGTGAGCCGCCTGAAAGCGACGTTTGAACTGGTGGACTTTGTGCGGGTAGATCACTTTCGCGGCTTTGAAGCCTATTGGGAAATCCCCGGCACGGAGCCAACCGCCGTGCGTGGGACGTGGGTCAAAGGCCCCGGCCATGACTTTTTCAACACGATTAAGGAAAAACTTGGCGCGCTGGCGATTATTGCCGAAGACTTAGGGGTGATTACGCCCGAAGTAGAAGACTTGCGCGACGGGCAGGGGTTGCCGGGGATGCAGGTGTTACAGTTTGCCTTTGACGGGGAGTGTGGGGCAAATCCGTTTTTGCCGCATCATTACCCACGTCATACCGTGGCCTATACTGGAACGCACGACAACAATACGACGGTGGGTTGGTGGAACAGCGCTGAAGCCCACGACGGGATCAAGTGGTGTGTGGCAAATTACTTGGGCAAACCCCATCCAGACGCGCTGAAGGACAGCATCCACTGGGAAATGATCCGTTTGGCGTGGGGGTCGGTGGCGCGGGTGGCGATTGCACCGATGCAGGACTTGCTCGGCTTGGGCGCTGAGGCACGGATGAATACGCCCGGCATGGTCGGCGGTTGGTGGACGTGGCGCATCACAGAAGCACAGTTCAACGACGGCAGCGTTAAGGATCAACTGGGCAAGTTGACGCGCCTGTATTCGCG
>JBMOFU010000367.1:0-3862 GCA_049318725.1 Phototrophicaceae bacterium | reverse complement strand
GCCTCGTCAAACTGCACGTCGCCCACCTGCGACAAAATTTCAAGGTAGCGTAGCCCCTCTTGACGCAATTTTTCCCCCTGAGAGACCAAACTGGCGCGGGGGCTTTCGGTCATGGGGAGCATTTCTACTTTAGCGACAAGGTACGGTTGGCTTTCGCGGTCAAGCTCAAGGACTTCAAAGCGCTCTTGGCCGACGGCCAATAAATTCATCCGCCCTTGACCAATTGGCTGGACTTGGCTAATCCGTGCGCTACAGCCAATGGTATAGGGCATCGCCAACGGGCCGAGCGCCTCTACCCCTTCAGAGATCAACACCACCCCAAACGGAATCCGTTCGGTGATGCAGGTATTCATCATTTTCTTGTAGCGGTCTTCAAAAATGTGTAGGCTGATGGGCATCCCCGGGAATAACACAGTATTGAGGGGGAAAAGTGGCAAGTCAATCATGGTTGGGTCTCGTGGGGTCGGCTTCAAAGAGTATGCTTATCTTACCATGAAGCCGAATTGCCTGTAGGGTGAGCCGTTAAGCGCTTAATGAGTAAGGTCGGCAAAAGCAGTAAAGGCAGTAACCACAGTAAAAGCAGTGACGAGTACAAACAGTGACGAGTACAAACAGTGATGAGTACAAGCAGTGATGAGGAAGGGCAGGGCAATCGCGTTCTCCAAAAATGTGCAATTTTAGGGTAGGGGCGCAATATATTGCGCCCCTACGGAATTGTGAATACGCCTGTAGGGGCATGATATATCATGCCCCTACAAATACGTACATCGTTCAATAATACCTTGATGTTTAGAATGCGATTGCCATGGAGTAAAGGCAGTGATGAGGAATGAGGAAGGGCAGTGACGAGTACAAGCAGCAACGAGTGTTTTTACTGTGGTTACTCGTCACTCATTACTGTTTTTACTGTAGTTACTCGTTACTGTAGTTGCTGTTGTTGTATAATCGGGCGGTTGACCTTGCCCGCCTAACGATGCCGATACCCCATGCCACAGATCATGATTCGCCCCACTGCTGATGCCCTTTACACCGCCGCCGCTGACCTGTTTCTGGAGCGCTATCACAAGGCCGCCAACCGCTTTAGCGTGGCTTTAGCGGGCGGCTCGACGCCCTTGCCCGTCTATTGTCTGTTGGCGACGCCCGCCTACGCCGCGCAGGTGGATTGGAGCCGTGTGCATGTCTTTTACGGCGATGAACGCATCGTCCCCATTGACCACCCCGACAACAACTACCGCGCCATCCACGAAGCATTCACTAGCCAAGTGCCGATTCCAGCCGCCAACCTGCATCGCGTAGCGGTTGAATTGGGCGTGCCGAATGCCGGAATTGCCTACGGGCGGCACTTGAAAGAGTTCTTTGACGGCGGCGCGCCAACCTTTGACCTGCAATACTTGGGGATGGGCGACGACGGCCACACGCTCTCGCTGTTCCCCGGCGACGAAACTGCCATGAATGAAACCCATCACCGCATTGTCAATGTGCAGGATTCGCTCCATCCGCACCCGCGAGTGACGCTGACAGCGTGGGCGGCCAACGCCTCACAGGTGATTGCCATCTTGGTCAGCGGCAGCAAAAAGGCGGCAACGCTCAAGGCCGTACTTGAAGGTGACTATCAGCCCTTGCAGTATCCCGTGCAATTGATCCAACCCACCAGCGGCGACCTGCGTTGGTTGCTGGATCAAGACGCTGCCGCCGCACTTAGTCCATGACATCGTTGCCTCAATTCCCTGCCGCTTCACCAGCAGGGGCGATTGTTGACAATCCCGCTGCAATCCGTTGGCCGAACACCCCCGACGGCGACTACGCCTGCCGCTACCTCACCCCGCTGTTGGAACAATCCACCGCGCACTACATTGCTAACATCCACACGCGATTGCAGGTAGTGCAGTTGGATGACCTCACGATCCCCATCACCATCCCCCCACCGACGCCAAGCAGTACCCTGCAATCCTATGTCGTTTCGCCGTATAACCACTACTTCACCTATACCCTAGAAGAACTGGACAAGCTCCAAAATCCCACGCTAGAAGTGGCGATCCGTGCGGCGTTTGCTCCGCTGCGCTGGCTGTATCGCGTTGGCGAGTTTGATAAGGCCGTCATGGTCAACAACTGGCTGCTTTCGACTAACCTCTGGCCGCAGATCACGCCAGATCAAGTGCGGCGGCTGGTGATGTTGCTGGCCGAACGCTACCCCACCCTGCCGATTGTCTTCCGCTCAGTAGACCGCTACGCCAACCCAATACTATATGACACGCTTGAATCGCTTGGCGCGATGGGCGTGTTCAGCCGCAAAATCTACTATCAGCCGCTAGAACGGGTACAGGCCACCAAAGACTATAAAAATGACCGTGCGCTGTACCGCAAGACGCCCTATACCCTGCTGACGGGCGAGCAACTCACGCACGCCGATTTGCCGCGCCTGCTGGAACTGTACAACCTGCTCTACATTGATAAGTATTCGCGCTTGAATCCGCAGTTCACGCTGGACTTTTTGCGCTTGGCGCTTGACCACCATCTGTTAGAGTTGCGTGCCTTTGCCCGTGATGGACGCATTGACGCGGTGATGGGCTACTTCACGCGGCGCGGGATCATGACCCAGCCGCTATTCGGCTACGACACGCGCCTGCCTCAAAACTTGGGGCTGTATCGGCTGTTGAGTATGCAGGTCTTTATCGAAAGTGAAGCGCAGGGGTTGCTGGTCAACAGCAGTTCAGGGGTGGGCAAATTCAAGCGGCTGCGCGGCGGAGTCGGCGTGCATGAGGTCAACATGGTTTATTTACAACATTTATCACACCCTTCTCGGTGGCTGTGGGGTTTACTACAACAGATCACACAGCGCGTTGCTGTGCCGATGATCGATAAAAATGAGTTTTAACTGGGGATGCCGTGCTATGTTTACGCCATTGAACATTCAAATTGCCGGACTAGGCCGTTACTTGCCAGAGCGAATCGTCCCGAACAGCGTCCTAGAAGCGATGTGCGGCTTACCTGACGGATGGGTTGCCCAATACACAGGCGTGCAAGCGCGTCGGTGGGTATCCGGTGAAACCGCATCGTTCATGGGGGCGCAAGCCGCTTGCCAAGCTGCTGACCACGCGGGGATAGACATCCACGACATTGACTTGATTATCAACGCCAGCGGCACGGCAGAACAAGCCGTCCCTGACGGCGGCGCACTGCTCCAACGGGCGCTTGGGTTGCAATCCAGCGGGATTGCTGGCTTCACCGTTCATGCCACTTGCTTGAGCTTTATCATGGGGTTGAAGGTCGCCGCCGCGATGATCGCCAGCGGGCAATGTGCGCGCGCCTTAATCGTCAGCACAGAAATTACGTCATGCGCGGTCAACATTGCGGAGCCAGAAAGCGCCGCCCTGTTTGGCGACGGCGCAGCGGCGGCCATCATCACCGCTACCCCACACGGCGAAGGCTCTAGCCTAACGGCGATGAACTTTGAAACCTACAGCAACGGCGTCGAATTGACACAAATCACAGGCGGCGGCTCGCGGCGGCATCCCAACCGCCCCGACGCTGACCCCACCGACAATTTGTTCCACATGGACGGGCTAAACGTGTTGCGTCAAGCGCGCCAACTCACGCCCGCGTTTTTAGAGCGCCTGCGTCCGGGGCTATCTACGGGCATGGCCGGAATAGATTGGGTCGTGCCACATCAAGCCAGCATTATGGGGATGCGCCTGATGAAGTTCTTGGGCTGGGATATGCAGCGCGTGGTGATGACGCTGGATCGGCTTGGCAACTGTGTCTCTGCCAGCATTCCGTTAACGTTGGTCGAAGCCGTACAAGATGGCCGAATCCAGCGCGGCGATGAGGTCTTGCTGGTCGGGACGGGCGCGGGCTTGTCGCT
>JBMOFU010000366.1:0-3889 GCA_049318725.1 Phototrophicaceae bacterium | reverse complement strand
CGGGTCGCCCCTACAAATTTGCACAAATTACACGGTCAATTCCAGCGCTTGCGATTTCACCACGCCGTCCAGCAGATCGGTGAAGGCGTCGAGCGTCATCACGCCTAAGTCTTCATCCGTCCGTAGGCGCACGGCCACCGAACGGGCATCGCGTTCGTTACCGCCCACCACCAAGATATAGGGGATTTTCTGCTCACGCGCCGCACGAATCTTGCCCTGCATCCGTCCACGTCCAGCGTCTACTTCGGGGCGGAATCCGCGTTCTTTGAGGTGTGCCGCCACTTGATAGGCGTACTCTACATGCTCATCGGTCACAGGGATGACTTCCACCTGCACCGGAGACAGCCACGCAGGGAACGCCCCGCCAAAGTGTTCAATCAAGATACCCATGAAGCGTTCGACGCTGCCGAACATTGCACGGTGGATCATGATCGGGCGTTGGCGGCTGTTGTCTTCTGCCACGTATTCCAGCTTAAAGCGCTCTGGTAGGTTGTAATCTACCTGTACCGTCCCCAATTGCCAATCGCGCTTGAGTACGTCACGCACCACAAGGTCGAGCTTGGGGCCATAGAAGGCCGCTTCGCCCGCCTCTACCGTGTAGTTCAAGCCCAGTTCATCGCAGGCTTGGATAATGGCGTTGGTGGCGTTTTCCCACATGGCATCATCGCCCACGTACTTATCCGATTTCGGGTCGCGCGTGCCGACACGGGCGCGGTACTCAAAAATCCCCAACGTACCGAAAATCTTCTGGAACAGGCCGACCACGCCCTTAAATTCCGCCAGTAGCTGATCTGGCGTGACGAACAAGTGGGCGTCATCTTGGGTGAAGCCGCGCACGCGCGTTAAGCCGCTCAGTTCGCCGGACTGCTCATAGCGGTAGACCGTGCCGAACTCGGCAAGGCGTAGCGGCAGGTCACGGTAAGAGTGCATATCGCTGCGGTAGATCATGATGTGATGCGGGCAGTTCATCGGCTTGAGCATGTATTCTTCTTCGTCCACTTGCAGCGTGGAGAATTGACTATCGGCGTAGTACGGATAGTGGCCGCTGGTCTTGTAGAGTTCAATGCTGCCGATGTGCGGCGTCACCACATGCTGATAGCCTGCATCGGCCTGTAGACCGCGTTCCCAACGTTCGAGCAGGTCACGCAACAGCGCGCCCTTCGGCTTCCACAAGATCAAGCCCTTGCCGACGATTGGCGAAATGGTGAATAGGTTGAGCTGTTCCCCCAATACGCGATGGTCGCGCTTGCGGGCTTCTTCTAGGCGCGTGAGGTACTCTTGCAGCGCTTCGCTGCTTTCCCACGCCGTGCCGTAAATGCGCGTCAGTTGTTCGTTGTCGGAATTGCCGCGCCAATACGCGCCGGCCACCGGCTTATAGGTGATCGAAAAGCCTTTGCCGTCAATCTCTTTGGTATTGGCAACGTGCGGCCCCTTACACAGGTCGGTGAAGTTGCCCTGCGTATAGAGCGTGATCTTGGCGGCGGGGGCGGCCAGTTCGTTGCCGTTTTCGTCCACACGGCCATTGGCAAGCCCATCAATCAGTTCTAGCTTAAACGGCTGCCCGGCAAAAATCGTGCGGGCTTCGTCGGCGCTGACTTCACGATAGAGAAATTCAAGGTTGCTGCTGACGATTTTCCGCATCCGCTTTTCGATCTCTTTGACATCTTCATCGGTGATCGGGCGCGGCAGCTTGAAATCGTAGTAGAAGCCATCTTCAATCGGCGGCCCAATGGCAATTTGGGCGTCTGGGAATTTTTCAAGGACGGCTTGCGCCATCACATGCGCCAACGAGTGGCGGATTTTGTACAATTGGCTTTGTTCGTAGGGTACCTGTGACATCAGGGGTTTCGATCCTTTGCGACGACAAGAGTTTTACAGCAGGCAAAAACGCCACAAGTCTAACATATCCTCGGCGTGGCGTGCAGCACCGAGCAAAGATTTGACCTAAAACTGTGGCTAGTCTGTCGTGCAGGTCGTCGTGTTTGATCCCCCCCAGCGTCACATGGGCGCGAATAGGTCTCTGCTTAGACGCAAGCCAATTTCACTGGCGTAGCCCATTGCCACGCTCACCCGAGCTATTCAGGGATATAAGGGGGATCGAACAAAGAGAAAGAGGCTTACGCCTTAATCGCCGCCTTCAACGACCAGCACGTCCGAAAGTACCATCGCTGCAATTTCTTGGGTGGCGCGCGTGGCGCTCTTATTCGGAGTTCGCAAGTCACTCAGCTTATTGCTGACTTCATCTTCCGTGACTTGCGTGAACAAGCCTTCAAAGATGTCTAGGGCGATGAGGTTATCTAGGGTGTCTTCGATGATTTCGCGGCTGATTTCGTCTACAAGGATGTGTGGGGTTTCAAGGGTGGCGAACCGAACGGGGGGGATGTCTGCCATTTGTTGCGTCACGGCATAGCTTAAGTCCATTTGGCGGCGCAGGTAAGCCAACGTGACAAAATGTGCCGTGTAGAGCATCTCGTCGTCCATTTCAACAATCACATCACACGAAGACGGAGAAAGCTGCTCGCCATCGTGGAGTTCAATCCACACCTTGCGCGGCATCCAAAGACTGGAAATCATAGTAAATTGCTCCTGTTGGGGTTTTTATACGCCGGGTATTTGCACCAAGCGCAAACGGTCTGGTTAACAAAGAGTTGGGGTTGGTTCTTGTAACGTGCGAAAAGAGCCGATTTTGGCGCTGGTATGGGTTATGGAAAACCAACCTAGCTTTTGTATATACCCAAATGGCATTGGGTGTCAAGATGGGTAAAGCATAAAGATCGGCAAAAGCAGGCAGATTGCATTAAGGGTTCGCTTGTGATATTCGCCGATAAGCCATCTGTAACTGTAGCCGCGCCTGACTCCGTAGCTTATTGTTCAGCACAATAGACCACAACAACAACAGTCCCAAAGCGCCAACAGTCAAGGTTACCCCAAAGAGCGTAATCCAACTATTCATCTGATCTAACAGGGCATCTGCTAAAAGGCTCAAGGGGAGCAATGTCACGAAAAAAGCAATGAGGCGCAGCAAGCTGCTCGTGAAGAAATACGGGTAGGGTTGGTTAAATTGACGATAAATCAAGTAGGGCAGGTAAAACACTGAAGAAAGCGTCGCGGCGATGGCTGTTGAGAGTAACACCCCAACCACCCCGAACCAACGTGCCAAAAGCAGTGCTAAAGACACGTTTAACACCGCCTCTAGGACTTGGTTGATGGCTTGTGAGCGGGCGAGAAACAGCGCTTCTAGGGTTGTGCGGTGCAGCAATGACCCTATTGTAATACAAAGGTTCAACCCCAACGCGATTTCCATCGCTACCCCACCATAATATTCTGTCCCTACCCACAGGGCGATAAAATGCCCATTGACCCCGGCAAAGACCATCGCCATCAAGATCGCGCTGCCAACGCTAAGGTTAAACAACCCAGAGTAGGTTTCAAAGGCTTCTGAATGCTGCTCACGACCAATAAGTTCCCCAAGGATAGGGCGGGCTAAGGTGATAAACTGCCAAAGAATTAAGTATCCTAAAATATATAGCTTGCTGGTAATGACCAAGTGCGTGACAACTTCCAACGAGACGAGGCGCGCAGTTAGCACACTATCTAAGTTGCGGATAACAAAGCCCGCTGCTGCCCCTAGCGTAAACCAACCACTGACCCCGACCATAGAGCGCACGACATCCCAAGAAAAGTAGCGTGGGGCAATCTGAAAGCCCACGATCACGCGCCGCGCCCGCAGGTAAAGCAAGAGCAACAAAACGCCATTGGCGGCAAAGTTTGCCACTGCGATAGCCATCAACCCCCAGCCGCGCATCAAGCAGAGGACCGTAATCAGCGTGCGGACGATAAACGAGAGCGTGCGAATGAGGTTATCCGCGTAGCCCAACTGATGGGCGAC
>JBMOFU010000365.1:0-3897 GCA_049318725.1 Phototrophicaceae bacterium | reverse complement strand
AGCACACGCAACGTCCCGTCAGATTCTGACGCAAGGTCAAATACTGCCCCGTTCTCATGGACAAGTTCAACAAATAAATAATAGCTACCCGCTTGCTGTACATGGATGGCGTCTTCCGCTTTGATCGTCGGTACAATTGCGGATAATGCGCGGTTGATTGCTTGAATAGAATTCCCTGAAGAAACATCATCTGAGTGTTTGAGTTCACGAAGAACCGTCGCTATGTTCTTGCCTTTTACGTCTAACGGGTAATCGTTACCAACAGGTTGTGGTGGGCGCATTACGTCTGGGAGCGGGTGATAAAAGACAAACCTTCTTACAAAAGCCACAGTGCTACGCTTGTGACGGTCTTCTCCCCCTGTTTCCCATTCAACTAAACTATCATCCAATAGCTGGCCGTCCCTTGAAGCACCAACATGATAGGTTAGAGAAGACTCTTGTTCAGTCTTTGTTTCATTATCATACCAGCTTAAATACAAGGTGATGTCAATGTCTTCTAGTTGTCCTGAGGGGGTACGATAACTAACCTGTGAAACTCCACCTCGAGCTTCCAAAGCGTACCCTAGCCCTATACCGATTGATTCTTGCACAAAGCGTAGCGCATCCAGAAAATTGCTCTTGCCGCTCCCGTTCGGCCCCACCAACACCGTAAGGTCGTCTAGCTCAACAGTGACATCGCGCAGACTGCGAAAGTTCTTTATATGAACTTTAGTAATACGGTTTTGTAGCATCGCGCCCTCACACATATACTCGTGATCCGTCTTGAGCATACCATAACGGGGCATGGGCTGTCATCATGCCCCCTGTAACTTATTCCTGCTCGCGCCGCAGAATTTCAGCCTTGCGCTCCGTTCCCCAACGATAGCCGTGCATCGCGCCGTCTTTGCCCACCACGCGATGACACGGGATTACAATCGCCGCGACGTTGTTGGCGCAGGCGCTTGCCACCGCCCGCACCGCGTTGGGGTTGCCAATCGCTTCAGCAATGTCGCTATAACTGCGGGTTTCGCCGCGTGGAATCTTGCGGAGGGCTTCCCACACTTGGCGCTGAAACGCGGTTGCACGGATGTCTAGTGGCAAATCCAGCAGGTTGCCGACCCCGCCAATGTGATCGAGGATGCGTGCCACAATCGGCTGGAGTTCATCACCTGCTGTTACTGTCGTTGCCAGCGGATATTCTTCCCCAAGCGCGATTTCGGCGGCATGGGCGCTGTCGTACAGCCCTACGGCACATACGCCGCGCTCGGTCATTCCGACCAACAACACCCCTAAATCGCACGGATGTAGGGTATAGTGAATCGTCACACCTGCCCCCCCCGCACGATACGTGGCGGGCGTCATCCCCAACGCTGCATCAGATTTTTCATACACGCGGCTCATGGATCCAAATCCAGCCGAAAAGACCGAATCGGTGACGTTTGCCCCATCCCGTAACGATTGCTTGAATCCCTCAAGGCGGCGCGCCTCGGCATATTGGCGTGGGGTGATCTGGAGCATGGCCTTAAACACATGCTGGATGTACTTGCCATCATAGCCGATGCCCGCGCCGATGGCGTCTAAGGTCAAGGCGTCAGAATCGGCAAGGTGGGCGTTGATGTAATCGCACGCCTGTTGCACGATTTGCGCTTGGGGATTTTGTACTTTGGCCTCTTGCGGGCGGCAACGCTTGCAGGCGCGGTATCCGGCGGCTTCTGCTTCTGCGGGCAACAGGAAGAACTGGACGTTTTCGCGCTTAGGGGTGCGCGACTTACAGCTTGGGCGGCAATAGATGCCTGTCGTCTTGACGGCGAAGTAAAACACCCCATCGGCGGTTTGATCGCGGGCTTGCAGTTGATCCCAATACTGTGTTGGCGTTGCGTTCATCGTGTTTCATCCCATCCTGTTTGCGCTTAACGTTGCCTATAGTCTACGACAGCGCGCATAGGCAGGCTATCCGTTTTGGATGGGGTAATTTTTGTATGGTAGAATGCCGCGCATTGACCCGCAAATGCACGCTATAGAATCGCCAATTTATGAAGCCCCCAAAAAGTTTCGCCTACTTCCCGCAAATTGCCCTGCTGATACTCATCACGCTATTGGCTGCCCCGCGCCTCAGTCGCTCCATCTGGAGTGATGAATGGTGGTCACTTTACTACGCCGGCTTTGACCAAACCGATACCCCTATCAGCATAGCCGCAACGCTTCAGCGCGTCGCCAGCACTTATCATGAACTGAATCCGCCGGGCTATTATGTGGTGCTGAATGCGTGGGGGCAGTCCGTCGGGAGTTCTGAATTGGCCTTGCGTTGGCTATCGCTATTATGCGGGCTGTTGGCAGTGGCGGCACTTTACCGCGCCGCCAGCGATGGATTCGGTAAACACGTTGGGTTTTATGCGGCATTGACCTTCGGCGCAAGCGCGTTCTGGATCAACTATCTGCATGATATGCGGATGTATACGCTGGCGCTGTTGTGGGTGATTCTGACAACGTTGACGTATTGGCGCACATTACACGGGCAACACTGGCGACGCAACGCCCTATGCTTGGGGATGTTCAGTGCGGCGCTGCTGTGGACGCATTACTTTGCCGCGTTGATGTTGGGGGTATTGGGCGCGTATCATCTATGACAGATGTTCGTGCTAGGGCGCAGGGATGCCCGCCATTGGGGAATCTTGCTGGCATTGGCCTTAGCGCTGTTGAGCGTGACCCCGTGGTTACACGTCACCCTAAACGCCGTGCGCGAAGCACAAACCAGCGTCAGAACCATAGATCGTTACGGCCTTGTAGAAGCGCTACGCCACTTATTGAGCCAATTCAGCAACGGCAACGCCCTATTGGGGCTATTTCTACTGGGGATCAGCATCACCCTGCCCGCTACAAAGCCGCTTCGCTTCATTCAAACTTGGCTACTTGGCGGCTTAGGGATTCTTTTGGCCGTCAATGCTGTTGTTCCTATTTTGACCGAAAAGCGCTATCTGCTGCAATTATTCCCCGCGTTGGCGGTCAATGTCGCGGTTGGCATTGCCGCGCTTGACCGCCCGTACCGCATCGGGGTCGTTACGCTGTGGATAGGCGCGGCGATTTTTACTACCTTTGACCCCACCGCCCAAAACGGGATTCATTCGCTCAACTGGCATCCGCCGCTCAAGCAGTGGGTTGCCGCTTTTGAGCAAGCCACACAACCCAACGACGCGCTGCTCTATCACTTGCCCGACGAAACACTGGAATCTGAAGTGCCGCAGTTGATGGCCTATTACACGCAAGGGTTGATGGTGGGGGCGTCGCTGATTCCGTCTGGTCACGCCATTACGGAAGCAACGTATTTAGACAATACCCGCCGTGCAGTAGGGGATGCGCCCCGTGTATGGTTGGGCTACGAAACCGCCCGCCGCAATTGGCGGGTTGGGCTGGTTGAAGATGGCTTACTGCCTGAACTTGGCTTTGCCCGCTGTAACGTTCATGCCGCGGACGACCTGATTTATGCCGCGCTCTATACCCGCCCAAACACGCAACCCGTGACCTTTGGCGAAACTGTGCAACTGTTCCCGCAGGGCGTGCGCTTACAACCCAACACCCTTTATGTGGTGGTAGGCGTACAACAGGCAGCAGGGTATTCAGTGGGGCTGCAACTGCTCAATTCAGCAGGGGAGTTGCTTCGCCAAGCCGATTTTGGCCTGAGCGCCGCCTATACCTGCCATGCAGCCACCCTAGACCTTACTGAACTCCCCAACGGTGACTATCAACTAATTGCCGTTGTCTACAATTGGCAGACGGGGGAACGCCTGCCGTATTCTGGCGGGGTGGCGTATCCGCTGGCACGCTTTGGCTTGGAATCCTCTAACTGACAGAGATTATGACAAATCCACTATACCCCTAACAGGTGGAAGTCTCCCGCGCCGACAAAGACGCGCTCGCCGG
>JBMOFU010000364.1:0-3911 GCA_049318725.1 Phototrophicaceae bacterium | reverse complement strand
CAACCGTTGTAACCTGTAGGGACGTGCCACTGGCGCGTCCGTGTAACGCCCAAAAGACCGAAATAGGTGCATGATCCTGTGAAGTGCATAGGGCATGATGCCCCATGCCCCGACAAATGACCCCGTATACGGTTTTAGGCTGTCAACCCCCCATTTGATGCAATTGCCCTGCCAATTGGCTCTCACGTACTACTGGGCAATATGATACGCTACTCAAATGCCTAAATGACAAATCATGTTGGGGGCTTTGTTGTATCGTGACCACTTCTGTTGGGGTGACCGCGCAACCGCCAGTGGCGGATATGCTTTGGTTGTCGCACTTTGTCGGTAAGCAAAAAAAGGCTGTGATCCTCTCTTTGTTGTCTGGGATGGTTGGCGGCGTCACACTGGCATTAGAGCCATATGTCGTTGGGGTCATCATTGACCACATGGTCAACGATGGCGTAAACATCCAACAGATCGGCACAGGGATTGGCGTGATCTTGGCGTTAGCGGCGGTGACGGTGAGCATGTTTTTTGTCCAGCGCCATTACGCGGGCGTGATCGCCTATGCAGTACATCAGGATGTGCGCTCTACGCTCTTTAATCACCTCGTAGAGCTTGACCACGACTTCTATAAGCGTTACACCACTGGCGACCTCATCAGCCGCATGTACAGCGACCTTGAATGGATTTGGCGCTTGTTGGCAATTGGCTTCACACGCGGCGGGAACGCTATCGCCGGGGCGGTAGTAGCCTTTACGTTGCTGGCGACGATTGACCTGCGCTTAACCCTGATTGTTTTCATCACCATTGCCATCAGTACCGCCGTGCAGATGCGGGCGGGGTTATTCATCGTCCCGATTATGGAACGCCAACAAAATCAACAAGGCAAGATGACCGCCTTTGTGCAAGACATGGTGACCGGCATTCAAACCGTGAAGACCTTTGGGCGTGAGGCCGAAGTCGCTCACGCCTTTCAACAAGAAAATGACGAGTTTCGGCGGCGCTGGCTACGGATGAAACGCCGTAATGAACCGATTGGCATGATTCCGCAGATGATTATCTACCTCACGCAGGGCGTTGTGGTGTTAATCGGCGGACAAATGACCATCAACGGCGGGCTGACGCTTGGCAACTTCACCCAATTTTTGCTCTACTTGGGCTTGATCGGGCGCGTCTTGTTGCCGATAGGGATTATCTACCAGCGTTATATGCAAACACGCGGCGCCCTTCAGCGCATTTCCCCGTTATTGCAGTTGCCAAGCATCCGCGACCCGCTAGACGCCCAAGCCACCGCCCGCGTGCAAGGCGAAATCATCTTTGAAAATGTCGGCCTCCAAGAAGACGGGCAATGGCTGCTCCGCCATATCAACCTGACGATTCCGTGCGGCAAGGTGATCGCGCTGGTGGGGCCTACAGGCGGCGGCAAAACGTTGTTGGTCAACTTGCTATCTCGCGTCAGTGATGTCAGTGAAGGGCGGGTGCTGATTGATGGCCGTGATGTGCGCGGCTATCAGCTTGAAGCATTGCGCCGCAATATTGCTTACGTCCCGCAACAAACGTTTCTGTTTAGTCAACCGTTGCATGAAAATGTGCGGATGGGACAACCGCAGATTACCGAGGAAGAACTGCTCCGTGCCGTTCACATCAGCCGCATTAGCAATGACCTGCCCGACCTTGCCGATGGTCTAGAAACGCTGGTGGGAGAAAAAGGGGTGATGCTCAGTGGCGGGCAAAAACAGCGTGTTGCCATTGCGCGGGCTGTGGTGCGTGACCCGGCCATTTTGATCCTTGACGATGCCCTAAGCAGTGTAGATACCCAAACTGCCGCTGAAATTTTGGGGGAATTACGCAACGTCTTACAGAACCGCACCAGCATCATTATCGCCCATCGGATTGCCACCGTCAAAGACACGGACTTGATTGTGGTGGTTGACCACGGGAAGATCGTCGAGCAAGGCACGCACGACACCCTGATTGCTGCGGGCAAACTCTATGCCCACATGGTCGAGCGGGAAGCCCAACAGGAAGGTGATTTCATTGAGTAACTTGAAATCACACGCCTTAACTGCCATTTACACCACAGATACCGACAAAGAAAAAAACGCCGAAGAACTCCATCAATTCAGTGACCGCTACCTGATCCGTATGTTGTGGCGCTACCTGAAACCCTATAGCTGGCAATTGATGGGGGTGGTGCTGTTGTTGTTCGGCGAAAGCGCCCTACAGCTGTTATTGCCTTACTTGATTAAGTTGGCCGTAGACGGCCCAATCATGAGCGGTAACCTCAATGGCGTGATCCGTATTGGGGCGGGCTTTGTGGTCGCCACCGCTGGCGTATTTATATTGCGCTACGCCTACCTGTATTGGCTGGCAACCATTGGGCAAACGGCGCTGGTGCGTTTACGCCAAGATATGTTTGAACACATCTTGCGGCAAGATATGGCTTACTTCAGCAAAACCCCAGTGGGGCGGGTCGTGGCACGGATGTCTAACGATGTTGAAGCCCTCACGGAACTGTTGAGCACCAGCGTGGTGATCTTGGTCGCCAACAGTGTCACGTTGGTGGGCATCATCATCGTGATGTTGTGGTTGAATTGGCGCTTGGCGCTCATTAGCCTTGCCGTTTTACCGGTAATGGGAATCTTGACGGTCTACTTTCGTGGGCGGATTCGAGCCGCAGCCAACCGCTTTCATCGCATTATGGCGGCGTATCTGGCGTATCTGAATGAACAGTTCAACGGGATGTTGGTCGTGCAACTGTTTAATCGCCAACGCCGCACCCGCGAAGACTTTCAAATCATCAACCAAGATTACTTTGATACGCATACCGATATGCGAAACACCTACACCTACTACGCCTCCGTCCTGCAAGTGCTGACGACGCTTGGCCTAGCGCTGGTCTTATGGGGGGGCGGTCAAGGGGTGTTGGCACAGTGGCCGGGCGTGACCATTGGCATATTGCTTGCGTTTATCGAGTATACCCGCCAAAGTTTTGAGCCAATTTTGAATTTGGCAGAACAGTTCACTCAAATTCAAACCGCCCTCAGCGCCGGGGAACGAATCGCCCAAATGTTGGAAGTCCAGCCACAGGTGCAACCGCCTGCCCACCCCACCCCCGTCACTGACTTTGTGCAGTCGGTAGAATTTGAAGGTGTGACCTTTGGCTATGATCCAGAGCATCCTATTCTCAATGACATCACCCTAAACATCACGCCCGGCCAACGGGTGGCGATTGTTGGCGCCACTGGCACGGGCAAATCCACATTGGTCAAGTTATTGGCGCGCTTCTACGATGTAAATCGCGGGAGCATCCGCGTGGCTGGGGTAGATATTCGTCAGTTAAGCACAGCGGATTTGCGGCGGTTGGTCAGCGTCGTCCCACAAGACCCGTACTGTTTTACGGGTACGATTGCCGACAATCTGCGGATGTTCCGTGATGACATCACCCTAGAACAGATGCAGGCCGCCGCCGCAACTAGCGCCGCGCAAGATTTTATCGAGCGGTTGCCCAATGGGTATAACTTTCAACTGCTCAGTGGCGGGACGAACCTTTCTCAGGGGCAACGGCAATTGTTGGCCTTAACGCGGGCGATCTTGCATAGCCCCGAAAGCATTCTGATTTTGGATGAAGCCACCAGCAGCATTGATACCGAAACAGAAACCCTGATCCAAGCGGGACTAACGAAAATCCTTGCAGGGCGCACCAGCATTATCATTGCTCACCGCCTGAGTACCGTGCGTGACGCTGACCGCATCCTTGTTATGCGCGAAGGGCATATCGTTGAGGATGGCACTCACGAGCAGTTGTTAGCGTTGGGGGGGCGTTATGCCAACCTGTACTATCGTCAATTTAGCGACAAGGACGATTTGTAGGGGCGCAATACATTGCGCCCCATAAGCACCAACTTAAGGGATGGCGTATGCTT
>JBMOFU010000363.1:0-3929 GCA_049318725.1 Phototrophicaceae bacterium | reverse complement strand
GCAGGTCTCGCTCGCCAGACCCCCAAAAACCGAAAACGCCGCATGGAATCGCGTTAAGTTGGCACCTATGCCTGCTGCAAGTGAATGACCTCACTGCGCCAATCTGCCAGTTCAAGCAGTAGCCCCGTGTACATCCAGCCTGCGCCAGACATCCGTTTGCTTGTGCCAACTTGCTCATAAAGGGTTTCGGCGTCCAGCCCGCGCAGATACAGCGGCGTCAACACGGAGGGATGCGGCAAGTGCGTGCGGAAGGCGAAGATCACACTTTCAGATTGGTCTTTGGTCACATATTGCACCGCTGAAAACGCCCCGTTTTGCGCTGACTGTAGCCGATACATATCCCCAAACTGGACAATGTGGCGGATTTGCTTGTACTGCGCGATGTATCCAGCGGCTTCGGCGCGCTCGGCAGGCGTCCATTCTGGCAAATTGCCGCCCACGCCCAACGATCCGCACATGCTGACATGGAAGCGGAACGAGAGCGGTTCGGGCATCCCTTCACGCTTGCCGGAATCGGTGACCCATGCTTCCATTGTGGAGGCCGGGAACACTTGCGAATAGCCCTCTTGGATGTTCAAGCGCGGCGCGGGATAAGTGTTATCGCTAATCCAGATTTGATCGGCCAGCCGCAGAATGCCCAAATCGGCGCGGCCACCGCCGCCAGAACAACTCTGCCAGATCACGTTGGGATGGCGTTCGCGCAGCGTTCCCCACACATGGTAAACGCCCTGCACATAGCGCACCCACAATTCGCGCTGCTCGCCGTCGTAGCTCGGCCAGCCGGGTTCGCTGACGTTGCGGTTCATATCCCACTTGATGAAGGCGATATTGTGGCGTGTCAACAGGTCATCTAATAGGGCGATGAGGTACTCTTGCACATCCTGCCGCGCCACATTCAAGATCAACTGATTGCGGGCTTCGGTGCGGGCGCGCGTGGGGAAGTGAATCACCCAGTCGGGATGGGTGCGGTACAAGTCACTGTCTGGATTCACCATTTCGGGTTCTACCCACAGGCCAAATTCCATGCCCAAGCGGTTGACTGCCTCAATCAACGGATTTAGGCCGTTGGGGAACTTGGTTTCATCCGGCCACCAGTCGCCAAGCCCGGCGTTGTCGCTGTTGCGCTTGTGGAACCAGCCGTCATCCATGACGAACAATTCAACGCCCATCTGTGCGGCGAGTTCTGCCAATTGAATCTGGGAAGGCTCATCGACATTGAACAGCGTTGCTTCCCACGAGTTATACAGGATTTTGCGCGTGACGTTGGGGTGCGGCACCACCTGCTCACGAATGTAATCGTGTAGGCGATGACTGGCCGCCCCAAACCCGTCGGGCGTATATCCGGCGATGCTAGGCGGTGTGATAAAGGCTTGGGTTGGCGGCAGTTGCCATGCAAAATCAAAGTCGTTGAGGCCGATATTGACCCGTGTACTGTGGAAGTCTGTCACTTCTGCGGCGATCTTCCAGTTGCCGCTCCATGCCAGCACGCCGAACCATACCTCCCCGTGATCTTCGCTGGCGTTGCCTCGGTCTATGGCAAAGTACGGGTTGTGGTGGTGGCTGGTCGTCAGGCGGCGGCTTTCTAACACCTTGACGCCGTTCACCAGCGGTTCATGGTGGATGTGCCATTCATCCAGCCAGCGCCCCGTCAAGTGCTTGAGGTGATAGCCATCGCCTAGTGGTAAATGCCACTGCGCTGACCAGACACGCTCTAGGGTGATGGGTTGATCGCTGTGGTTAATCACTGTCACGTAGCGCTCGATGAGGTCGTATTCAGCCAGTACGCGATAGGTGAGGATCACTTCTAACGGGTAGGCGCTGTCTGTTAGGGTGATGTGGAGCGTTTCGCCCTGCTGCACAGCCCGAACGAACTGTAGCACAGTGTCGCGCACGCCGTCAGCAAACGTCACTTTCAGGCACGGTTCTACATAGCTTGTGCCGCCGTAGGCCGCGTATTCCTCACGGATCACCTGTTTTGCGCCGTTGAACGACGCCCAACCGGGGAAGTTATGCGGCGCGGGATAGTCGCTCAGGTTGGGCAAGCGCTTGCCCCAATATGTATGGGTCAGTAACCCCGCCTCATTGAGTCCAAAGGCGTAGGCGGTGTTGGCGGTTTCCAGAATCCACATGCGGGGTGGGGTATGAATGGGCATAGACTGACTCCGATGGGTGATTCACATCAAGGCTAAACGCGGTTATCATAGGATTATAGGTGAATCGTGAGGTTTGTTGTATGTTAGATGGCACATAAGCGCGGGTTGATCTGAGCAAGTATGTTGAAATACGCGATTCGCGCCCACATATTTGTGGGCGGCGTTTGCCGATTATGTTCATTGTTGTGATGCAGCGTGACAATGATTTTACAGTGACGCGCTTGGCACAAGAGTTTACCCTCAGTGAAGAGGCAATCTTGGCGGGTTTGCTCTACTATCACGAACATAAGGCACAGATGGACGCGCAAGACGCTACGGATATTGCCGAATCTAACGCAATGCACGCAAAATACGCGCCGAAAGCACCATGATGAGCATAAGCCTATGGCCGTACCCCAACAGGCGCGGGCGATGGCGTCACTTTAACAGGTGTTTGGGTAATCACCGTCACCTGTACCACTGGGGTGCTTTCGATGCGGATGGCCGTCTGGGTAGGCAGCGTGGCTGTACCCCCATCATTGGCGGCGAGGGTACGTGTAGGGTCGGTACGAATTTCAATCGTCGGCGCGGGTTCTTCGGTAGGGGTTTCGATCACGGTGGCGCTGGTGTTGCCGAGGATGTCGCTAAATCGGGTCAGCATAACGGCGGCAGCAGCAATGAGTAGCGTCAACAACGCGCAGCCAATCAGCCCGCCGATGAACACGCTCGCCAATGGGTTGAGTCCGCGCCGCCGCTTTAGCGAGCGTGAGGGCGGCTGTACTGCTGGAATCCATGCCGATTGATTGGGGCGGCTTGGGTTTTTGTTCATCGCGGGCGAGTAAGCAGGTGGCGTGGCGCTGACTGGCGGGAGCATGGTCGCGGCAGAATAGGGCGGGGTGATAGGTTGTGGCGGCGGAACGACAAATACACGGCGCGGGTTGTTATTGGCGGCGCTAGGGGTGGTCACTGCCTGTTCAAAGGCCTGTGCCAACTGGAGGCAGTTGCTATAGCGTCGTTCGGGTTGTTTGCTCATCGCACGATGGATGACTGCTTCGACGCTTTCAGGGATCTCTGGGGCGATGGGGCGTAACGACGGTGGCGCGGTGGTGACTTGCATCACAGCCACGCCGTAGGGGGTATCGCTTTCAAACGGGCGGCGGCCTGTAACGAACTCGAACAGCATCACCCCAAGCGAGTATAGGTCGCTGCGGCTATCCATCGCCATCCCCTGCGCCTGCTCTGGAGACATATACGCGGGGGTGCCGACTACGCCGCTGGTCGTGATGGCACTCCGTGCGTCTTCGCCCAAAATCCGCGCAATGCCAAAATCCGTGAGGTAAACGCTGCTGGCGTCGTCCAGTAGCAGGTTGCTCGGCTTGAGGTCACGGTGTAAGACCTGCTTGCTGTGGGCGTAATCCAGCGCAGGGGCAACTTGCTTGAGGATTTCTACCACACGCGGCAAGGCTAATCTGCCGTTGGCTAACAGGTGATCTAATGAGCCAGCGGGCATCAAGCGCATGATGATGTACGGTTGGTGTTCATATGCGCCAAAGTCATACACTGGCACAATGCTGCGGTGTTCTAGTCGGGCGATGATGTCTACTTCACGGCGAAAGCGCTGAATGTAGGTGTCATCGTTCATGAACTGACGCGGCAAAATCTTCAGGGCGACGGGGCGGTTCATCGAAAGCTGCACCGCCTGATACACTGACGCCATCCCGCCTTGACCGATCAGGTGGGAAATTTGGTAGCCGTTGATCGTTTTGCCGATTAGCGGGTCATGCTGCGTCATGCGGG
>JBMOFU010000362.1:0-3931 GCA_049318725.1 Phototrophicaceae bacterium | reverse complement strand
GTATTCGTCAAGTTATCGGTGAAGCGGTTGTCGGCATTGTCGGCGTAGCATCCGGCGTGATTTTCGTACCACCACGTCATGCCCTCCCGCCAGCGCGACGTATGCCCGCCGCCGACATCCTCATAAATCATGCCGCTTTGCGGGTCTTGCATCTTGAGGATAAACGGGATTCCCCACGCGGCTTCCGTCAGCCAATCTGTAGGCAAAACGCCAATCGGCTCAAAGCTGCGGCGCTGAAGCGTCAAATGCTCTTGAACTTCTAACATCCCCAGTGCGGGCAGGGTAGAATGCCCCATCCATTTGCGGAAGTCGCCCGCGTCGTACCAGCCGCCAACGGCGTCCCACGCTTGACCGTTGTCAGAGCGCACGCCGTCGTCAAGGTGCAACGGGCTACGCAGGTCATCGGCATAGTAGCCAGAACGCCAACCGTGCATAAAGTCTAGGAATAAGTACGGCAGGCGGTGATACACCCCATCGGCCACCGTGAACTGATAAGACTTCGCGCCAGAGTCTGGCAAGATCACCTGATAGACGCCCGGCTGTGTCACGCCAGAAAAGTCGCATAGGCCATACTCGCCGAGTACAGATTGCACGCGCTGGATTGTGCCGTGATGGACAATTTCGTAGGTGCTGGCTGCTGCGCCTAACGGGGCGGCGCCCATCCGCGACATGACTTGCACGGCAAACGACCCCGATGTTACGCCGCGCACAACGGCAATTTTGGGGGCATGGCACAGGTAGCCAATCTGACTGGTGCTGACGTGTTCCATAAGGATGTCCTTAAAATGCGAGTGATGAGTAACGAGTAAAAGCAGTCATAAGTAAAAGCAATGATACGTGTGTGAGGAATAATGCACGATGGCGGGGTAGGTTGCAATAGTTAGGGGAATGGATTGCATCGAATACGGGTTAACAAAATGGGGTCGCATACGGGGATATGTGTAGAGGCATGATGCATCATGCCCTTACGGATGGTAACGATTGCGTAGGGGTGCAAACTATTGCGCCCCTACAGGCAATGTCGTGTTGATTAACCGTTACCGTTGCCGGCGGATTCTTCAGTCGCAACTTCTTCAGCGGCGGCGGTGTCTTCGGTTGTGGCTTCTTCTGTTGTAGCGGCGTCTTCGGTGGTAACTTCTTCAGCGGCGGCGTCTTCTGGCTCTGGCGGGAAGTCCGTCAGGAAGAAGGTGGTTTCTCCGACGAGTTTGGCGTCAATGTAAAGCTGGATGCCGTATTCATCAAAGTCTTGGCCGGGGCGGAAGGTGAGCGGAACGGTGATTTCGCCCGCTTCGCCACGCTCCCACGTTTCAATTTGGCGCAGGGCGGGGAACTCATCATCGCCAATGAAGACCTTCACCAAGAACTGTGTGCCTTGCGGCACGGCGCTAAAGGTGCTGGTCAAGTTGACGTTGAAGGTACCATCTACGATATATTCGCCGTCGCTGTCTGTTGTGTCGTCACTGTACACCGCAGATTGTGTGATTGGGCTAAAGCTGACTTCTGGCGGCGCGGCAGAAACACTAAACTCTTGTGCGACGTTGAGTTCTTTCAACAGCTTAGAGTTTTCCAACAATGCAGATTTCACCTCATTGCTGACGGTGATCGTCTCAAGCGGGGCGGCTTGGCTGCAATCCCCGCCGTTGATGCAAGCCAACAGGTCATCTAGCTCTAAGAAGGCAATATCCACCGAGCGGTAAAGTAACGGAGACGGTTCTTGCCCATTGGCGCGTGCCTCACTGACAATGGCCTCTACACGGGCAACGCCCTGTGCATAGGCAACCCGCGCCTCACTGATGTTGCCCTGTACCAACTCATTGCGGCCTAAGTCAAAGTAGTGAATCGGGTCGTTATTGGCTTCAATCCCGGTGCGGGCAACGGCGCTGGCGTCTTCTAGGCGCCCGGTGAGGTAGTACAGCTCGCCCAATTGCCCTAGCGTTGCCACTTCGGTGCGCTCGGCACGCACTGCAGCTTCAAAATCTGGGATCGCGTTGGCGAAATCTTCTTGTTCGCGGTAAACAAACCCGCGCCGAATGTAAGCGCTGGAATAGTCCGGTTGGGCGCTAATGGCTTCGGTATAGGCGGTTACGGCTTCGTCATAGCGTAACTGCCACTCTAGCCCGACGGCCTGCGCGTAGGCTTCCATCGCCACTTCAGAGCGTACTGGCGATTGGGCTTGCCACGTTAGCACCGTCCAAAAGACCGAAACAATGATCCCTGCTGAAGCAACCACCGTGAAAAACAGTTGCATTCGCGGGTTTTTCACCAGCGTGATCGAAATCCCCAACAAGACCAGCGCTGTAGTGAGGATGCTCTGCTGCGCTTGGTAGGCATTGACGGTCTGTGACCAGAACGCACGCTGGATGGCTAAGTCCTCGAACTGTTCGCGCAGGCGCACCACATCCACAAGGTAGGTGTCGGCTTCATAGGCGCGAATGTCGGGGTCAAGCAGTTCTGGCGGGAAGTACGTTTCGTTCAACAACGGAGAGATGGCGGTGACTTCTTCGCGCACTGCGTCGTAGCGGGCAGTAGCGGGGTCGTCAAAGCGGTTGTAGGCCAATGCCGCTAGGGTATCTAGCTCGAGCCAGTAGCGGTAGGCTTGCGTCCATGCGAAGTCTGACCGAATTTGCCCCATTGTTTGCAATGAGCCAGCATCAATGGCAAGGAATTGCATATCTACGGCGGTGTCGTCGCGGTTGTCTGAAGCCACTTCTACCTGATAGTCTAGCAGTGCAGCATAAATGGCAATGATGATAATCACCAATGCCACTAAAGATTCATACAGCCCTTCGGCAAAAATGGGCTGCCGTTGCGGGGTTTTTGCCTTTGTTTCGGTCATGTTATTGTGCCACCTCAATGAGAACCGCTGCAATAAGACAATACGTAAATGCCAAAGTCCCAGAAATGGCAAACAACCAGCGGGTTGCGGTTAAACGTTCATGGAACAGCAAGGCCAACGCATATAACGAAAGCACAACCGCCAACCAGATAAATATCCGACCGTAGGCAAAGGCCGCATCATCCATCTTGGCGGCAAAATCCACATGCGGGTCTGGGTTGAGGTCTAGCTCTTGGTCGGCGCGGGCGTAGCGCTCGCTGATTTCGCGCGTGCTGTCATAGCTCCCGTCGGCGGTGAGGTAACGACCGGGGAAGAAGAAGCGCGTCTGAAAGGCGATCTGTTCGGCATCTTCTAAGTCTGCCTCAAGTGCGGGCCGTTGTTCTTCGGGCGTGGCGTCTAGGTCGGCGGCCATCAACGCGGCTAACTCGCTGTTGACGCGGTAGGTGGCGTACAGGCTGAGGTTGCGAGAGCTAGTGGCCTCATTCGCCACCTGCGTATTGCCGCGGTTGAACACGGCCATCACCGCTTGGGCTTGGGCAAAACCGCCCTCAAACGTGCTTGCGCGGTACACCACGCCCGTGCCAAAAAGTGCCACAAGCGCCAACATCACATTTACGAAGAACGATAATCGGTCTTCGCCTTCATCTTCTTTAGGGCGGTCTTCGCCGAACTCGTCTCGGCTTGGATCCCCGTACATGTCGTCGTCATCTAGCCGGTCTAAAATACGATCTGCAATGAACTTTTCCACGTTGCTTCCCTAACCTTTCTGGTGCGATGCAATCTATTTCATATTATAACGGAATTGAAAGTAAAACCAGAGTTGTGACATTCAATTCGCGCCGAAAATGGCCTAACCTCACAAAATTGAGGGGCGCAGCGCCCTAAAAAAGATACCATATCTGCGTAACTGATGGTATGCCAATCAAGGGTGACAGCAGGGCAATTGCGTTCTGCAAAAACAGGATATTTTAGGGTAGGGGCGCAAACTTAAGGGGGTAAAGCGATTGTTTTTGCCCGTAAAACGCGGACGCCACAGGTGTCGTCCCTGAAGTTTGGCTGTTGTGGAGAATGCAAAAGTGCGCGATCTGGGGGAAA
>JBMOFU010000361.1:0-3940 GCA_049318725.1 Phototrophicaceae bacterium | reverse complement strand
TCGGAAAGATTAAGCCCCTGTTTTTAGAGGTGTGGGGCAGGCACGCCATGTCCCTACGGTTAGGGGGTTGACGGTTCAAATGGCGGGCGTAGCCGTAAAGTGGTAGCCAATAGCAGCCCGTCCGCCACCGTTTTGGCGCTAAAATACTTGCGTGCGATAGATGGTGAAAACCCGCGTAGGGTCGTAATCAAGACACTGGTCAAGAATGGCGCCCCAACAATAACCACCCCGCGAAAGTGAGCAAGGGGTTTGCGGTGGGTGACGCGCACATTGCTGATGTTGCCGCCCTTAGGCAAAATATTAGATTGGCTCATGTCTACGATCACCACAAACGGATGGGTGATCTGTTGAGCCAAGCGGCGAATCTCTTGGGTAGCGGTATGGTAGTCATCCCACGTCCATACATTGTCACAGCGTGTAAGGATGATGGTTTGCTGGTCGTCGTGCCAGTGGGTTTGAATCCCCATTTTTGAATCCCCATTGCTGATCTTTACCGAAAAAGCGTCATAATGCCCCTGTTTTCAGGGATGGCGCAGGCAATCGCATCAAAATTCAACGGTTCAACGTAGACCACCCTCTATACCCTGTGCATATTATACCTGATTATCAACCCCGCGATTGATACAATCGTGGTCTCCAGAAATGTGCGATTTTAGGGTAGGGGCGTAGGGATGTAATGGTTGCTATCGCTATGCTAGTATAATGGAAAACCGAATTAAACTCTAACGAATGGGCGCCACACGCAGCGTCCCTACACCGCCGTTGAGACCTGTCACGTCTGCCGACGCTAACTCGCAATTAGGGCAACTATCCCTTTGGAGCGCTATTGATGCCGATGACCATTTTGCTTGTAGACGACGAACCGCACATCATAGACCTTGCGCGTATGTACCTTGAACAAGAAGGCTACACCGTCACCAGCGCGCCGGACGGCGCCAAAGCCTTAGCGCGCATCTTCAGCCCAACCCCGCCGACGCTGGTCGTTTTAGATTTGATGCTCCCAGAAGTGGACGGGTGGGAAGTCTGCCGACGGGTACGGGCGAAATCTGACTTGCCGATTATCATGCTCACCGCACGCGACGACGATGTAGACAAGATCGTCGGGCTAGAACTGGGTGCAGACGACTACCTGACTAAGCCGTTCAACCCGCGTGAACTGGTGGCGCGTGTCAAGGCGATTTTGCGTCGCCTAGAGCGTCCCACCCGTGAAGATGCCGCCCCCAATGTGTTGACCTTTGACAACCTACGGATTGCCCCTGACGAGCGCACCGTGACCGTCAACGGGGTGGCGGTTGACCTGCGGATGAAAGAGTTTGACCTACTGTTGACCTTAGCCCAATCCCCGCGTATGGTGTTCAGCCGAGAAAAGCTGCTCAATGTGGTGTGGGGCTATGATTTTGCCGGAGAAACCCGCACGGTAGATATGCACGTTGCCCACCTGCGCCATAAACTAGAGGGGATGACCGCTTCTATTGAAACGGTGTGGGGCGTGGGCTATAAGTTGGAGGTGGGCTGATGTTTGCTGGATTACGCGGACGACTGTTACTGTCTCATCTGCTGTTGTTGTTGGTTGTCCTCAGCGTGATTAGTGGCGCGCTGTTGCTGATCCTCAGTTCGCGCCCTGCCCCGCCAGATTCCACCTACACGGAATTGCTCCAGTTTGCACGGGCGATCAACCTCAGAGAGTTAACCGGCGGGGGCGGCGGGCTTCGCAACCGCGCCGCTATCCTAGATGGAATAGAGGCGTATGCCGCTGAAAGCGGCGTGCGGCTGTTGATCGTCACCGCAGATGACCGTACCGTCGTCAGCGATACCCTCAACGAATATGCGCTAGGCGACCCCATCACTGTGCAATTGCGGGATGCCAACATCGTCGGCCAACGCTTGCAGCCCTTGAATCCTGAAGGGCAACCGCCGCAATTGGGCTATGCACTGGGGGATTTCGACAGTCCGAGCGGCGAAGAATGGTTATTTATAGGGGTCGGCTTACAGCGCGAGAACCGTCGTGGGGGGAATAACAACGCGGTGTTATTTGCCAAACCACGCCCGACCACGTCGTTGATTAGTGTCTTTTCGCAGTTCGGGACTGAGTTGGCCGTAGCGCTCTTGCAAGCGGGCATCGTCGGCGGGGGGACGGCCTTAATCTTGGCGGTCTTGATTAGCCGCACGGTAGCGCGCCCGCTCCAGAGCCTAGCGGCAGCGGCGGGCGCAGTGGCCGAAGGCGACTACCAGCAGCGCGTTCCAGAAAGCGGCCTGCGGGAAGTCCGTGATGTAGCGCGGGCGTTCAACCGTATGAGCGAACAAGTGGAACTCAACAACCAAGCCCAACGTGACCTACTCGCCAATGTTTCTCATGACTTGAAAACGCCGTTGACCAGCATTCAGGGCTTTTCTCAGGCGATTATGGACGGCGCCGCCCCAAACCCCACCCACGCCGCCAGCATCATCTATGAAGAAGCCGGCAGGCTCACCCGTTTGGTTAACCAACTCACCGAATTAGCCCGCCTCAAAGCCGGGCGCTTGACCATGCGCCAAGATCGCGTAGACCTTGCCGCGCTGGTGAATGCGATGGCCGAAAAGGTTGAAGTCGTTGCCCAAAAGAAGCAAATTGCCCTGCACTTACAGGTAACGCCTGTTCCGCTTGTGCGCGGGGATGGCGATCGTCTGGCGCAAGTCGTCACCAATTTGTTGAGCAACGCCGTCAAATATACCCCCATTGGCGGGGAAATTTGGGCGCAGGTCGGTCAAGAGTCGGCAGGGGTACGCTTGAGCATCCAAGACAATGGCATCGGCATCCCCCAAGAGGACATCAGCCGCATTTTTGAGCGCTTCTACCAAGTGGACAAAGTTCGTAGCACCGCCACGAGTACACGCGGGCATGGGCTAGGGCTGGCAATCGTCCAAGAGATTGTTGAGGCGCACGGCGGCAAAATTCAAGCCTTGAGCGATGGGCGCGGCAAAGGCTCTACCTTTTCAGTGTGGTTGCCAACGGCGGCCTAACCTTACCGTCAGCGCTACGCCCGCACTTTTCTCGCGCCGCGTTAACGGTTAGACTTAGCGCCAATCAGGACAATTACCTTTCTTTATCCACCGTATAGCACGAGGTGCTTTAACATGGGTCGTACAAAAAAGCGGGCGCAAACCCGCAAACAGGAACAACGCAACCTACAACGACGCAACATTATCATTGGCGTAGCCATTGCTGCGGTTGTGATTGCTGCGCTTGCCATCCTTGCCACCCGTCCAATTGAAGTCAGCGTCAGTGAGGCCATCCTCACCCGCTATGCCGATTTGCCAGTGAGCGAAACCGAGCGGGGCTTCCCCATTTTGGGCAACCCGCAAGCGCCCGCCGAACTTGTGGAATATTCCAGCTTTGACTGCCCACACTGCCAGCGCTTTCATGAAGACGCCACCGTGAACTTGATTGATCGCGTTCGTGCCGGCGAGCTTTCGATTACCTATGTTCCGGTTTATGGCACGGGCGGGATTCCCAACGGGGATGAAGCCGCCAAATACGCCATTTGTGCCGGTCAACAAGGGCGCTTCTGGGAATATCACGATTTGCTCTTTGGCTGGAACAAGACCTATGTGGCAGCGGCCTTCCAAACGGCGCGGCTCACCGCTGGGGCGGAAGAACTGGGGCTGGATATGACCGCCTTTAACGCCTGTGTGCGCGATAGTGACACCGCAGCCGTGTTGGATAACGCTTTGGCGGCCTTCCGTCAGGTACAACTGCCAGAAGGTGCCAGCCGAGGAACCCCGCTGTTGATGGTCAACGACGAACACGTTAGCACGCCCACGCTATCGGTCATCAACGGCCTGATAGACACGATCATGACCTCTGCGGTAGCGGTGCCGTTGTTCCCGGATGCTCCAGTTGCCATCGCTGAACCGACGGTCGAAGCCACCGAAGAAGTCGAAGTCACCGAAGAAGCCGAAG
>JBMOFU010000360.1:0-3992 GCA_049318725.1 Phototrophicaceae bacterium | reverse complement strand
CAAAGGTAAGGTTCGTTTCATCCACCCAGTGTTAAGCTATGAAATCGCGCAATTGCTGCCTGCTCAATTGGGTATAGATCGCTGGGTGATGCTGCTGGGTGCCTTTGAAGGTGGGTGGTTATGTTTCCATTGGCTGGGTGATGTTTATGGGCGGGCATTGTTGGATTTACTAAGCCACACAGTCAAAGCAACATTGACCGAATCGCCGGGGATATGCTTGTTTGTGCCAGAAGAACTGCGCGCTATCCCACGTTGGACGCCTCAAACTGTTGAGCGTTATCTGATGGATACCACTCACCACGACGAAGGGATTCTGACGTTAAGGGCCTATCAAGCGTTATTGCCGCGCGTGCTTCGTCAACGTAGTGTGGTGGAACAGTTCGGGGTGTCCCGCTTTCTTGAGGTCAGCAGAGGTTTAACCCCCACCCTTGCGCCAGAGACCCTCATTGACGGTCTTCAAGCGATGCTTTGCTTAACCCCCCGCTAGTGGATTGCGTGTACCGTATTGCTGCTGACTGTCCCGAAAGCGCCATAGATGTGCACTTGCTGTCTGGGCTAAATATGACAACATCTTCAACGACCGTTTTGCAAAAAGATACTGCCCTGACTATATCAGTGCAAACACAGTGTTATGCCCGTCTTATAATTTTTTTCATCATGAGCGAGTGATTTACTCGGTAGAGGAGTGGGTATTATGCGTAAAAGCGGGAAAGATCACCTGCTTCTACACACGGGGAAATCTGGGCAAGGATAGACTTCAACGTGCCGCTTGCAAGGGGTGTTTTCCCATGTACGGGGACGGTTGTGTTGCAGGTGCGTTCATCGGTTTGGATTTTCAGTTGATGATGACTACCTGTGATTCGCCTCGTTTCAAAACCCAATTGGTGGAGTAGCTTAATCACTTCTCCACCTGTCAAGCTACGTAATCTGGGCATAGGAAAAGTGCATCCGCAATTCAACCTCTGGATTGGAGATCAGGTTGTAGGCGGCCACTGTATCAATTTCCCCCAAACAGGCATCCAGCGCTTCTTTTAGATTTGTGAGTAGCTCATCAAAGGTTCGCCCGTCTGTTACCAAACCAATCTGATTGTTGGTCGCAATGTAAACTGCGCCATATTCAGCATCTTCGGTGTTATAGTCTACGTCAATCGTAAGTTTTGTATTTGGCTGATTCAAAGGTAATCTTCCTCTTCTAAGGCAAGGATTAGCTCGCGCAATTTACTAGCAAGTTCCCTGCGCGTTTCTGGATCAAGTTTATTGGCTTGTTCCTTTACTTTATCAAGTCTGCTGAAGGTACTTTTCCACCACTCATTGGCGTCGGGAGTGTCTTTTACCCCTGTCATGGAGAGCCGCATTTGCTTTACAGACCACTGATTCTGCTCAGCCAGACCGAGCCAATAGGCCTGTTCTTCTGGCTCCTTTGCACTGACAAGGCTATGGTGACTAAAGGTCAAATTTGACCTACGTAGGTCAAATTGAACTCGCCTTGCCACCCCTGCAAAGTTGTAAAGGGTTCGGGTTTCTAGCCCAAGTTCTTTAGAGAGCTGTTCGTAAGTTTCACCCCACGTCCTCTCTACACCGTAGTTGATCCAGTCCCCGATGATCCATTGTAAGCCCTGTTGAAGGCCAAGAATTGCTTTGCCTAGCGTTTCCCACTCATCAAACAACACATCGTCAGAAATCACTAAACCCGTTGATTCCAGTTTGAACTTGCCGAACTTGTAGGTTCCGTCACCAAGCGGCACAATCCCCATTTGTGCCGCCCGTTGGCGCGTTAGTCCCTTAATGGCGGTCATTGCTCCAGTATCATCGCCGTAGATTTCCGCCTCTAATTCACGACCATCCACCTTTGTTTCTTTAGACTCGGCAATATTGAACACCTTCTTAGCCATTAATCGTTACCCCGATGGTGCGGTTCACGATGCTCCACATATCCGCAGTGCGGGCATGATTGGGAGCGTAAGCGAATACACTCTGGTGTGTGGCTGCTGCTTCTGGGAAAACCGCACTCAAGACGATCTTATCCCATACCAGCGTCGGATAGTCGTGTTCAAGTTGCCCGATGACTTGCTCGTGTAGGCTCATGTTTCTGACCATATTCGGGATGATACCGATCACCTGCGCCCCGCCCGCGAGTAAAGCAACCTTTTGGGCATGTTCGATAGTCTTGTTGACGCCACCGAAAGATTGTACTTCGGCCTGTGTAGGGATAATCACATAGTCGCTGCTTGCCAGCAACATCGCATGGAAAAGGTCGGGCGTCGGTGCGGCGTCAATGACCACATACTCGAAAATGTCCGCTATTTCTAAGAGCCGTTCGTTCAGAATTCCGCCGCTGGCACTGTTAGCGATGTTGCGTGTCTCTTGACTTCCGCGCACCACATACAATTCTGCACCACCCTGCCCAACTGTATTTGGGTTGACCTTGCGGATGCAACGCTCCCATTCTCCATCAGGTTCTTCAGGCCGTACTAGCAGGTTATAGAGCGCACCATATGCAGTTAGCCCCAACAGCTTCGTAGTCGCGTCGGCCTGTGCGTCGGCATCTATGAATAGTGTTTGATGTCCACGTAGGGCAATCCCACAGGCCAGATTAACCGCGAGAGTCGTCTTGCCTACTCCACCCTTCTCGTTCAATAGCATGATGACCTTCACTAGATTCTCCTTTAAGCTGATTGAATGCACCCATTATACTCAGTGAATTACAGAAGTTGAAACGGATTGAGAAAGAGCTTAGAAAACGGCTACGTTGAAGTCACCACAACACACCGTAAGCCAAAAGCCAAGCTTGTGACCACAATTCACAATTGGTATGCCCTTGATAAAATGGACAGCTTTGACGTCCCCGATTAAGCAAAAGCCCCCAGCCCAGTCCACAGATCGGCTTATCCATCCTCCAACCCGCGTTGGAGCGCGCCGACCGTATAGGCGGCATAGTGTTGCACCTTGCTCAACCCCTCAAACGCTTGACTGTCCACCGCATCCAGCGCAGCCTCTAACGCCACTAAGCCATATTCGCCGTACTCACGGACATACCCCTCCAAAAATGTTCGCGCCTGTTTGATGCCCAAGTGATGGCGCTGGATCATGCTGAAGAACAATTGCAGTGGTTCGCGGCCAAAGAGCGGCAATCCTTCTTCTATATATAACCGTGATAACCGCTGAAGCGACTTGCTCAATCCCCAGCGGAAAATCGCATGTTCACTGTCAAAGTAGCGCGCTGCCAACACAGGGGGGAGTTCGACCTTCCAAGTGGCCTGTTCGAGCGAATCGGCCAAGTGCGCCCGTCCCGCTGTATCGAACGACGAGGCGATACCCCATATCAGCAGGGTAGGGGTATCGCTCCAGCGCTGATAGACGCCGCCCGACGCAAACAACACCGTCCGCTCAAGCCGATAGCGCTCGTGGCGTGCGTCGCGCAGACCACTTAACGAGTGACCGGCACAGGCCGGACAGCGCATATCCTCGTCAGGGCGAGCGGTGCCTTTCAATGGGACATACAAGTGATGGTGGGGGCAGGCAAAGCCGATCAATGCGCCGTACTGTTCAACCCGCCGCCAATAGGGTGCGGACGGCGGCGGGGGAGGGGTGTAGGGGAAGATCACCCGCGGTTGCAGCATGGGTGGAATGGCGGTCGCCAGATCAGTGGGCGGATAGTCGGGCGGTGGACTTGTCCACAGCGGTGCTGGCGTCGTAGCAGGGCGCGAACGGGTTGGTTCAAGGGGTTGTGGAGCGGGAGGGGAAGCAGGGGTTGCGCGCCATGCCAGATCACGCCCGTAGCGGTAGGGGCGCTTGTGGACGTACTCGACTGCATGGCCGAGATGCAGCCAATAGGCAGCCAAACCGCGACGGGGCATCCCGCAGACCCCATCCTCGCGGCGCAACCAGGTCAGTTCATAGCAAAAGGCGGAAAGCGCACGGTAAGAGGGTTCACAGAAGATTCAAAAAATGAAGCCTCTTACCGTGCGTTTTCCGCTGTTTGCTATGAACTG
>JBMOFU010000359.1:0-3994 GCA_049318725.1 Phototrophicaceae bacterium | reverse complement strand
CCAGATGACGAAGTTGCCACGCCAGATGTAGAGGATGAACAAGGCGGTGCGCTGGGTAATTTGCGGGGCAATCTTGGCCGCGCTTTCGGCGGATTCTAACGGCTGATGATGGGGGCAACGTTATTGTGGGCGTTATGGATGGTCGGGCTATGGCTACAGCCTGACCCTACCCTAGACCTTGAGCCGCTGGCCTACGGGGAAACGGTCAGTGGCTTTTTGGATAGCAACCGCCTGCGGGATACCTATGTTTTTGATGGGCGGCGCGGCGAATTTGTCACGCTCACCCTAACCCCAGACGGCGAAGATATTCTTGATCCAACGCTGACGATTCTTGCGCCAGATGGCCTGCCGCTTATCACGCTGGATGACGGGGTTAGCGCCGGCACACGGATAGACGCGCTACGAATCACCGAAAATGGCCTGTATACGGTGATTGTCAGCCGTTTTGGGGGGGCGCTCGGCAGCACGTTTGGGGACTATGACTTGCAATTAGAGCGCGTCGGCGTCAGTTCAGAAAGCGGTAGCTCATTGCGCTACGGCGATACGATCTTGAACACCCTCACGCCAGAAAATCCCCAGTTCTTTTACAGCTTTCCAGCGCGGCGCGGCGACATTATCAACATCACCATGCGGCGCGTCAACGGCGACCTAGACCCGTTGATCCGCCTGTTGAATACCGAAACACAACAGATTGCCGTTGCCGATGATACCCCCGGCGGCCTGACGCTGGACGCTGAAGTTCGCGGGTGGGTCATTGACTCCGACGGCACCTATGTCATTGTGGCGAGCCGTTATGGGGAATTGGCGGGCAACAGTACCGGGGCATTCTTGCTCACGCTTGAAGAAAGTGACGCCAGCGGGCTAGGCAACATGCTTGTAACCGCAGCAACCATCAACTATGAGGACAGCGCAGAGGGCGAACTGACCGCAGCGCGTTACGAACAATTCTACACCTTTAACGCGGCAGCCAACGATATTGTCACGATTCAGATGGATCGGCTGAGTGGGTCGCTAGACGCCTATTTGGTCTTGTTGGATGAAAACCGCCGCGAGATCACCGCCGACGATGACAGCGGCGGCGGCCAAAACGCCCAAATCATTGAGGCGCGTCTGCCTGCCGATGGCACCTATACCATCTTGGCAACCCGCTTTAACCGCGATGCTGGCTCCACAGTCGGGCGCTTTAGGATCACCCTCAACCGCGTTGGCGGTGCCTTTGATGAGGCGATGGCAAACGCCAACCCCATCCGCTACGGCAGCACGGTCACGGGGACAATCAACGATGACACCCCCGACGAACTGTATGTGTTTTACGGCAACCGCGGCGACCTGATTACGGCTTCGATGAATCGCGGGGACGGCAACCTAGACCCGTTTATCAGCTTGTTGGATGACGGGCAACGCACGCTGGTTCGTGACGATGACAGCGGCGGCGGCCAAAATGCGCGCATCGAACGCTATGTGTTGCCTGCCAGCGGCCTCTATTACCTGCGGGTGAGCCGTTACAGCGGGAATGAGGCACCAAGCGATACACGCGGTAGTTATATTTTAGTGTTGGCACAACGGACTGAATAACATTTTTGATCGGGAGGGAATGCACTATGCAGCGGATTATTTTTCTAGTTCTGGTGTTGATGCTGATGGGGGCGGGGCAAGGACATACTGCCGCCCAAAACGATATTCAACAGGCGTACTTGTATGATGCGCTCAATCACGACTTGTACTTGATGACCTATCCCGCTGAGGGCGTCCCCACGCGGATTGAATTGCCCTTCCCGCCCGGCACTGAAGAAAAGTTCTTCGGTAGGGTGGCGATTGCACCGAGTGGCCGCTATGCCGCTTATGTTGTCACTAGCGCTGATGTCTATCTCGGCAGCGGCAGCTATGCGGCCACACTGGTGATTTACAATCTGCTTGCCAACACCAGCCAACTTATCCCACTGGGGGAAATCTTCGGCCATTCTTTGAACTTTAACGGCTCACCGTTTGTTTATAGTGGCGAATCATTAGTGATTGGCCTAAGCATGGGGAGCAACTGGGTGATACAAACCTTCGATATCACCACTGGCGCGTTTCAGCGGCAAATTGGCTCTAGCGTCCCAACCGTTGCCACCGTCACCCAAAACAAACTCTATACCCTGCCGCTGCCGGTAGTGACTATTGCCAATCCAGATGTTGTGGAGTTCGTCATGCTAGAGCTTTCCGCAGGCGAATTTGCGCCACCGTTGCCCAACTACCGCTGGGAATTGAAGGCCAACACAGTAGTCGAGTCCAACCGTACCAAAACAACCAGTATGGACTACTTGCCCGGCATTGATGAGGTGGTCGAACCAATGCTGTTGCCCAGCTTCCCCAGTGACCCAAGTAGCTTCCTCATGTTTCAACTGAACGCAATTGAAGTGAGTACCCGCGATGGTGAACGCTACCCGATTGTGGCTGGCGAATTTGAATCGTTTGGGCGGGTGCAGTATGTTGCTAACGGGAATATGCTGGCCTTCACCAGTCAAGCGACCCAAGCAGACACGTTTGATTGGATCATTATGCGCGAAGACAGCAACGCCCAGTTGTTGACCGACGCCCAATTGCAGGTCGGTGCGCTGATCGGCACGGATCATGGTTTGTTCGCAGTTGCCGATACCGACGGATTGGGGACATTGCTCGGCCTACCGATTCAGCCCAACTCTTTTGCAGTGGTCTGGTTGGCTGCCCCTTGGTTTGACTCGCCAGAACTGATTTGGGTCAGCCCGCCCGATGGCAACGATGTCTATGATTTAATCTGGACGAATATGACAGGGTTGGTTAGCCGTGCGGATTTCGCAATGGTGCCAAGCATTAACGGTGGCATCATTCCACCGACTGCTGTAGCAGTTCAACCCCCGTTGATCTTGCAGGTGGGGGGACAAGCGCAGGTTTTCACTACCGAAGGGGACAGCCTGAATATGCGTAGCGGTGCTGGAACCGACTTTGCGATTGTAGACCGCCTGCCCAACGGGACGAACCTCACCCTACTCGAAGGCGCAGTGAGCGCCAACGGTTTGCAATGGTGGCGGGTGCGCGTCAACGCAACCGGACGTGAGGGGTGGGTCATTGACTTTATAGACAACATCCAGACGCTAATCCCGTTGGGCTGAGTCGCTTTCTTCGGCATCAAGGTGCGCCACAATGCGGGTGTAGGCTTCGTTGACCTGCTGCATACGGCTTGTGGCGTCTTCGGCGGCGTTACGGTCGGGATGTATCTTGCGGGCAAGCTCGCGGTAGGCTTGTTTAACTGCTTCGCGGGTGGCGGTGGCCTCTAACCCAAACAGCGCAAAGTAGTGGCGGATGCCGTGCCGCGCATTGCCCGCACTCCGCAAAGATTCCCAATACTCGGCTTCATCGGCGGGGCGGTAGCCATCAAAGCGCGCCACGCGCCACGCGCCAAAGAAGTAGGGAATGCGGCTGTTGACCACTTCTACCCCAATCTTGCCGATGTGAATGTCTGCCCCATGCTCGATCAAACACAGGCGGCTGTTGGCGATGGGGTGAAAATGTACCGTGAAGATATACGGCTCGGTGCGCCAGGCATCATACACGTAGATTTTGCCGCCATACAAGCTCAAGAGCGTAATCATCCAGTCGTCTGGCTCATATTTTTGCCCATGCGCGGGCATGAACATGTCTGCCCACAACAGCAAGAGCGTATATTTGCCCTCTGCGGCATTGGTGCTAAAGATGTAACGGATTTCATCCACAGACATATAGCGTTCAATCAGGTGAATAGAAACCGTTTCTTGGCTTTTGAAGTCCAAGATCACGACATCGCTCCCGTCGTGCCAAACTTCTTTGACCTGTGGGGCGTCTAACAATTCGTTAACGAGGTGGCAACGTACCGTGTGTACATCAAAGCGCATGATCGGGTCACATTCCTACTTGGGCATAGTTCTATCTTACATCCAAATGCGCGCAAACCGTTAGCGGGTTTAGAGCGTGTTTTATAACGGTAACCCTGATTGCT
>JBMOFU010000358.1:0-4003 GCA_049318725.1 Phototrophicaceae bacterium | reverse complement strand
ATGAAACCGATAGGTTTCATCCATGTCCTCAGTATAAATGATAATGGGATATTTTGTCAACAAACGCCTTAGACCGAACAGTATATCCAATCTAATGGGATTGGAGGTGTCAGGTATTATGGTTTGTAGATTGCTCATCGGGGCTTCCAATGAGTTGTTCAACAGAAGTGAACCATGCGCGTATCACGTTGAAAGGCGCTGGATTGGTGCGGTAGAAGCGTTCACGGCCAACTTTATCTTCAATGAGCAACCCCGCCTCATACAGCACCTTGATATGTTGCGACACCGAAGGCCGCGCCATGTCAAAGCGTTGGGCAAGCTGATGAACGGGCAACCGCTCTGTGGCTAGAATCATGAGGATTTGCCGCCGAGTGGGGTCGGCCAGCGCATCAAAAATATCACCCTTCATATCATTAAATATTGGTAGAAAATAAACTACCGATACCCTTCTGATAATACGGTGAATTTGGTTTTGTTGTCAACGCATTGCCCCCATTACTCGCTAATCCACACGGGCAGGTTGCTGAGCGCGATCACATGCTGCCACTGGGCGGGGTCGTTCCCCTCAGTGAAGATGGCCGAACGGGCGACGATCTGCGCGGTGGCTAAGGTCACCACACGCTCCATCGCTTCGAGCGTGCTACCTGTAGAAATCACATCATCTATCAACACCACACGCTTGCCCGCAATCAAGGCGCGGTCTTTTTCGTCCAAGAACAAGGTTTGGGTGGCGTTAGTCGTGATGCTCACGCTGTCTGCGCGCAAGGCGTCGCCCATATACGTTTTGTAGCTCTTGCGGAGTACGACATATGGCAGGTTGAGGTCAATTGCCAACTGATACACTAACGGAATGCTTTTTGCCTCTGCGGTCACCAAGACCTCTGGCTGGAGCGGCAGCAAACGTGCGGCTAAAGCGGTGCTGGCCGCCTGCACCAGTTCAACATCGCCCAAAATGTTGACGATGGCAATGGTTACGCCGGGGGCAACCTCAAATTTGATCAAGTCGCGTTGTACGCCGTTTACAACAACGGGAAAGGTTTCGCGCATGAATCCATAGTCTCCAGTGGTAAATGGCCGTTATTCAAAGGTCACACGTTGATCGCAGAAGTAAATCACATCGCCCACTTGCAAGCGGTAGGGTTGCTCTAACAATTTGCCCGCACGGTGCGTGCCGTTAGTACTGCTCAAATCCTTGAGGATTAATTCGCTCCCCTGCCGTTGAATTTGCGCGTGAAATCGAGAAACGCCAGTGGCCTTCAGCACAATTTCGTTGTTGTCATCACGCCCAATGCGGATCAACTCGCCAGACAGCGTAAAGGTTTGGTTGCCCCAACGCATGACGGTTGGATTTTGGCCGCTCATATTCGCCACCAAGTTAGCGATGTCTGGCAGGTTGCCTTCCCAAATGCCCGTTTTGCGTGCGTCTATTTCTGTGGGGCTAGGGGCATTGTGCTTGGCCTGTTCCACAGGGGCGGCAGGCGGCGCACTTTCTGCGCCCGTTTTGCGCTCAGATTCGCGCACGCGGAAGGCTTTGGTATTGGCGTGCGACCCATGCCCCGTAAAATAGGATTGGGTTGCCATGCTCTTGCGGCTATAAGAGTCGTAAGCGCTTGCGCCTAAGTCCATGTCGTGGGCTTGGGTAATCAGTGCGCCGCGTTCTTCTTCAAGGTCTTGATCGTCTAGTTTGGCGGTATAGATCGCCTCAGCAGCCGTGCGTAACACACTGGCCGCCTCGTTGTATTGGCCGCCATCTGCCATACGGATGGCCTGACGGCGCGCTTCGGCGGCGCTCAACAACAATACAGAGCGTGTGACCTCTTTGTTTTGTTGGGCAACCCCTGCGGGCAACTCTGCGGCAGATTTGACATTCACCATCACGGCCAGTTCTAGCGTGCGATGCTCGGTGCCGCGTTCTTCCGCAAGGATTTCATCGTATTCAAAGCGCAGTTTGGCAATTTCTACTTGGCCGATGCTTTGTAACGCGGGGATGTGAAGTTCCAGCATCAGCGACTTGATTTCTTCGCCAAACACATCGCCCAAACGGAACAGCGTCCCTGCGCCTTTGACTTCGCTCGGATAGTTGTTCAATTGGCGGACGGTGGTCACATCGTTGGTGGGGATGACCTGAATGCTCAAATTTTGGCCGACTAAACTTAATAGTCCCTTGAGTTCTTCTTGGAAGATGCCCGGCGTGACTTCTGGGCTTTCGATGAAGTAGAACGCGCCGCCGCCGGCATCGGCCATCGAGATCAGCAAATCCTCGTTGAAGTCCTCGCCTAAGCCCATGGTGGTCGTGGTGACGCCACCTTCACGCTTTTGGCGCGCCAGTTCGATCAATTTCTCTGGGGAGGTAATCCCCCGATTGGTTAGCCCATCGCTCATCAAGATCACCCGATTGACGACTTCTGGCTGAAGCTGCTCTGCCACCCACTTAACGCCCTCTAGCCAGCCGCCAGACAGGTTGGTTGTGCCGCCCGCCTTAATCTGCTTAATGCGCTGGTTAATCAGGTCTTTGTGTTGCACTTGTTGCGGCGGCAACAGGGTTTCTACATTTTCGTTGTACAACACCACAGACAGCGTGTCATTGCTGCTCATGTTCTGGACGAGCATTTGCGCCGCTTGACGGGTGTAATCTATTTTGCTCCCCGCCATCGAGCCACTTCGGTCAATCACCAAACTCAAGTTAAGGGGGCGGCGTTGGCCGCTGTCTGGCGCTGGGCCAGCAATCAAGCGCGCCAGTAGGTAAAGCTTTTGCTCACTGGCAACCGTGACAACATCGTAATCAAGTAGGAAATCAATTTTCATCGGGTCGTTACCCCCCTAAACTGGACTGTACTGGGAATCTGGCAATATTGTACTCTACAGTGGGTAGATTGTGCCGCTTTTTCGCTCAGAAACCCGCTCAACCAATTTCGGCCAGTTGATGATGCCGTCAGCGGTGACGTACTGTAGCGAAAATTCCTGTGTAAACCGATTGATGATCTGTGCATAGCGTTGGTCAAAGGCTTCATTTTCATATCACCTATGAAACTAGCTACCAGAAAGCCGTTTCGCAACTTTATCGTCAGTCTCCTCTATTACAGCTTCTACAATCTCTAGGGGAACCAGCAATGGTGAGGGAAAGTTGTTTTGTCTATCCCTCACACGAATGTACATGGCTCTCAATACCGCGAATCTATCATATTCGGGTGTATCGGGCATTGCTCCATCTACATCTGCAATCATCTCATCAATGACGAAAAGCTTTACACGACGTTCGTCTTCCTTATCCATTACCATAGTCTTTCACGTTACCCAAACAGGAATTTACCGAGATATTTCGCACAGGCGGATTGGCAAACGTCTCGTGGATGCCACAGGTGCCGCCCCTACTGGGCTTGAACCTCATGATGGGAAGTTGATAAACTCGGCGGGGATAGCTTCGGCCAAGTAGTGTTCATCTTCTGGGTGATAGAATACGATGCCCGCCGCATGGGCGTCTAAGGCGCGCACGCTCAGTAAGACCGCTTTTCCGCGCCGTGACCCGACACTCAGCGCGCGCGTGGTCGTCGTAGACAGATGCACATATTGGCGGCTTTGCGCGGTCAACCCCGCTTGACGAATGGAGGTGAGCGCGTGTTCATTCGTGCCATGATAGAGGATGGCGGGCGGTACTGCCGCTTCATACTGGACAGGTGCGTCGGTGACGCCCTCACTATGCCCATAGCGCGCACGGACGCGCGTCTCGTGCAGTTCAAAGCGCGTCTTTCCGTCGCTGGCGGGGGTCGTCACCACGCGGATGAGGTCGTCATACGTCCATGCGTTGCGGTAACGCTGTTGCACGAGCGCATAGAGCGCGTCAATATCGGTGTAGCCTTCGGCGTCCAGCGTAATGTCAAACTGGCTGGCGCGGTGACGCAAAACCATCGAGATAAACTTGGAAAGTTGGGTATCTGCGGTCATGAAAATTCCCCCCAATCACGGGCGACCTGCCACCTTTTCTGTGTGACATCCCATGTGATGA
>JBMOFU010000357.1:0-4022 GCA_049318725.1 Phototrophicaceae bacterium | reverse complement strand
GTGTCTAGCAGCAAGTAACTACAGTGACGAGTGACGAGTGACGAGTGACGAGTGAAAAACACTCGTTACTGAAGTACTCATCACTGCTTTTACTGCTTCGTGTGCTGACGGCGCTGCCAAAGCCAGTGACCGCCTGTATAGAGGATGAAAACTGGGGTTAGGCCAAACGTGGCGAACAAGCATAGGGCTTTGAGTTGCACCAAGATCAACCCAAGCTGCATGATGGGGCTTGCTGAGGCTACAGGTGCGCTATATAACACTGTTATAAAGGCAAGGTTTTCAAACCAATCAAACAAGCCAACGCCCAACGGCACCAGTAAAATAGGGCTATTCAACAAGCGCTTTGCTAAGGCCGCACTAGAGCTACTGAACAGTTTCGCCCACAACAAGGCAAAGGAGCCAAACACAAGCGGGGGCATTAGGTTATCCATGATGAAAAATGACCAATACAGCGATTTAGCGGCTGGGCTATACCCGTTGATGAGGGTCAAGGCTTGCTCAACGGTCAAGATAGATTGTACGTTTTCAAGGTCAAGCACCGGCGACCCGGTAACGTCCTTGAAGTGCTGGCCGAACGACTGAAGCGTGAGCGACCAACTGAACAACAGCACAACGATCATCAACACGATTGAAAAGCCGTCTATAGCAGACCCGATACGCCCCAAGAACACGTAAAGCGATTTCATGCGGATTCCATTCTGTATGCAAATGCCTATATTTGAACGATTATGACTGATTATACACATTGGCATACAATATTAAATGACCAGTGGATGAAAGTATGGGTAAAATTGGGTTAGCGCGTAAAAGGATAGGACATTGAACTCTCGACGTGAAAAAAAAGTACAACTGCGCGAAGACCAAATCATCGCGGTGGCAGTGCGCTTAACAGAAACGGTGGGCTTGGCAGGGCTGACGATGGATATGATCGCAGATGAAACTGCTATTGCCAAAGCCACGCTCTACACCCACTTCAAAAGCAAAGACGCTATCGCTAGTGCAATCGTGTTGCGCGTTTTCAACAATATGGCCGCGTTTATTGACCAATTGCAAGGTGACGGGATTACACAGTTAGAGGCGGTGGTGAACTACATGCTGCGTTCGCAAGACACGCAAGATGGGTTTTCTACAGTGGCGATGCGCGACGACTTCAAAGCGATTGTGCTAGAAGAACCCGCTGTGCGGGAGGTCTTTATGCGTACTCAAGCCCAACTCATACGCTTGATTGAACAAGCCAAGTTCGAAGGGGACATTGCCCCTGAATTGATGAACGAGGCCATCCTTAGCTTGCTCTTTGGAACTCGGTCATTACTGGTGGCTGCTCAAGCCTTTGATACCCCTGCCCAACACGACAAGATACTTCAACACGGGATTCAAATCTTTTTACGCGGCATCCGCCCCTAGTCTTGTAGCAATGAATGCCGGTCGGTTGCCCCTTATTTCTTCTTATTTTCCCCTTTTTTGCAACCTAACAGCCAAAAAGCGATTATGCTATGATAAACGCCATGCCAATGATACATACACTTGAGGAAGCCTACCCTTGACCCCTTGGTTAGATAGCCGTACTCGGCGCAAGCTGGAACAGGTCATGCTGATGGCGAATCGCGTCCGTGCAGGGGTATCTACGGGGGAACGACGCTCCAGCAGGCGGGGCAGTTCGATTGAATTTGCAGACTATCGCAATTACGTGCAAGGTGATGACTTGCGGCGGTTGGATTGGAAGCTCTACGCCCGTGCAGAGAAGCCGTACATCAAGATTTATGAGGACGAAGAAGACCTCACCGTTCATCTATTTTTGGATGTTTCTGCAAGTATGGATTTTCCGCCCGCAGAAGCCGCCCCAGACAGTAACAAGTTCACCTATGGCCGCCGCCTCATCAGCGGGCTGGCGACCATCGCCCTCAGCGGCACCGACCGCCTCAGCCTGACGGCGGTTAGCGGCAACAGCCTACACACCTTTGGGCCTTATCGTGGGCGGGCATACCTACCGCGCATGTTCGCGTTTATCAGCGCGCTACAAGCCAACGGCGGGCTTGACCTCAACAGCGCGCTACAAACCTATGCGCGCAAAGAGCGCCGCCCCGGGCTTGTCATTATCGTCAGCGATTTGTTTATCCCCAATGGTATCACCAGTGGGTTGAATGAATTGGTTGGGCGCGGCTATGAGGTCGCCTTGATCCATACCCTAGCACCAGAAGAATTAGACCCACCGCTGGCAGGGGATTTACGGCTGGTGGACGTTGAAACCGGTCGCGCACAAGAAGTCACGATAGACGCTGCAATGCGGCAGCTTTACCTGCAACGACTGCAACACTGGCAAAGCGAATTGCGCCTAGAGTGTCAGCGGCGCAACGTCCATTATTTGCCCGTTTCTACTGATACCCCCTTTGAAAAGATTATTTTGTCCGAGATGCGACGGCTACGGCTTGTGAGATAGGTATGCCCCATTATGACCACACTCTCTCCCAACATTTACAACGAAACCCAACGTTGGCGCACGCTTTACGAAATCACGCGGGCGCTGTACGTCGCGCCGGGGGCAACCTTCCGCGATACGCTCCAGAACGTGTTAGAGCAGATCGGGCGCTTCACGGGGCTATCGCTCGGCTGCGTGATGACCTTCCGTGAAAATGGTGTGCTAAACGACGCCTTCACCCTAGACACGCTGCATTTAGGCAACACCCTATGGGAACATCTGTTTAACAAGGGCTTGATTGGCTACGTCTACCACGGCGCACGCACCATCATCATTCGGGATATTCAACACGACCCGCGCTTCCCTATGCCACCTGCGGGGGTGCCTGCCCCTACAGGCGGCTCTGCCATTGGCATCCCGTTGATGGCCGAAGATAAAGCCATTGGGGTGATGGTCTTTTTGCACCCGAACCTTGACGCAATTCCCCAAACGATGCAACTCACGCTCGAAAGCGCCGCAGAAATGATCGTGCAGGCCATCCGCCAAGACCGCTATCAGCGTACCCATCAAGACACTAACGAGCGCTACCAGTGGTTGTTTGATGAAGCCATCACGCCGATTTTGTTCACCGACAGCGACGGGCAGGTTATCACCGCCAACCGCGAGGCCTGTCACTTTTTAGGCTATCCGCTGGAAGAAATCCGCGCCTTAAAAATCCGCGAAATTCACACCCCCAGCCAGAAAAAAAACAGCCAGACGGGCGAAACCAACCTCAAGACCAACTTCTTGAACTTGTTTGAAACCCAAGTGAAGCACAAATCGGGGGAAGTCATCCCCGTGCGGCTGAAAATGCGGAAGCGTACCTTCAAGGATCAAGCAGTGATTGAGTATGTCATGCAAGATATGCGCGCCGAAGTAGAACTGACCCAACTGCGCACAGACCTCACAGCGATGATCTTCCATGATTTGCGTGCGCCGCTGCAAAATATGCGCTTTAGCCTTGCTACGCTCCAAAAGCTATCGAACAAAGACCCGCGCAGCGAAAAGATTTTCGCCAACGCCAACAGCAGCATAGATCAAATGGCGCGGATGGTGTCTAACCTGTTAGATGTGCAACGCCTAGAGGGGGGTAGCCCGCTGTTAAGCCGCAAAATGACGCCGGTTAGGCCCTTGTTGGCGTCGGTGATTGCCCAAACCAGCGCGATTGTGGAAGGGGCGGGGATGCGCTTACAAGTCCATGTGCCGGAACAACTGCCAGAGATGTACGCCGACGAAGAAATGCTGCGGCGCGTGTTGAGCAACCTCATCGAAAACGCCACCAAGTATGCCCAACCCGGCGGGGTGATTACGGTGCGCGTCTTTCAAGACCGTGCCATGCTCCACTTTGCCGTTGCGGATAACGGCCCCGGCATCCCCGCAGAGATGCGCGACCGCATCTTTGAAAAGTTCAGCCGAGTGAAGTACAACGATGCGCCGCACGGTGTGGGGCTAGGGCTGACGTTCTGCCGCATGACCGTAGACGCACACGGCGGCAGCATTTGGGTAGAAAGCGAACTGGGTCACGGCGCACAGTTCCACTTCACCATTCCGACGCAGGCGGGCTAAA
>JBMOFU010000356.1:0-4023 GCA_049318725.1 Phototrophicaceae bacterium | reverse complement strand
ATTGTCCCCACTGCGCCCCCATCCTGTAGGGACATGGCCTGCCTCGTCCCATAGGCACCCACTTAAGGATTTGCTGACATTATTTTTCGCCTGTAAAACACGGACGCCCCGGAGAGGCGTCCCTACACAACCCTTGTGACCTGTAGGGACGTGCCAGTGGCGCGTCCGTGTAACCCCTAAAAACCCGAAAATGTGCATGATCGTGTTAAGTAGGTACACATGGGACGTGGTCTGCCTCGTCCACAAGGCAGCCCAAAAACATGAACGAGCAATCAGGGTATATTTATAAGGCAGTTGCAACCAAGTCAGCGGGCTAGGCCAAAATCTCTGCGCCGCCGCCGGGTTGACTGATATAGAGCAACGGCGAATTGCCAGTGGCGGTAAGATAGGCAGCAGCAACCGTGTGGGCAAAGGCTTCAGCGTCTTCTGCTTTGACCAACGCCACCGCACAGCCACCAAACCCGCCGCCGGTCATGCGTGCGCCGTAACAAGCCGCTTGCGCTTGTGCAAGGCTGACCATCTCGTTTAGGGCTGGCGAAGAAATTTCAAAGTCGTCACGCATACTCACATGGCTGGCGTTCATCAACGCGCCAAACGTAACAGCATCCCCAACCAATAAGGCGTCACGCGCCTGCAAGACGCGGGCATTCTCGGTCAAGATGTGGCGGGCGCGTTTGCGCGGGAGTTCGTCCAATTCTTCCGCACGGGCGTTAAACTGCTCTAGGGTGAGGTCGCGCAGCTTTGGCACGCCAAAGAATGCGGCGGCTTCTTCGCACTGGCGGCGGCGGGTATTGTATTCGCCCCCGACCAGTTCGCGGCGGGTGCCGGTGTCCATAATCACGATCAGCGTGTCTGGGGGCAAGGGGACGGGCTGCGTTTCTAGTGTGCGGCAGTCAATCAACAACGCGCTGCCCACCTGCCCAGAGGCGCTAATCATCTGATCCATAATCCCAGAGCCTAGCCCTAGCCAGACGTTTTCTACCCACTGGCCGTACTTTGCCATTTGCGCGGCGGGGATCGAAAAATAGCCGGTTGCAGAAAACGCTTGCCCAATTGCCATTTCCATTGCCGCAGAGGAAGATAACCCGGCGCCGATGGGGACATCGCCCTTGACCACGCCTTCAAATCCGGTTAGGTCAAAGCCTGCGTTGAGCAACGCGCGCGTCATGCCCTTGACATATTCGCCGGGACTCATGTCATCGCCGCGTGCAAAGTCCTCTAATGAGAAGCTCAGTTCAAGATCAAAGTCCATCGAGTATAACCGCACTGTTTTATCGGTGGTGGGGCGCAGGGCGATGTAAATCCCGCGTTCAATCGCCATCGGTAAGACGAACCCGTCATTGTAGTCGGTATGCTCACCGATTAAATTTACCCGCCCGGGCGCACGCACAACCGCCGCCGGAGATTCTTCAAAGCGTGTGCGAAATTCTTGCATCGTTTGCCGAAAAGTTTGTTCCACTGCCTTATCCTATACTCTTCCTAAAGACGGCTAAAACCTTACCGATTCTAGCACGTTGCCCGCCCAGATTCACATTGATAAACCGCCCGCATTTGGCATCTGCGCCAAGATCACTATAATCAAGGCAAGAGATGGGGAGCCGATAGCCAAAAGCTCCTAGTGGGTGACCTAAACCACCTACAGAAATATAGGGCTTTATGATGAACAACGAAATTCAACGCGCACGCCGCGAACAGATGGTGCAAGAACAACTCATCACCCGTAATATCACCGACCTCCGGGTGCTAGAGGCCATGCACCGCGTGCCGCGCCACATCTTCTTGCCGCGTGACCTGCGCGAGATGGCCTACCGAGACAGCGCCTTGCCGATTGGCAACAAGCAAACGATTTCTCAACCGTACATCGTCGCGCTGATGACGCAGATGCTAGGGTTGCAAGGCCACGAAACCGTGCTAGAAATCGGAACTGGGTCTGGCTACCAAACGGCGATTTTGTGCGAACTGGCGGCCAACGTCATTTCTATAGAGCGCCATGCGTTGCTGGCCGGGCGTGCGGGGGATGCCCTCACTCGGTTGGGCTATAGTAACGTAGAAGTCTACATTGGCGACGGCACACAAGGCTTGCCGGATATGGCACCCTATGACGCGATTCTGGTGACGGCGGCTGCCCCTGCACTCCCTGACCCGCTACGCTTACAATTGGATCATCACGGCGGGCGGCTGGTGTTGCCGTTGGGGACGCAAGACAACCAACACCTAGAGCGCGTCATCCGCATGGGCGAGCAATGGCAAATGGAACGCACCCTAAGCGTGCGCTTCGTCCCGCTGATTGGGCGCTATGGGTTTGCCGCCAAACCCCCAAGAACGGGTAAAGATTCTCAGGCAGAAGTCTAAAGGACAAGACCTATGACCGTAACCGATCTACTCAGCCCACGCGAAACCCGCCTCTTACGAGCCGCAGACTGGTTGCGCGGGTCAGCGCTGGTGAACGGCGGGCTGGCAGTGGTCGCGGTGGGGGTGGCGCTGTTGCAGGCGTTGGGCGTGGCGGTGCTGGTTCCGTTCACCACAGCGGTATTGTTCCGTTACACTGGTAACACCAGCGTTGGCCTTTCTATTGCCATTTTGTTGATGCTGGTCAACATGAGTGCCGCGCTGGTGGTCATGGTCGGGATCATGGCGCGTGAAGTGTGGGGGGTGGCGTCCGTGTGGGTGTTGATTGCCGCCAATGTCGCGTTGTTGATTTGGCTTGGCTTTACTCCAGCCATCCCGGTGGGGATTTTAGCGGCGGTTGGCGCGTTGGTGTTAGCGCCAGATTTACGCGCCTTTCGGGTGAACCCGGTCATGCTCAAGGAACTGCGCGGCAGAATGCGCGGGATGCGGGCGTTTATTGTGTTGACGCTCTACTTGGGGTTGATGGCCGGATTTTTAGCCTTGATCTACCTCACGTTTACAACGTTGGAAACCAACTTCAGCAGTGCAGCGGCAGGGGCGGCTGGACGGCTGTTGTTTATGGGGGTGGTGGGCATCGAACTGTTGCTGATTATCTTCATCGCCCCGGCCTTTACCGCTGGCGCGATTACTGGTGAGCGCGAACGCCAAACCTACGACTTGCTCCGCACGACCTTGCTTGCCAGCACCTCATTTGTGATGGGCAAGCTCGAAAGCGCCCTGAGCTATATCTTGCTGTTGCTGTTGGCGGCCATCCCACTACAAAGCCTTGCGTTTTTGTTCGGCGGCGTCAGCCCCTCAGAGGTGTTGATCGTGTTCGTGATCTTGATCGTGATGGCAATCACGCTTGGCACGGTGGGGATTTACTTTAGTGCCATTGCCCCGCGCACGCTTTCTGCCAGTGTGCGTACCTACACCGTCACCCTGATTGGGGCGTTTGGCGCGCCACTGGTGCTAAATTTGTTGTTCGTCTGGCTACAAGACCTTGCCGGACAAGCCAAGAACAGCGTATTAGAGGCCACCTTCGCCTATCTTTCGCACATTATGACCAGCCTAAATCCGGTGGCGGCGGCGTTGGCGTCACAACAACTGCTCATCAACCAGCAAGAACTGGGCTTTACCATGCGCGTGCTGAGTAGCGGGGTCAGCATCCCGCTTGTTTCCCCATGGATCAGCTTTTCGATGATCTACCTTGCCATTGCCGCCGTGTTGCTCGTCCTCACCGTGCGTGCGATGCAAAAGCCAGAAGCGGCGGCTTAAACCTCACCAGACAATCTAACCGTTGTCTCATGTAGAAAGCACCGATAGAATAGCGAGTTTATCTGTGGCCTTCTGACTGTTAAGGATTTATCCGTTGACCTCCAATCTTCCCGACACCTCAACCTCCCCACGCATTGATGACCGCGTGGCACGCTACCATGTGCCGTGCAACCTCTGTAGCAGCAATGACCGCGTTCCCTTCTGCCCAGAAAATGGCAAGGGACTTGTGCAGTGTACTCAGTGCGGATTGGTGTACGTCAGCCCGCGCCCAGACGCCGCCGAACTCTATGCGCTGTACGGCGAAACCTACTTCAAGAACGACGATGACGGCACGGTGGGCTATCACGACTATGTTGC
>JBMOFU010000355.1:0-4049 GCA_049318725.1 Phototrophicaceae bacterium | reverse complement strand
GTCCGACGCCGAAAAATCGAAACCGTGCGCGGTGATTGTGTTAAGTGGGTACACACGGGACAACACAGGTGTCGTCCCTACAAAACCGTCGAAATGCGACCCCATCCTGTAGGGACAAGGCCTGCCTTGTCCGCAAAACAGCGCAAAAACATGAACTAGCAATCACCGTAATATATCTCATTATGGCATTGAAAGACACAACAAGCCATTCGGCGGCAGGTGAGGGCAGGGCAATCGCGTTCTCGTAAAACAGGATTATTGTACCGTGATTGCTAGTAACGGATTTTAACGCCACAAAGACGGACGACACAGGTGTCGTCCCTACAAAACCGTTGCAATGCAACCCCATCCTGTAGGGACAAGGCCTGCCTTGTCCGCAAAACTAGCAATCAGGATATGGTAGGGTAGGAGCGTTTTGTTAATCCCGCGTTTGATGCGATTTCCCTGTATACAGCGCAAGGTAATCATCTGCGACATGCGCCCATGTGTATTCGCGCTCGATTAAGGCGCGCCCGCCCGCGCTGAACTGTGCCGCCAGTGCGCGGTCTTGCGCTAGGCGGATCATCGCGGCGGCGATCCCTTCTGCTGTATCTGCAACGAGCGCGTTTTCGCCGTCGGTGATGTGGATGCCATCTACGCTCAAGGGTGTTGCGATCAACGGGCAACCCGCCGCCAACGCCTCTAGCGCCTTGTTCTTGATCCCCGCGCCTACCCGCAACGGGCAAACAAACGCGGTTGCCCGCGCCAGATAGGGCGCAACGCTTGGCACGCGCCCCGTTACCGTGACACTATCAGACGCCAACGCCAAAAGGCTTGCGGGCGGGGCGTTCCCTACCAATGAAAGCTGTGCGTTGGGCAAGGCTTGGCGCACACGCGGGAAGATGTCTTGTGCCAACCAGAGCGCCGCTTCAGCGTTGGGGGCATAGTCGTAATTGCCTAAAAAGACAAAGTGCGCGGCGTCGCGGGCGCTATCCCTCAGCGGGAAGGCGCTCAGGTCAATGCCGTTGGGGATCACGCGCACGTTCAGCGCGGCGTTGAGCATCAACAATTCGTCACGGTCTGGCTCAGACAACACCGTTACCACGTCGTAGGGGCTGAACATCCAGCGCTCGTAGTGGCGCGCCATGTTCCATTGCAGGCGATGGACGATGCTCGGTTGATGGGCAAGCGTGCGCCGCAACAGTAATGTATAGCTCTCATACGGCGTGATGATCGTCTTTAGGCCGCGCAATAACGGCGCAAACTCATACACCTGAATCCCGCCGAACAGGTGAACGGCGTCGTAGCGCGTGGTCGCCAGACGGCGCTCCCCCTCACGCCATAATTCTGGCGCAAAAGAAGCGTGCGCCTGTGATGCAAAGCGGGCGGCGGGCAACAGCGCCCGCCGCAGCAGTTCGGGTAAGGGTCGGCGCGGCGCGTCAAACAGCGTGACGCTTTCAAAGTAGGGCGTGTAATGCTGCTGGTTTTCTAGTGACCAATCGGCAGGGGTGTCTGCAAAGGCCAGCAGATCGAGCAGGACGCCGCGTGCGCGCAGTTCACGCGCCAAGTGATACACAATCAGCCGATCCCCCAAATGGAGCGGCCACGCCACACAGCGCGCAATCATCAACACCCGTATGGCGGGCATACTCAACGGCTTAGGGCAGCTTGGGCAGTTGATCTACCCGCGCAAAGGCACAGCCGATCATCCCGCTGCCGGTGTGTGCGCCCAAAATGGGAGCAATCGGTGTGGGGGGCATCCATTCGACATCGAACTTAGCAGCGATGGCGTCCATCATGATCTGCATATCGGTGGGGTTGTTGCCGTGCAACGGTTGCACCCGTAACTTGCTTCCGGCGGGGTGGATTTTGGTGAGGCTGGTGGCGATTTCTGTCACGGCCTTCTTAAACGTCCGCACGCGCCCGCGTTGCTCATATTTGCCTGTTTCATAGCTCACGCCGATCAACGGCTTAATATCCAGCGTGGAGGCCAATAGCCCGCTGATGTGGCTGATTCTGCCGCCATGAATCAAATACTTGAGCGTGGGCAGGGTATAGACGCAGTTGGCCGCCTTGCTGATTTTTTCCAGCAGTGCGCGGATTTGATCCACCGTTTGGCCGGCCATAATCGCACGGGCAGCGGCTTCTACCTGCCAGCCTTCTGGCGCGCCGAGCGTGCGCGTGTTGATGACGTGAACGGTGATCCCTTCTTCAGCGGCCATTTGCGCGGCCAAGCGTGCCGAATTAAACGTGCCGCTCAAGGTTTCAGAAAGATGTACCGAAATAATTTCACGGTCGCCCGTTTTGGCAACCACATCGCGGTAGGTTGCGATGACTTCACCCGTAGACGGCAAAGAGGTGGTGGGCATCCCATTGGTGCTGGCGAGCAATTTATAGAAGTCGTCGGGCTGAATATCTACGCCGCTGAGGTAATCTTTGCCATCCAGCGTCAAAGTAAACGGCACATAGTGAATCGGGATGGTGAGCGCGTTAATCTGCTCTGGACTCATATCGGCGGCGCGGTCAGTCACAAGTTGCATTGGCTGTTCTCCGTGAAGTGGGCTTTTAATTTTTGTAATATTATAAACCCCGTTGCCGCGTAAAAGTTACGCATCCAAGCAAATATGATGGGGGACATTCAATCACCGCCCTACTGTAATGCCGCCCGCAAATATGTTATAGTCTGTGGGAATTAGACAATCACCTTTTTTCTAAAGGGAGACCCTTTCACCATGACTTCGCCACAAGAGTACGCCAGCGCCAACCGTGAGCGCTTCTTGAATGACCTGCTGGACTGGCTGCGGATTCCGTCTGTGTCGGCAGACCGCACCAACCATCGCGGGGATGTGCGCCGTGCTGCCGATTGGCTGGCCGACGACCTGCGTAAGGCTGGCCTTGAAAATGTAGAACTGATTACGCTGGACGACCATCACCCGATTGTCTATGCAGACTGGCTCCATGCCGGGGCAAGCGCCCCAACGGTGTTGATCTACGGTCACTATGACGTACAACCGCCTGACCCGCTGAATAAGTGGGAAAGCCCGCCGTTTGAACCGACGATCCGTGACGGCAAAATTTATGCACGCGGCGCTGCTGACGACAAAGGCCAAGCCTTCGCACAGGTCAAGGCGGTTGAATCGCTGTTGGCGACGGGTGGCGCCCCAGTCAATATCAAGCTGTTGATTGAAGGCGAAGAAGAAGTTTCTTCGGCAGGCTTGAGCAAATACGTCGCTTCCCACGCTGATAAATTGGCGGCAGATGTGTGCGTGATTAGCGACAGCGGCATTTTAGCCATTGACCAACCGAGCATTGATTACTCACTGCGCGGGATCGTTTACTATGAAGTAGAACTGACCGGTGCTAAAAGTGATCTGCACAGCGGCGCATACGGCGGCGCAGTTCACAATCCGCAACAGGCGATGGTCGAACTGCTGGCACAACTGCATTTGCCAGATGGCCGCGTCAACATCCCCGGCTTCTATGACGATGTATTGCCCCTCAGCCAAGCCGAGCGCGACAAACTCAAAGCCACCAACCCCAGTGAAGACGCCTTCCGTGAAACCACTGGCGTGACGCAATCTTGGGGGGAGCCGGAATACACCATCAGCGAGCGGACGGGCGCACGCCCCACGCTAGAGATTCATGGCATTGGCGGCGGATTCAGCGGCGAAGGGGCAAAAACGGTACTCCCCGGCAAGGCGCTGGCAAAGCTCAGTTGCCGCTTGGTAGCCAACCAAGACCCCCACAAGATTTACGCGCTGGTAGAAGCCCACCTTCGCACCTTGATCCCGCCGACTGTCACCTTTGAAATGCGTCCAGTGGGCGGCGTGGGCTATCCCGTGCTGGTGGATATTGACGATCCGGCGTTGAAGGCCGCCGAAGCCGCCTACGCGCAGGTGTGGGGCAAAGACCCGGTGTATGTGCGCGGTGGTGGCAGCATCCCTGTGGTGGCAGAGTTCCAGCAGCACCTCAAGTTACCCGTAATCTTGCTCGGCTTTGGCCTTGAAACGGACAACCTACACGCGCCCAACGAGCATTTCTACATCGAACTGTTCTACAAAGGGACGCAA
>JBMOFU010000354.1:0-4053 GCA_049318725.1 Phototrophicaceae bacterium | reverse complement strand
TCCGTAGCCGCTATAATGAGGGCAGTGTCTTCGGCTTTCAAATTCCAATCATTAAGTAGGTGGCCTATGGTGAACCATGTGCTTTACATCACCGACCAAGTGAACAGCGTTGCTCAGGCGCAAGCATGGCTCTCTACTGAGTATTGGGTGCTAGAACATTACGCTGCCACAGACAATTTATTGTCGGTGTTAGCCAATACCGACTATGACGTTTACCTGTTAGATGACCCGATGGCGAACGGTGAGCCGACTTCCCCCATGATTCGGCTGGCGCGTGAAGCGGGGGTACAACGGGCGATCATTGCCTTCACAGAAAGCCACGGGCGGGCATTGGTCGCGCTAAAGGCAGGGGCAACCGATGCCATCGCCCGCGACGCCTTGACGCCTGCCCTGCTAGAACGGCTGTTGAGCCTAGCCGTGTTGCGGGTGGGGCAAAGCCAACTGGAATACCAACTGAATATTGCTCAAAAGCAAGAGCAGCTTAAAACCGACATGATCCGCATTGCTGCCCACGACCTCCGCGGCCCGTTGAATACGCTCAACGGGTATATCGGACTGCTGGCAGAAGATTTGTCAAATCTTGCGCTGTCCGATCCGTTGAGTTACCTCAATGAGATGCAGCGGTGCGTTGAACGGATGGAACGGCTGATTGAGGGGATTCTGTCTTTAGAGCGCATTGAACAGTACCGCGAAGGCTATACCGACTTGGTTGACCTTAGCGTGTTGATCGGGCAAGTGGCGAGCCAGTATAGCGCCCATAACAAGATCACCCAAACCTTTCGCTACCTTCCCCCGCCTTCTGGGCTATGGGTGTATGGGTCAGAAGCTGAACTGATTGAGGCGCTAGAAAACTTAGTGAACAACGCCATCAAGTACACCCCGCCAGCGGGGGAAATTGTGCTATATTGCACCACTGACGCGGATTCTGCCTTAATTGCGGTGAAAGATACCGGCTATGGCGTGCCAGAAAAGCTGCAACTCAATTTGTTTTCCCCTTTCTTTCGTGCTAACACGCCCGAAACACGCGCTATCCCCGGCACCGGATTGGGGTTACACTTGGTTAAGCAGATTGTGGAGCGGCACGGGGGAAGTATTTTCTTTGAAAGCGCCTATGGCGTTGGAAGCACCTTTGGTTTTTTGCTGCCGCTAACGGGGAATCAAGTTTAGCTATGACTTACCGTGTGTTGTTGGTGGACGACGAACAAGAAAGTTACCTCTACACCTACGACCTGCTCAAGATGAGCCGTGAGGACATCTTCTCACTGAATTGGATGGCTGAGTTTACTCCTGCTGCCGAAGCCTTGATGAGCAATCAATACGATGCTTGCTTGCTAGACTATCAACTTGGCACGTACACCGGCATAGACCTGCTCCGCTACGTGCAAGATAAAGGTTGCCGCACCCCGATTATCATCCTCACCGGGCATGGCAACCGCGAGGTAGACATTGGCGCGCTAGACAGCGGCGCAGCAGATTACCTTGACAAGAGCCACCTGCGCCCAGAACTGTTGGCGCGCACCATCCGCTACAATATCAAACTCCAGCGGGACAAAAACCAACTTGAGGATTTGTTCCGCCAAGTAAGCGAGCTAGAACAACTCAAAACGGACATGATCCGCATTGCGGCGCACGACCTACGCACCCCGCTCACCGCGATTGTCAATTACGCCACTTTCTTACGAGATGACCGTGAACATCCGCTACAAGCCTATCAAGTGGGGCATGTGAAAGAGATCCGCGATGCGGCCTACCGCATGGAACACATCATCTCAGACATCCTCTCGCTAGAGCGGGTACAAGTCACTGACGATGAGCGCTACCTTCAGCACACTGACCTTGCCACCCTCGTCCATATTGCCGCCGAAGGCGCACGCCACGCCTACCCCAAACCGCTGACCTTCACGCTAGATTGCCCCATCACAGGCATTGTGGTGATGGGGGATGTGTCTTTGTTGACCGAAGCGGCGCAAAACTTAATTGCTAACGCGCTTAAGTACACGCCAGAAGGCGGCCAAGTCATCGTCCGTTTGGTTGAGCAAGACGGCTGGACGACCTTCAGCGTGGCAGACAACGGCTACGGCATCCCCATTGAACAACAAACGCGCCTGTTCCAGCCGTTTTACCGCGCCCGTACCCGTGAAACCAAAGATATCCCCGGCACAGGGTTGGGGTTACACCTTGTCAAGCAGATCATCGAACGGCACAACGGTAAAATTCTGTTTGAAAGCGTCTATCAACAAGGAAGTACCTTTGGGTTTCAGTTGCCAACCGCTTAAGGAAGGGCTTTGTTTATGATGAAACTCGGTTTAGCGCTAGGCGGGGGGGGCGCACGCGGCGGCGCGCACGTTGGCGCCATACGTGAGCTATTAGGGTTAGGCTTAAAGCCAGATTTAGTCACTGGAACCAGCATCGGCGCGTTGATCGGCGCGCTGTACTGTGCAGGCATGGGCATAGATTTGATCGAAGAGGCGCTCAAGGCGTTTAAGCCCAGTGTGATGTATGAATTGCCGCAAGACTGGGTTTCGATTATGTCGCCCGTCAAGGTGGAGGTCCTGCTGGAAAAGCGGTTCAGCGAGTTTTACACGCGCAGCGGCTACGACATCAAACGCCCGACGTTTGCTGACCTTGAAGTGCCGCTGGCGATTGTCGCTACCGATTTGGTCAGCAAGCGCGAAGTCGTCATTGATAGCGGCGATGTCATCCGTGCGGTGATGGCAAGCCTGAGCGTGCCAGTGTTGTTCCCGCCCGTGCAAATTGGGGATTGGCATTTGGTAGATGGCGGCTTGGTGAACAACGTTCCGTTTGATGTGGCGCGCTCACGCGGGGCGGCCTTTACCATTGCCATTGATCTGGGTAACGCCAACCCTTACGGCACGCCGACGCCTGCCGATCAACCTGCTGAAAGCCTGTTTGAAATCAGCAACCTGTGGGAAGGCAAACTGTTTGACCGTGCCATTCAACAGGTGACGCGCCGCCCGCTGTGGCAGGTCGTCACCACCGTGATTGATATTGTCAACGCGCAAAATACGCGCCTGAATATCGCCACTTCCCCGCCAGACATTTTGCTGCGGCCAGACATCGGCAGCATTACGCTGCTCGATTTTCACACCCTCGATGCCTCGATTGAGGCGGGGCGGCTTGCCGTACACCGTGCCGCCCCAGAGATCGAGCGCCTGCTCACACGGATGAAGGCCGCCCAGAACAATATGTTGACGGGGGGCAAGTCCGCGCAGAACAGTTTACCGTCGGGGGTTTAATAGGTCTTTGTAGGGGCATGATATATCATGCCCCTACAGGTGGGTTAACGGTTTCGTAGGGGCGCAATATATTACGCCCCTTAACGCGATCATAGCACACGTTTTCGATGTTTCGGAGTCTTACGGGCGACACAGGTGTCGCCCCTACAAAACCATTGAAATAATACAAAATCCTGTAGGGACGAGGCCTGCCTCGTCCGTGAAACTTGTAACCCCTGCACCCTGTTTATTCCGCGAAATTCGGGTCACGCTGGAACACCACCAACCCCACACGCCCACGACAGGTTTCATCAAAGATCAAGCTACCTTCGGCAGAAAGCGGGTTGCCTTCGGCGTCGGTCAATTGAATGGTATAGCTCCCGCTGGTGGCTGTCGGCTGGAGCGCCAACTCAAAGCCGCCCGCGCCGTAAGCGTCGGCAAAGCCGCTGGTGGTCGTGCGGTCAAGGTTCGTGCCAGTCACACGGATCAAGGCATTACTCACGCCTTCCCCCACGAAATCTAGCACTTGGCCGCCCACGCCGGTGTAGTTACACGCAGAGCCGTTGAATGTATTTTCGACAAAGGTCACACTGTCAATCTTAAAGGGGAACTCAGCAGGGGCAGGGGTCGCGCTTGGCGGGACAGCCGTCGGGGCAACAGTTGCGGGCAAGGCAGTCGCCGTCGGCGGGAGTGCCGTCGGGGCAATCTCAGTGGGGGCAACGCTTGGGATCGGCAAGGCAGGGGCTTCTGTTGCTTGTCCGCCACAGGCCGCCAACGATAGCGCAACGATCAAAAAGAGTATGGCTTTGCGAATCAT
>JBMOFU010000353.1:0-4055 GCA_049318725.1 Phototrophicaceae bacterium | reverse complement strand
CTTTTTTATGAGGGAGCTTAAATTTCTTCGACGATTGATTGACCTGAGCGCCCATCATCAAAGAAGATGAACGTCTCATGTAGCTTTAAGCGCCCATCGGGGAGTACCTCTGGAATGGATTCCCCCGCCCCGCTAACCATGCGCCCGTCAATATAAAGGTGGCTGAAGCGAATCGTGAGCTTGCCAGTGTCATTGACTACGCCAATCATACGTCCCTCCCGTACACTCCCCCCGTAATAGTGACAGGTGACGATATCGCCGTTTTGTTCATAGTCGAAAACTGTGCCATCTATGGCAGCGGTGTCGCCAGTGCTGGTGTGCGACATGCGAAAGCGCCGCCCATTGTAGTCAATTGGTTCAGCCATGTTTGCTTCCTTTCACCAAGCCGCAATTGAGCCATCCCAACGGAAGAACCCCCCATTCTGCGCTGGAGTAAGCTGGTTAATAACATCCATCATACTAGAGACGGTTTGCTCTGGGGTAAGGTCTGCCTCCTCGCCGCCCATGCGCGTGCTGACCCAGCCGGGGTCAATGGCTATGGCGATGCCATCATTCGGCGCCAGCGTGAACGCCATTTTGCGCGTGTAACTGTTCATCGCTCCCTTCGATGCGGCATAGTCCCACAATTTCGTATCGTGCTGCCCGCTCACTGACCCGCGATTGGACGAAATATTCACCACCACTGGACGCCGCGCCGCACGAAGCCCCGCTAGAAATGCTCGGAACACCAATACTGGCCCAAGACTATTGACCGCAAAGGTGTGCAGGGTGTTCTCGCGGGTGATTTCCTCAAGGGGTGTGGTGTGAAACACTGCCGCGTTGTTCACAAGGCGATCAAGATGCGTGGTGACGGCGCTTACCCGTTCGGCAGCCGTCTGGATGGAGGCATCATCGGTCACATCTAGGGGTAGAACCGTAAGGTTGTTCGGGTATTGTGCGGCGCGTGATTGCAGGTCATCTGCTTCGGCAGGGTCACGACACCCCGCAAATACGCTATATCCAGCGCTTAAATGGGCATCTACAAACGCCAAACCGATCCCGCGATTTGCGCCAGTAATCACCACCGTTGGGCTACTCATAAGGTGACTCCCTATACTCTACGGGTGCGCGGGTCTGCAATATCGCGTAGGCCATCGCCAATAAAGTTAAACGCCATGACAAGGCTGGCAATGGCAAGACCGGGGAACAACCACATCCACCACTGATCGAAGAAGTCTACCCCAATTGCCACCATGCGCCCCCACTCTGGCGACGACGGCTCAGCGCCCAACCCAAGAAAGCTCAACCCTGCAAACGTCAGGATGGCATTACCGATATCCAGTGTTGCCAGCACAATCGCTGGGGCAACGGCATTAGGGAGGATCGTCCGAAACAAGATGTAAAGATGAGGTGCGCCGACAGCACGCGCCGCCTCGACAAACTCCTGATTTTTAAGCTCCAGCACTAACCCGCGTACTACCCTTGCATACGCAGGCCACCACACAATCACCAGCGCAATAATCGCGTTTTGCAGGTCTGGGCCCAGTGCGGCAGTCACCGCCAGCGCTAAAATGATCGTCGGGAATGCCAGAAATAGCTCCGTCAGCCGCATGAGAATATCATCGTAGAACCCGCCAAAATAACCAGAAATCGCGCCAATGACCGTGCCAACAATACTCCCAAACACAATCACGCTAATTCCAGCGGGAATCGTGATGCGCCCACCATAGAGAACACGGCTGTAGATGTCACGCCCCAGTTCATCGGTGCCAAGTAGATGCCGTTGGGTCTGTTCCACATCATCCACAACCTCCGTTTTGCTGAAACCGGGGGCTTTCAACCGCGAAACCACATCTTGCGCTAACGGTTCAAAGGTTGCCAGTAGTGGCGCAATCACACTGATTAGCACCCATAGCACCACAATAATAAAGCCAATAATCATCAGTGGATTTTTACGCACCTGATACAGAAAGCTGGCAAGCTCATCTTGACGAGCGCTACGGGTTGGGGCGGGTTGTTCGTCTAACCTTGCAACAGATGTCCCCATGCTTACACTGACTCTCGGATGCGTGGGTCTATGAAAAAGTACAGCATATCCACCACGAAATTGACAATAATATAGATCAAGGCAATAAGCAGGCTCACGCCCATAATGGCCGGGAAGTCCTGTGAGGTAGAAGCGCGGAACATATAGCGCCCTAAGCCGGGCCATGCAAAGATGGACTCGGTAAGCACTGCGCCAGACAGCAAGTTGCCATAGCTCAAGCCGACGACGGTCACCACTGGGATGAGCGCGTTAGACAGCCCATGCCGAATCACAACGGTTATTTCGCTCAACCCTTTGGCGCGGGCAGTGCGAATAAAGTCCTCACTGAGGGCTTCCAGCATGGAAGAGCGCGTCACACGGGAGATTGTGCCGCTGATAAATGCGCCCAACACAATTGACGGAAGAACGATGTGGGAGAACGCCTCTCGAAAGGTGTCCATGTCTCCGGCAATCAATGCGTCTAGGGTAAACCAACCGGTGATACTGGGGGGGGCGTCAGTGCGGAATCCGAGCCGTCCGGGGCCTGCCACCCAGCCGAGTTCGCCGTAAAAGATAGCCAGCCCCGCCAGTGCCAGCAAGAACACCGGGAAGCTCACCCCAACGAGTGCGAACGTCCGCAGCACATAATCTAGAATCGTATTACGGAACACAGCCGACACGACCCCGAAGCTAATGCCAATGGTAATGCCAACAAAGGTCGCATAGGTGGATAGCTCAATCGTCGCGGGGAGGAACTGACGAATATCGTCAATCACAGGGCGGCTGGTCTTGATGGAGGTTCCCATATCGCCCTGTAGCAAATTCCCCAAATATGTGAAGTATTGGACGTGCAACGGTTGATCTAGCCCCCACTTTTCGCGGAAGGCCTGCACAAGCGCTTCATTATTGAGCGCGTTGGAGGGCAAGCTGGCAGTAACCGGGTCGGCAGGGACGGCGTTCGCAATCAGAAAGGAGACAAGCGTAATGCCAAGCAGCAGTGGGATTGTAATCACTACACGACGCAGCAGGTAACTTCCAAAGTTCAAGGGGGATTACCCTGTCAATTCAAAATAGGCTTTCAGGTGTGGGTGATGGGGTAGGGCAAGCATATGCCCCACCCCATTGGAGAATTGCTTACTTACTCAGCGCGGCTCAAGATGGCGACATCAAGCGTCCACTGCGGATGGTAGACGTACCCCTCAATGTCTGCAAGGTAGGCCGTCTGAACGGATGGCACATTGAACGGCGCGAAAGGGCTGCTTTCTTGCAGCTTGTCCTGAAGTTGCGCGAAGATCGTCACGCGGGTCGCTGGGTCGGTTTCAACCTGTGCCTGTGCGATCAAGTCGAGCAATTCGGTGTCTTCAATAGCTTCTACGTTCCAGTTGGCGCGCTCGCTGGCGACCTTGCCGCCGGGCAGGAAGGAAAGCACGTCAATCGGGTCAAGGATGTCTGGGCCCCAGAACCAATAGGCAAAGCCTTGATCGCCATTACGGTACTGATCGAGCGCCACCTGAAGTTCAGCGGGTTGGAGGGTGACGGTGATGCCCACTTCGGCAAGGTCGGACTGAATCTTCTGGGCGTTGGTGTTCATATTGACACCCTGCCAAGTGAAGTCTGGGTATTGAAGGGTGATCTCGAAGCCATCTGGGTAGCCGGCCTCTGCCAACAATTCGCGGGAGCGGTCTAAGTCACGGGTCAAGGCTTGATCTTCGCCATAGGCTGCGAACAGGCCAACGGTGAGGTTCGTTGGCGGAACCACACCGCCCCACAACACCTTATAGCCGTCATAGTCTAGCGCATAGCGGATGGCAAGCTGTACAGTCGGGTCACTGACGATCCCGCCGATTTCACTGTCTGCATTCATCAGCAGGAAGTGGGTATAAACGCTGGGGCCACTGTATACCACGATGTCTGGGTTAGATGTTAACGAGGTTGTCTGGTCGCGGGTGAGGTCAAGCGCCATGTCAATGTCACCAGCTTCCAACGCAAGTTGTTGGGTAGCAGCCTCTGGAATGTTGGTGATAATCACGCGGTCAAAGTATGGCTCATC
>JBMOFU010000352.1:0-4059 GCA_049318725.1 Phototrophicaceae bacterium | reverse complement strand
GTTGCCTCTAAAAATCCCGTCAAGTTGGCCGCCGCGACACACGGATTCCAGCGCATGTTCCCTGCTGACGCGCTGACCGTAGACGGCGTGAATGTGCCGTCGGGCGTGCGTGACCAGCCGATGAGCGACGATGAAACGTTGCTCGGCGCGACCCACCGCGCACGGGCGGCGCTGGACGCCATCCCCCTAGCAGATTACGCAGTCGGGATCGAAGGTGGGTGCGAAGACAGCGCGCACGGCTTGAGCGTGTTCGCGTGGATTGTGGTCATCGGGCGCGATGGTCGGCTTGGCCGCAGCCGCACGGCGATGTTTTACCTGCCCGAAGAAATCGCCCGCCATGTGCGTGATGGCCTAGAACTGGGCGACGCCGACGATATTGTCTTTGGGCAGAGCAATTCTAAGCAGCAAAACGGCTCGGTGGGCTTGCTCACGGGCGATGTTCTCACCCGTGAGACGTACTACACCGAAGCACTGATCTTGGCGCTGATTCCGTTCAAGAACCCAACATTGACGTTTGCGGGATAAATCCCCTGCAAATCGTGATGGTTCGTAGGGGCGCAAGCGGGCATATTACGGGCTAAACCACGCCAACAGGCGCGGACGTAAGTCTTCCAGCGCCCGTCCGCGATGGCTCATCGGGTGCTTGACAGCGGGGGGGAGGTCGCCAAAGGTCACGCTATGGCCGTCGGGGATGAAAATCGGGTCGTAGCCAAAGCCGTAGCCGCCATTGCTTTCTGCCAGCGCGATCTGCCCATCTACGCGGCCAACGCCCTCAATCGTTTGCCCGCTGTGCGGATCATAGACCACGGTCACGCACATGAAGTAAGCCGCCCGTTCGCCTGCGGGCAAATGTGCCAGTTCGCCCAAGAGCTTGGCACGCCGCTGGGCGTCGGTGGCGTCTTTGCCCGCGTAGCGCGCCGAATAGACGCCCGGCGCGCCACCTAACGCGACGACGCACAGCCCGCTATCATCGCCTAGCGCAACCATTCCGGCGGCTTCGGCATAGGCACGCGCCTTGAGCAGTGCGTTTTCGGCAAAGGTATCTGCGGGTTCTTCCGCCTCAAACCCAGCCAAGCCGACCTCATCCAGCCCGACCAGTTCAAGCGGTAGCGCGGCAAACATCTCTTGATATTCTTTGAGCTTGCCCTTGTTATGGGTACCAATCAGTAGCTTTTGCATCATGCCTCTTGTGTGGGATGTATCAAGATAAGGGTTGGTTGCCCGTTATTTTTCTTCGGGCAAGAACGGCCAAAAGCGCCTCACCCAACGCCGCAAAATGGACTCGCGCACACGTTGCCACGCTTTATCGGCGCGGCTGGCGTGCTGGATCACTTCATCGGGGGTGGCGGGGCCATTCCCATAGCGTTCTTCGGTATAGAGTTGGGTAATCAGGCTCACCGGGCGTTCGGCAGGCTTGGGCAACCCCGCTAAGATTTGTTGGCGCCGTTCATAGGTCGTCAGGTCATCGCCAAAGTGCATCCCCAACAATCCACCGACATAGCGCCCCAAACGCGCATACGCCCGCACCGTTGGACTAAAGCCGCGCATCCCGCGCCATTCCCACCACCACCACAGGAAGAAGGCCGCCAGCACCACAATCCCCAAGATCAACAGCCCCAAGAAACCGGTGAGGATTGCCGAAATCAGGAATTGGAAGGACGTGCGCGGCGCGCTTGGCGGCATCGTGGGCGGCGCAGTGGGGATAATCACAGGAGTGGCAGTGGGCGTGGGGGAAGCGGTTGGGGTCGGGCTAGGGAACTCTACCGCCACTTCCAGCGCAGGTGGGGTGCCTTCTGGCGTGCTGGTTTGGGTGGCCGTCGGTGAGGCGATGGGCGTTGGGCTAAGGGTGGGGGAAGCCGTCGGCGTGGTCGTGCCAGCGTTGGCACGGATTTCATCTTCACTGCGCGAAATAGGCGCTTGGGCGGCGGTTGGCTCAAATTCGATCCAGCCGTAATTGGGGAAGTACACCTCTACCCATGTGTGCGCGTCGCGTTCACGCACGACAAAGGCGTTGCCGTCCCATTCCCCTTGTGCAAAGCCCGCCCCTAAGCGCGCCGGAACCCCCTGCGAGCGTAACATCATCACCATAGCCGACGCATAATAGTTACAGTAGCCGCGCTTGAGGTCGAACAATACCCAGTCTATTGGGTCTTGGAAGCTCGGCGGTTGCGGGATGTTCTCATCGTAGGTGATGTTTTGCCGCAGCCAACGCTCCATAGCGCGGGCTTTATCGTAAGGCGTCACCGCCCCGTCTTCTTGGACGATCTGCGCTGCCAGCGCAAGCGTGCGCCCCGTCACCGAAGGCGGCACATAAAGCTGTGTATCCCTTACCCACTGCGGATAGTTGCTTTCGGTCAGCCGCAGTTCGGCGGCGCTGGCACTGCTCATTAAGCTGGTGACGCTATAGACCGCGCCGCGTTCTAACACCTGCTCTGGACGTAAGACATAGATGTTGGTCATGTTGTTGTCGCTCAGGCGGACATCAGCGCGCAGCGGCACACCATAGATAATGGCGGGTTGCGGTGCGGCATACAGCAACCGAGAGGCGTTGAGCGCCAGCACAAAGCGCTGTTGAATCGGCTCGCGGGCAAGCTCTGGCACAGAGTTGGCTTCAAAGGGTGGGTCGGTATCGGCGACGCGGGTGGTGGCTTGGGATGTCCAGTCACCGCCTTCATAGGTGTCAAAAATGCGGCTGCGCCAATAGTAGCGCCTGCCGGGGGGCGCTTCGACGCGCATGACTATTTGATCGCCTAGTTGAATCGCCCCGCTGAGTTCCAACGACTCGCCGCCGTAGTAGTCCGCCGTGACTGGCCCGTAGGCGTCAATTGAACTAAACAGGCGGTTCCACGTTTCGCTTAGTTCGGTCAGTGGGTCGGCTTGTAAGAACTCTTGAAAGCGGTTCAAACGCTCTTGCACATCTTGGGTCGGCAAGTTCCAACTCACTGCCACCGCCACCAGCGCCAAGCCCGCCCCCACAAGGTTAGCCTGTTGGCGTACCCGCTCTGGCACACGAATCCCGCGCACGTACCATTCCCACTCGCGTTCGTTGACCGCCGAGCGGACGACCATCACCAACGCCAAAAACGAATAGATCACCAAATGCGGCAACAGGCTGTTGTCGCCGCTGTAGATGGCGGCGTTGGTCAACAAAATCAGGCCGGGCGGGGTGATGACCCGTGACACCCGATCCACCCGAAAGACGTGCCACGCCATGTTATAGCCCAAGTACCACAACAGCAACGCCACCAACATCGTAAAGACCAGCGTGTCTTGGTTGATCCCGCCGGTGAAGGCGTCGTAAACCCAGCGAATCATGCGGGCAAATACGCTGTAGATGCCCTGCGCCATATTGCCCGGCTCGCTCCATGAAGCCACCAACAAGACAAAACATACCCCATAGACGCTGCTCATCAGCAAAGCCAACAATTCGTTGTAGCGGCTGCGCGCCAACAGGTAGCCAAAGCCAACGCTCAACCCCAACACGGGGATCACCACGCGCAACGTCAACGGCCATTCTGCCGTTGCCAAAGAGAGCGCTGCCACCAACAACAGCGCAAGCAACAACAGCAGGGTGAGCAAATCTCCGCGCACGAACAACGTGCGCCATATGCTCTGGAGCTGCTTGCGAAGCGCTTGCGGCGCTTGAAAGGGGAAGTTACGCGGGAGGCTGGTCATCGGTTGAGCGTCCTTGCGCTTGCTTTAGGGGGGGTAGCGTGAACAGTATACACTAACCGCCGTCCACCCTTATAGATCGCATAGCAAGCGTCAGGGCAATTGCATCAAACACAGGGGTGACAAAATCTAATCGCATACGGGGATATGTGTAGGGGCATGGCGCGCCATACCCCTACGAATCGTAAACATCTCCAGATTGCCGAAGCGCCTAATTTGGGATATACTTGGGAAATATATCCCAAATTATCCCAAATTGACTTAGCTGTCATGGTAGCCTGATATGACTTGGCGCGTTCACCTCACTGACGGATTTATCCCCCGCCTCGATCTGTTGCCCGGTCAACCGGAGGTTTTGTGTGCGTGGCTCAAGCCAGATACCGCCGC
>JBMOFU010000351.1:0-4064 GCA_049318725.1 Phototrophicaceae bacterium | reverse complement strand
GAAGAAGAACGGAGCATCGCCGAGCAAAACGAGCGTGAGGCTAAATTATTTGCCATGTCTGGCGCAGCACTGAACGCCTTCACGGTAGACCAACTCACTTCTAACACGTTGGCAATGCAAACGGTGCTTGCAGAAGACCTGCCCCTGCCAGAGCGCGCCCGTGCCGCAATTTTGGTGTTCAGCCAAGGGCCAATGGCGGTCTACACCCCGTTCAACGAACATATCACCGCCGTGATGCCCTCACAAGACCATAGCCGCCTGATTATGGGGGGCGATGGGGGGAGTTTGGTGATTTGGGATACATCCGCCAACCTTCAGGACTTGGCGTTAGTGGGGCATAACGGCAGGGTGAATGCCGCAGCATGGATTCATGATGAAACCCAAATCGCCAGTGGCGGGGCAGATCGGTATGTAAGGGTGTGGGACGCTAACACAGGCGAACTGGTTTACACCCTCAAGGGGCATCGTGCAGAGGTGTTGTATATCGCCCAACTCAGTGATAACCAGTTGATTACCGCCGGGCGTGACGGGCGCGTGATTGTGTGGGATTTAACGCGCGGTGCCATTGACGCCAGTTACACCTATCCCACGCCAGCCAATATCAATGATGTGGCCTTGTCTGATGATGGACGGTTTGCCCTCTATGCCTTAAGCGATGGTAGCCTACTCTACTGGGAATTAGCCACTGAGCAACTGGTGCATCGCCTAGAAGGTCATTTAGCGGCGGTCAACTCGGTAGATATTGCTCCCGATGGACGCACCGCAGTGTCTGGCGGCGATGATAGTTTGGTCATCTTTTGGGAACTCGCCAGCGGGGAACAGCTGCATCGCGGCACATTTCATGAAAACCGCGTGGTTGCGGTGGCCTTTGCCCCCAACGGCCAAACGGCGGTCACGGCGGGCTGGGACTCTAAGGTGATTTCTTGGGATGTTAACTCTGGTGACCTGTTGTGGAATTACTCCGGTCACCGCAACGGCGTTGAGGCATTAGCCTACGGCAGCGATAATGAGACGTTTTACTCTGGTGCGTGGGACACCCGCGCTATCAAATGGTCAATGCAATATGGCCCTGAAGTAAACTCCTTCCCCGAAGAACGCCGCCTAAACTACTACACGGATGTGGTGGCGGTCAACGATATTTCAGAGGCCCTCTTTGCTGACGTAGACGGCAACATCACCTTTTGGGATGTTGCTACAGGGGAGCAGACCAGCAGTTTGCTTGCCGTCGAGTCTGAGGGCATCCGGCGGATTGCCGTGCATGAGCCTACAAACCGTCTGTTGGTGTTAAGCGACAGCGGCAGGCTTTTCCTATGGGATTTGTCCACACGAACGCGGCTTGGGGAACTGCGTGGGCAGAGCCGCATCACCACGATTGACTTTAGTCCAGACGGCGGACGTGTGCTGGGGGGTGCTGCGGAGGGGAGCATGATGCTATGGGATGTTGCCAGCCTAGCCCCCCTTATGCCCAATCCAGTGAGCATCGGTCAATCTAGAATCACCGCGTTAGCCTTTACACCCGACGGGAGCCAAGCGCTGATCGGTGACTATGAGGGCTATTTGGGGCTGTGGGATTTGACGAGCGGCGCAGAAGTGCGTGAGTTTATTGGGCATACTGAAGAAATCAACGCCATTACCTTTAATCACGCTGGCAATCAGTTCGCCAGCGGTGCTGCGGATTTGCACATCTTCCTGTGGGAGCTGGACAATGATCTGCCGATTAAGCGTTTAGATCGTCACTTGGGCGGGGTGGCCGACCTTGAGTACAGCGCCGATGATAGTTTCCTTGTGTCGGGTGGTTGGGATGGCAATAACATCAATTGGTTAGTTGCCTTAGGCGAACCTTTATTTGTGCGGCGTGGGCATCGGTCGTCATTGATGGAGGTGGGCTGGAGCAACGATGCCTCCAGCTGGTACAGCGTTTCTGACGACGGCATCTTCTACCTTTGGGATTACCGCACGCCAGAGGAATTTGTCGCGTGGGCGTTGGAGAACCGTTACTTTAGGGATACCACCTGTGAGGAACGCCAACGGTATGGGCTTGATCTTGGCGAATGTCCACCAGCATAATAGGGCGGTTGGTAGGTTTTCTTCGTCGGTAGAGCGCTAGAGGGGTAACGTAACACATGACCATTACCACCCAAAAGTCGTCAGAAACACGCTGGGACATTTTCAAAACGCGGGCATCACGCTTTTTCGCGTGGTTGTTCACCGTCCGTAAGGTAGGGGCAGGGCTATTGATCTTGTCGTTTGTGGTGGGGATTGTGGGGTATCGTACCATCAACGGAGAGTTTAGATTGTATGACTTTCTGAGAGACTACTACACCAATATCAGCACCGAGCTAGGGAGTGTTGCCATCGCGGTGTTGATTATTGACAGCTTGAACGAACGCCGTCAGCGCGAAAGCGAAAAAGAGCGCTTGATCCGCCAAATGCGGAGCGGTGAAAACGGCATCGCCCTGCAAGCCGTCGAAGAACTGCGCGCCATTGGCGCAGTCAAAGACGGCTCATTGCGGAAGCAAAACCTTGAAGGCGCAAACCTAGAAAACGTGCGCTTAGGCCGTGCAGACCTGCGCGAAGCCCGCATGGACTTTTGCAATATGAGCAAGGGGCATTTTTACTTTGCCGATCTGCACGAGGCAGATATGTCTGGCGTGAACCTGCAAGAGGCCGTGATGACGGGCGCGAACCTGCGTGACGTAGACCTTGTGGCGGCACACCTTGAGGGCGCGTTGATGTCTGAGGTGGATTTAACCCACGCCAAGCTGGAAAAAGCCAAAATGGACGAGCGTACCCAACTGCCGGACAAAACCAACTGGTTCCCCGGTGCAGATTTAGCGCGCTTTACTGACCCGCATCACCCGAACTACTGGCGCTCAGACATGCAAGAATCGCCCGCGTTTAAGCGGCGTTAAGCGCAATGCACGTCGGCTTACTGACGGCAGATTTACATCACGGGCATGGCTGGGGGCATTACGGGCTGTCTTTGGCGCGGGCGCTGGTGCGGCAGGGCGTGCAAGTCACGATCCTTGCCGCCGCCAATAGCCCCAGCCCAGACGGCCTTTCGGTCATCCCGTGCCTACCGCCGATTTCCCCTGCTGTGCGCGGTATCTTGCCGCGCATGGCCGCGCTAACACCGCGCACCCGTGACTTGCTGCGCGGCGTAGACCTGATCCACTGCACCGCTGAACCCTACGCACCGCTGGCGTGGTGGACATCAGTAACGGCGGGCAAGCCGTTTATCATTACGGGTCACGGGACGTATGCACAGGCGGGCGTTTTTCATGCTGCCCCCGTGCGGGCGATCCATCAAGCGGCCTTTCGTGCGGCGCAAGCGGTGATCTGTGTCAGCGGCTATACCGCACAGGTCGCAGCGGCCTATACCCCCCATATTCATACCGTTACCATCCCTAACGGCGTGGATCCCGCCCGTTTTGCCAACCTCCCTATTCCCAACCCGCCCGTGACCCGCCCAACGATCCTCAGTGCGGGCGGCGTCAAAGCGCGTAAAGGTACCCTAGAACTAGTGCGGGCAGTGGCGCGTGTGCGGGCGGTGATCCCCGATGTGCAGGCGGTGATCGTCGGCAGTTTGACGGCAGAGCCTCGCTATGTCGTGCGCGTACAGGCTGAAATTGCTGCGTTGGGGCTAACGGAGCAAGTGCGGCTGACGGGCTTTATCCCTGAACCGGAGTTGATGGCCTATTATGCTGCAGCGGACGTGTTCGCAGTGCCTTCGATGAACGACGGCCTGAAGTTTGAAGGCTTTGGGCTGACCAACCTAGAGGCCAGCGCCGCCGGCTTGCCCGTCATCGCCACGCACGGCAACGGCACGGGGGAAGCAGTGCTAGACGGCATCACGGGCTATTTGGTGCATCAAGGCCGTGTGGTGGACGAACTCAGTGCGGCGTTGGTGCACCTCTTGCAGCACCCCGACGCCGCACGTCAGATGGGCGATGCAGGTCGCCAGCGGGCGCAATCCATGACGTGGGATGCGGTGGCGTCGCAAGTCATGGGGGTATATATACAAAAGCAGGAAAAGCAGTGACGAGTAAGTACTGTGATGAGTA
>JBMOFU010000350.1:0-4068 GCA_049318725.1 Phototrophicaceae bacterium | reverse complement strand
CATGCCCCTACGCAATCGGCTTTTGTTCAAGCCCCTGTAGCTCGTCGGTCATATCCATTGTCGCGGGATGCTCGCTAACAAGGCCGGAAGTTTCTGTATGGGCGATCATTTCTTCTGGGCGTTCGCCTAGCGCGGCATCTTGCGTCTCTTTTGTCACCCCGATCACATCCTCTGGACGATCCCCGGCGGCTTGCTTAACATCTAGGGTGCGCTCGTGGATGTAGTCCTTAATGCGGTCAGCAAAGGTCGTCAAGCCTTGATTTTGCGGGTATTCTTTCAAGACCACCGACACCCGTGTGAGCGTGTCTACCAAACTTTCTAGGGCGTATACCGCATCTGCGGGGACGGTTTCTAGCACAGACGGCAATGTGTCATTGGCTTTTTCGAGGTGGCCGAGCGCCAATTGCGCGGTGAGCAGGTCAAAGTAGCCCCAGTAGTTGTCTACTTCGGCTTGGACTTCGGCAAAGGCCAATTTTTCGACGCGGCGGTACATCCGCAACATGCCGTCAATGTTGTTCTCACGGCCATACAAGTTGGCTAAGTTGCCAAACGGGTAGCTGGAGTGGGGCGTAACAGTGGTGGCCTGCTCATAGGCATAAATGGCCTGTGCGCTTTGGTTGCGGCGGCGGTATAACCCACCGAGTGCGCCCCACCAGCTTTCGCCGTCTTCGTCTACCAACTTAGGCGAAATCTTCAAGCCCTCTAACATACGATGTTCGGCCTTGTTGAACATCTGCTCACGCTCAATCCCAGACTCCATCTTTTCACCCTTACGACGGTAGACAAAGCCGAGCGCGACCATCGCCGGGGCAAACTGCGGATCAATCTCTAAAGAGCGCACCAGATGCTCTTCGGCGGCGTCTAAGTCCCCTTGTGAGGTGTACACATAGCCCAACCGATAGAAAGTAATTGGGTTATTGCTGTCTAGTTCCTTTGCACGCACATAGGTATTGATCGCGCCGAAGTAGTCTGCGGCGCGGTATTGGCGCTCCCCAAACGATACTAGCGCGGTTGCCAACGTGGAATTCGCGGCTTCGCGCCGTTGGGTTTCTACCACATTGGTGATTTGCGAGCGCAGGGTTTCAAACTCTTGGCGGCGTTCGACCAAATCGGCTTGGAACTGCTGGCGGAAGTTGACGATTTCTTCTTCCACTTCTTGACGGGCGGCGTTGAGGTTGGTTTCTGCCGACACCAAGCGGCCAAAGCCGAACACGCCCAAGCCCGCGCCGACGACGGTAATGGCTAAACTCACCGACTCAAAAATCCCGAGCAGGTCAAGCGAAAAGTTCACCAACGAGTTGGCTGTTTGGTCGGTGGTCACAACTTGGTCGTGCAAGTCGTTGATCTCGACAGCAGCGCCGTTCATCCACTCGACAAGCTCGGCAGGGCTGGCATCTGGGGCAAGAGTGGGCAAAATTGGGTCAGTTGTAGATCCCGATTCACCTTGAGCAGCTACCCCAGCCACCGAAACCATGAAGGTGGCGCAAACTACCAGCCAGACAGCATTATTTCGCAATCGCAACATCGTTAAACCTTCCTTGCACTGACTAAGGTTGGTGTTCAAAGGCCAGCTTGAGCTTTTCTAGCATGGCGCGCGGCCCAGAAGTGGTCGAAACCAGTTGAATATCCCCGCGTGAAATAATGGACTTCAAAAGCGCTTGGCTGGTTTCCCCCGTGCGGGCGGCGGTTGCCAACTCATCAGCAAAGCGGCCACTGCCTTCTAGCACCACCAACGGCATACTGAGGTGCTTGGTGGTTGCCAAATAGACCTCTTGGCGGGTGATCTGGCCGCCGTTAATCACAATCCCGACCGCAGAAGCGGCACGCCCTGCACGGTCTCGATGCCCACCGGCCAAGACATGCGCCATGTAGATAATCATCTCAGATTCTGCGCCATATTCTTCCCCCGTGACCAGCACAAACTGGGAATGGCCGGGGCAAAGGGCGTCACCTTGCGGCTCGCCAACCTTTTCCTTATAGCCTACCTTGACCTGCGGCGCAATCCCGATCAACGGGAAGGTGAAATTCCCTTTGGCGCGAGCAGTTGCCATCATCTCAATCACGCCAGACTGCGTGCCGCCGTCAATCACCACCACTTGATGTTCTTGGGCAAAGGGGGCAATGCCTTCTTCAAACATGCGGCGGGTCATGAGCTTGTCTTCATCAGACATCTTGCCCGCCCCCCCCGTGATGAAGATGGCCGGGCGGGGTAGCGCCCCTAATTTCAAATAGGGGATCACATTGGCGGGGTCATTGGCTTGGTCAACATACACAGACGGAACCCGATCCCCATTCGCAAGCGTCAGGGTGAAGGGTTTGTCAAGGGATATTGAAGTGTCTGTATTTGTTGTCCCAAACAGCCGCTTCCAGAAAGTCGTCATAGTTCCCCTTCCCCATTGCTTTTGGAATCTGCTGATAGCAGCGTTACGATCCCGTTATGATAGGGTTATAAATTTTCGGATGGTCTCTAACATCGTCTATAGTACCGCAAGTTGATTTTTTTCGCTTGCCGATCAACGGTCAATTTTGACTTCATCCACCAACAATTCCATGCCGTTGATAAAATCATAGACGGTGAACTTCGGCTCAAGCTGCACATGCCCTTCATCTAGGGTCAAAATGCCGCAGGTGGCAAACCCATAGGAACACGCCTCACAGGTCGTGCCGGGGTTGAGTACCCAACAACGGTCTTCTACATTGACGATCATCGGCGTGTGGGTATGCCCTAAAATCACAATATCGGTTTGGCTGAACTGGGCAATTTGGCGGAAGAGGATCGGGTCGCTAGAAGGGAAGATGTACTGGTCGAGGCTCCACGGCGTTCCATGCGCCAGCATCACGCGGTGGCCTGCCCACTCAAACGTTAGGGGGAAGGGCAAGGTGCGGGCGTACCGTAACGTTTCATCGCTCAGAACTTCGTGCTGTTGCGGGTTGTGGTCATGGTTGCCGCGCACGGTGGGAATATCCCGCGCCCGAATGAGCGCAACGACTTCGTTGGAATGTGGCAGGCGGTCTACAAGGTCGCCCGCGCAAACGATCTGGTCTACCGCTTCGCCGTCTAAAAAGTCCAGCGCCGCTTGTAGGTTGAGCAAGTCGCCGTGACAGTCCGAAATTACCCCTATTTTCATCCCGCACCTTCCCTCTGTGGCTAAACAGCACCCATGTAAACATGATGATCTGATGACAGTCCCATTCTAACGCACTTTTTCCCCGTGATGGAATTCACAAAGGCCGCTATAATAACCTGTAAACGGTTCGGAATCTCTTTGACTAAGTGATTGGTTTTCGTTATAGGAGTAAGGCGGCATGGCAAAAATCGGTTTGTTCTTTGGCAGTAGCACTGGCGCCACCGAAGCAGTGGCTTTTCAATTGGCAGATGCAATGAATCAGCTTATTCCAGATAGTGTCGAAGTCCACAACATCGGCGCGACCACCCCCGACAAAATCGTGAGCTACCAATACCTCATCTTTGGCCTCCCCACATGGAACACCGGCCAATTACAAGATGACTGGGAAATCTTTTTGCCCAACTTCCGCAATATGAACCTCAAGGGCAAAAAGATTGCGATGTTCGGCTTGGGCGACCAAAACGGCTACGGCTTCAACTTCTTAGACGCGCTAGGCATGTTGGCCGACGAAGTATTGTTGGCCGGCGGTGAAGTGCATGGGCTGTGGTCAACCAAGAACTACCAGTTCAACGAGTCTAAGGCGCAGGTCGAAGAATACTTCCTCGGCTTGGGCATTGACCAAGACGGCCAAGCGGATTTGACGCCGGGCAGAATCCAGCAATGGGTGAAGGAAGTCAAGCAAGACTTCGGGCTATAGGCACTCACACGCGGCGGGCATGAATATAACCATGCCCGCGTTAGCATCTTACACGGTGGCTTTCATGACCTCAGCATTAGGTGTGCAGCGGTAATGTTGTATTAACCTAACATTTGATGCCAAATCGCGTGGAGGAAAAACGATGCTAATCAATTCTTTGGTCGCCATTGCCGGTGGCTCGATCTTTTTATTTGTTGCTGGCGCCATGCTGTTCTATGAAATTACCCGGCTGAGTGGGCTAAG
>JBMOFU010000349.1:0-4092 GCA_049318725.1 Phototrophicaceae bacterium | reverse complement strand
CGCTTCCGTGCGTCTTACTTCCCGTTCACTGAACCGAGTATGGAAGTAGACGTGTCTAGCGACGACATGCGCCTGACCAAAGGCACGGGCTGGCTAGAGATTTGCGGCTGTGGGATGGTGCATCCGACGGTGTTGGAAAACGGCGGCTATGATCCGACCCAATGGAGCGGCTTCGCGTTTGGCTTTGGCCCAGAGCGGATCACCCTCCAGAAGCATGGCATTGAGGACATTCGCTACTTCTGGAACAACGACCTGCGTTTCTTGGAGCAGTTCTAGCTAAAGGGATAATCTCTGAACGCTTGCCGATTTTGAATACGACTGAATCACCCTAAAGGAGAAAATACCTTGCTCATTCCGTTGAGTTGGTTACGCGAATACGTAGACATTGACGTTCCCGTAGAAGTGTTGGCCGAACGGCTGACCACTGCGGGGATGGAAGTAGCGAAGCTGCACTACTTGGGCATTCCGCAGCAGGAGGTGGCGGGGATTCGCTTCCCTAAATCTGACCATTTGGTGTGGGATCGTGACAAGCTGGTGTTGGGCAAAATTTTGGCCGTTAACCCTCATCCCAATGCGGATAAGCTGGTCATCGCTACGGTGGAGTATGGTGCTAGTGAGCCAGAACAGGTCGTCACGGGCGCGCCGAACCTCTATCAATACCGTGAATCGGGCGCGTTGGATTCCGCACTATGGACGGGGTTGGCGCTCGAAGGCGCAGAAGTGTGGGACGGCCACAGCGACACGCCGCGCCGTATGATCCTCAAGGGCAAGGAACTGCGCGGCGTCTATAACAAGAGCATGGTCTGTAGCGAGCTAGAGCTTGGCTTGTCTGCCGAACATGAAGGGATCATTTTGTTTCACAGCGCGCCAGTGGACGCCAACGGTACAGCCTATGCCCCCGGCACGCCATTACAAGACGTGCTAGGCGATGTCATCCTTGAAATTGAACTCACGCCGAACCTTGCCCGCTGCTTTAGCGTGATCGGCGTCGCCCGCGAAATCGCGGCGCTGTTCGACAAGCCGCTACGCTACCCCAGTTATGATGTGCTGGCCGAAGGCGCGCCGATTGCAGGCGAAGTCAGCATTGTGATTGAGAACAGCGAGTATAACCCGCGCTTTACGCTGGCGTTGTTGCGCGGAACGACCATTCAGCCCTCGCCAGAATGGATGCAGCGCCGTTTGCGCGCTGTCGGTCAGCGCCCGATCAACAACATTGTGGACGTGACCAACTACATCACCTTCGAGATCGGCCAGCCGTTGCACGCCTTCGACTATGACAAGCTGCGCGCACGGGCAGGCGGCAACCCGCCCACGATCATCACCCGCTTGCCAAAGGCGGGCGAAACGCTCCAAACGCTGGACGGCGTAGCGCGTGACCTGCAAGCCCACAACATCCTTGTGACGGATAGCGCAGGCGTGTTGAGCCTTGGCGGGGTAATCGGCGGGGCAGATACCGAAATTGACGACAGTACGACCAACGTCTTGCTAGAGGCGGCGGCATGGAACTTCATCAACATTCGGCGCACGACACAATCCCAAAAGACCTTCACCGAAGCGGGAACACGCTTTAGTCGGGGCGTACATCCCGCGCAAGCGATTTTGGGCGTGCAACGCGGCATTGAATTGATGCGTCAGAGCGGCGGCGGGCAGATCGCGGCTGGCCTGATTGACGAATATCCCAACCCGCCTGCGCCGATTGCGGTAGAACTGACGCCCGCCGAAGTCGAGCGCGTGTTAGGGATGGCGCTTTCGCTAGAGCAGATTGCCGACCTGTTACACCGCCTAGAATTTGATGTGGAACTATCCAAAGACCGCGTGCGCGCCGTCGTTCCCGATCACCGCATGGACATCGGCACGGGGTTGGTCGGCCAAGCCGACTTGATTGAGGAAATCGCACGGGTTCACGGCTACGATCACATCCCGACAACGATTATCGCTGACGAAATGCCTTCCCAGTTGGGCAACCGTGAAATGGAACTCGAAGACAGAATCCGTGATTTGTTGGTGAACTTGGGCCTACGGGAAAACATTAGCTATCGCTTTACCACGCCGGAACGCGAATCCCAACTGGTGCCGAACGGCTTGCCGTCGAGCTTGCCGCAAGCCGGCTATGTGGAAATGCTCAACGCGATTGCCTCTGACAAAACCGTGTTGCGCCATACGCTGTTGGTCAACCTATTAGAAAACGCTGCCAAGAATGCCCGCTATCGAGATCGTCAGGCGGTGTACGAGATCGGCGGGGTGTTCCTCAAAGGCGATGCGCCCCTGCCCACCGAGCCGCGCCGCTTGGGGCTGTTGCTGATGGGCAAACAACTGCCGATTGCGGATTGGCAACGCAACGACAACGCGGTCATGGACTTCTTCGATATGAAGGGGCTGATTGAGGGGATTCTGGCGGGCTTGGCGATCACCGATTACAGCTTTAGCCGTGCAGCGCATACGACCTTCCATCCGGGGCGGAGTGCCGCGCTGGTGATGCACGGGCGTGAGGTCGGTCACTTTGGCGAAATTCATCCGCGTGTGGCACAAGCCTTTGATCTGGGCGGCGCGGCAGTGATGGCCGCCGAATTTGACCTAGACGCGATTAGCGATGCCATCGCCGTGTTGCACTTCCGCACGTTGCCGCAGACGCCACCTGTTTATCAAGACATTGCCTTGATTGTGGACGCCGCGCTGCCTGCGGGCGAAGTCGAGCGCATTATCCGTGAGGCGGGCGGCAACGTCTTGCGTGACGCGCGCCTGTTCGACGTGTATACAGGCGACCCGATTCCAGCGGGCAAAAAGAGCATTGCCTACAGCCTGACCTATCAGGACGACAGCCAGACGTTGACCGACAAAGACGTGGCAAAAGTCCACAGTAAGATTGTCAAGTCGGCGCAGGCACGGATCGGCGCGGTCTTGCGAGGGTAATGCAATGAATTTGTAGGGGGGAACCGATGTGTTCCCCCGTGTCGGGATGATACATCGTTCGGGAATACGGATTTTTTGCCCTTGCGCCATTGAACCGCTATAATTTTCCCTAATAGATGGTGCAGGCAGGGGAGTTGAGGGATGGCGCATTTTTTCATCAGTTACAGCCGTGTGGATAGCCCGTTCGTAGAGTTGTTTATGCCAAAGGTCAAGAGTGTGTATCGGCGGCACACCTTTTGGCATGACGCCGAATTGCGCGGCGGCGATGCGTGGTGGGATGAAATCATCCGCCAGATTGCGCGCTCTGATGTGTTCGTCTACTTGATGAGCAATGATTCGATCCAGTCTGAATATTGCCAGCGCGAATACCAAGAGGCGTTGCGGCTGCAAAAGAAGATTCTGCCGATTCAAATCCGTGCGCGCACACAAATTCCAGAAGTGTTGCGCCGCCTGCAATACGTAGACCTGTCCGGCGGGGTGAACGACGCCAACGGCATGAACAGCCTGCACGCTGCCATCCAAGAGATTTTGGCAGATTTGCCTGCCACGCCGCCCGAACCGCTTTCCCCCGAACCGCTGACCAAGCCCGAAGTCAAAGACCAGCCCGCCCCGCCATGGTATCGTGATCCGCGCTTTATCATCGGCTCGATTGCCGTGCCACTGTTGGTGGCCGTGATTGGCTGGGCGCTCTTTTTGGCGCAAAATCCGCCGCTGACGACGCCCACCCCAACCGCCGTCGCGCTCGTCGGGACGCCTGTTCCCACAACGGACGCCACAGGTGGCGCCCCTACGGATATTGTGACCGCAACGGTCGCCCCTACGGATATTGTGACCGCAACAGACGCCCCGACAGATACCGAAACGCCGCGCCCTAGCGATACGCCTACGCCGCTGATCCTGTCTGAGGCCGAAATCGAAGCCAGCGTACAGGCCGAAATGAACCTGATTTTTGCCGAAGTGCAGCAGACCGAACAGGCCGCCGCCACCAATACCGCCGTGCGCTTGACGGTCAACGCCCAACAGACGATTTATGCCCAACAGACCGCCGACGCCCAAGCCACGCAGATTGCGCTGTCTTGGACGCCCACGCCCACCGTAGACACACGCGCCACCGCGCAGGCACGGATCACCGAAACGGTGGTGGCGGCCACCGTCACGCAGGCGTGGATCAATAGCTGGACG
>JBMOFU010000348.1:0-4093 GCA_049318725.1 Phototrophicaceae bacterium | reverse complement strand
ATCAAAACTGCCTACCCTACGATCTGGTAGCCAAAAGGATACGAATTATGACTGCAACAACCCTCCCACCCGAAAAACAAGCTGTTGAAGCCCGTGAGCCGTTTCGCTTTCGGCTAACGCGCACAGGCGTATTTTCTGTGATCTTTATCTTGCTAGGGCTAGGCTTGGTGTTTTGGTTTCCCCCACGTCTGCCTGCTGGCGCCATCACAGGGGTGAACTTTGGTGAAAACGCAGGCAACGCCACGCTGGATGTGCCGACCATCCCTTACAGCATCGTGGTCGGGGTGATATGGATCATCACGGGCATTGTAGGCTTTATCCCGCTCACGGCACTGCGGGCGTTAAAATCGCCATTGCTGATCTTCGCAGGGATATTGATTATCCCAACGTCTTTGATTCTGGCAGCGGCCAACAACAGCTTTAACCTTGCGGTGATGCTCGGTGTCAGTATTCGGCTGGCAACCCCTATCATTCTAGGGGCAATGGCGGGCATCTGGACGGAACGCTCCGGCGTGGTCAACATCGCCATTGAGGGCATGATGCTGATGGGGGCGGGGATTGGTTTCGTGGCCTTCACACTGGCCGCAAACGTAAACATCCCTTCTAGCGGCGGGCAATGGCTAGGTGTCTCTGCCGCGATTTTGGCGGGCGGCGCAATGGCCTTGCTCCATGCGTGGCTTTCGATCACCTTCAAGACCGAGCAAATCGTCAGCGGCACGGTGATTAATATCTTGGCAGTGGGCGTTACCAGTTTCTTGCGGCGGGAGGTGTTGCTCTCCAGTGAGGCTGGACGTGAAACCCTGCGCGAGTTGCCCATCCCGTTGCTTTCCAAGATTCCAGTCTTGGGCGAGATGTTCTTTCAAGGCAAACCAATCTTCTACGCGATGTTGGTGTTGGTGGTTGTCACCCATGTAGTGTTGTTCTACACCCAATGGGGCTTACGGACGCGCTCTGTGGGGGAAAATCCGCACGCTGCCGATACACTTGGGATCAACGTCAACCGCACCCGTTGGATTAACGTGTTCATCGGTGGGATGATCGCGGGGTTAGCAGGGGCGTGGTTCAGCCTAGAAAGCACCGGGAGCTTTGACGACAACATGACCAATGGCAAGGGATTCATTGCCTTAGCCGCGATGATCTTTGGCAAGTGGTTGCCCTTCGGCGCGGCGGGCGGCGGGGTCTTGTTCGGCTTTTCAGAAGCGCTCGGTGACCGCTTTCAGTTGCTCAATGTGCCAATTCCGCCGCAATTCGTCCAGATGACGCCCTACCTCATCACCATTATCGTCTTGGCCGGGCTGGTGGGGCGTGCGAACCCGCCTAAAGCAGTGGGCGTCCCCTACGAAAAGGAATAGCAACAATGCGCTATTTAGCATGGGCGCGTGAAACTGCTGTATGGCTTGGGGCAACCCCTCAAGCCGATGACCTGTTCAGCAGCGCTATTGCCACCCCTCACACACTTATTCAGCAACACCTTGCGCTGGATCCATTGGGCTTGTTGCACGTCAGCGGCAAGATGAACAGCAGTTGGGGCGCGCCTGCGCTGATTGACTTCCTTGCCACTCACTATGGCGTTGCCCCACAACAGATATTGGTCACAGCGGGCGGTTCAGCGGCTTTCGCGCTGATAGGGCGGGCGTTGGTCAAACGCGGGGATGAAGTGTTGTTAGAAACGCCCGTCTATGAGCCGTTTGTGACCGTCCTCACCGATCAAGGGGCGACGCTGCGTTACATTCAGCGGCAGGCGGTCAACGGCTTTAGGCTAGACCTTGATGCGCTGGCACAGGCCGTCACCCCCAATACCCGCTGGATCGTCCTTAGCAACTTGCATAACCCCAGTAGCGCGGTTTTGACTCCCGACGACCTGATTGCCATTGCGGAAATTGCCGAACGGGTTGGCGCTCGCGTGATCGTAGACGAAATCTACCGCGATCTGGTGCCAGAAACGACGGTGTGTGCGGCGGCACTGCGCCCAGACGTTTTTATCACCGTGGGCAGCACAACCAAGAGCTATGGCTTGGGGGCGTTACGCGCCGGCTGGATTTTCGCGCCAGATGACCTTCAAGTGGCGTTGCGGGACGCGCATGTGACATATGAATGCAGCCTTTCCCCCTATACACAGGCGATCACGGTGCGGTTGTTTGTTGAACACTACCCAGCGTACCGCGCCCACACCGACCATATTTTGGCTGTGAATCGCCCAGTCGCACAGGCGGCCTTTGAGACGATGCAGCGCGATGGGCTGCTCGAAGGTGAATTTCCGCCGCAAGGGTGTATCGGCTTCTTCAACGTGGTAGCGGTCAGCGACACGTTGGCGCTATCGGCGTGGTTGCGCCAAGAGCGGCACTTGTTGGTTGCGCCGGGCGAATTTTTTGGCGCGGCGGGTTACGTCCGTGTGGCATTTGGGGGTAAACCAGACGGCCTAGCCACCGCACTCCAGCGTTTGGCAGACGGCCTAGTCGCCTATCGGTTGGCGATGCCCCCCACCGAAAGCCGTTGATCGAACCTGCCACCCACAGGTGTTTCGGGTACAAGCAGGGGGGCAGAATGGCTATCGTAATGACGCAAGCAGTGCTGCCGTGGCGCACAGTTCTATTCCGTCAGTACAGGGTTCTGAGGCATGTAATCACTGGACAATGATAGCTGACCTAGCATAACGCGAGAACTAAATACTACTCAAATTCAGATCACTGAGGAGATGTGGGAAGCATTACAGGGACTTACTGCAAACTCAGCGTCGCCTAAAGGTATCCCCGATATACTGACATCAGGGAGCATCGCAGGGTGGATGCTCCCGATGATGGGGTATGATCTGGATTAATTGCTGGCGGTATCGTTCAACACATCACGGGCATTGACCGGCTGCACGGGACGGGCGTTTAGCTCAAATACAGCGTTGAATGCGGCAATCTGCGCGGCAGACAGGCTCACGGGCGTATCGAGCAACAGCCAACGTACCCCTTCAGAACACGGCGGCGTAGTCAGCGACCCACTATAGGTGTAGAACGTCTTTTCGGCGGGCATCATGTCTGCCGCGCTTACCGTGAAGTCAAGTGTGGTGACGTCGGCTTCTTCGGCGGGCAGGTTCGCCAACACATCCGCGTAGGCGGCGTTATCGGCGTCGCCTTCGGTCAACATCACACCCACAACCGCAAGGTTGCCGTTGGCGTCACGGTGAACAAAGTGGATTTCCATCGGCACCGCTTCGCCGTTGATCGTGTGTTCGCTGGGCGTGTGAAAGTGGAATTGCAGCAGGTCGTAGGGGGTGCCGTTGTAGCTGATGCTGCTGCCTGCGTCATAGTTGACCTGTACGGTGTGGCCGTTGTTGAGGATGTTCAACGCCGAGCTACTATAGTCAAAGGCAATATCGGCAATATCCACTGGAACGGTGGTCACCACATTAATGGGGGATTGGGTTTTGCCTGCGCCGCACAGGGCAAAATCTTCACTCAACGTTCCCCACACCTCAGGGCCTACTTCACTGCCCACCTCATACGTCCAGTGAGGCGGCTCATCGCCACCGTGTTCCTGCGCTAAAATTCCAACGGCAACCGAAGCTAGAACCATCAACACGGTGATGGCGACAAAGCGTAAACGCAACATGAAATCTTGCTCCTTAACAGCATGAAATTAGGTGAATTCTTACCCGATGGAGTATAGCGCCAAGTCCCAATCAGGGCAAAATTCTTTGGCACCAACCCTCTAAGAATGCTCTATTATTGCTTGAGAATCGCATCAAGTTCCTTCAAATCAGCAAATCGCTCCAACGCAACTTGATCTGCTGCCCATTTTTGGTATCCACCTGTATCAAGCCTGTGGGTCTCTAATTGTTTGCGCCAGTAAGCCATAAGGTCTTTGCCATGAAACCACCACAAATAGCCACGGCTAGTGATGAAATGTTGCTGTTGGAACAGCGCAAGTGTTTCATCAAATTTCTGGTTGAAGGTATCTTGGGTAAGGAGTGTAGTCACCTTCGGGAAGCGATCAATGAGCTGATAAGACTGGGTATGTAGAAATTTGAGATCATCTAATTGGGTTGGCACGGCGCCGTCATCATCTGTCAAACGGTTTGGGAAATTTACAGCATCGTGTAATC
>JBMOFU010000347.1:0-4102 GCA_049318725.1 Phototrophicaceae bacterium | reverse complement strand
ACCGCGACCCTAACACCCGCTTACCGATCCTGTTGCAGGGGCAAAGCTCCCCGCTGGAGACCGGCTTTATCCGCTTGGCGACTTTCACCGTTGAGGTGGAATAAGGGTTTGCCCCTTGCTGAATAAGGCGGCTATCCCCTACGATAGCCGCCGCATGTTCAAGAATGGGAGTCACCTCGTTATGTCCCAACATCCGTTTGACCATGAACCGCCCATTTCGGCGGACGACACCAACCCCTCTAAGGCGTTTCGCCCGCCTAATTTGTTGAGCGAACCACCCATCAGCAAAGATGATACCAATCCCTCACGCGCCGTACGGCCTGCCAACCTGTTGAGCGAACCGCCCGTTAGCGCCGATGATACTAATCCCTCACGCGCCGTGAGGCCTGCTAATCTGTTGACCGAACCGCCTGTTGTCCCCCATCACGATACGCGCCCGTCAATGACCGTTCCCGCGGTTATTCCCCTATGGCGACGCGGGTTAGGCGCCTTGATGTTGTTGGGGGCGGTCAGCTTGACAGCCGCAACCCTGTGGTTGATGCTTAATCCCGCGCCAAGCGCGCCGTTGCCCACCGCCACCGAATCCGTGGTGACGCAACTGACCTTGCCCACCGATACCCCAACGACAGTACCGACAATCGCGGCGCTGATAGTAGAGGCGGTCAACAGCGCCCAAACCGTTGAACAGTTGCCCACACTCCAGCCCGAAGCGCTGGCGCAAATTCTGCTGCAACCGCTGGCGCAACCCGTCAGCAACAACGGGATTAGCGTCGTTCGCAACATCTACGCGCCGTTCACGGTGATTCCAGACCGTCCCCGCGCCGAAGTTATCCCCTATATTGTTGAACAGGGAGACACCATCGAAGGGATTGCGTCTAAGTTCGGCCTGCGCCCAGAATCTATTGCGTGGGCGAATGATCGCAGCATTACGTTATTGCTGGCGGCAGGCCGCGAGATCAACATCCCCCCTGTGGATGGCGTGTACATCTCGCAGCACACGGGCGGCACAACGATTGGCGAATATGCCGCACGCTACGGCATTTCAGACCCCTACGCCATCATTGACAGCGAATATAACCCCGCCCTACGCGGACTCACGCCAGAGAGCGTCCCCCCAAGCGGCACACCGATCATGATTGCGGGCGGCGTGGCAGAGCAAATCAGTTGGAATCCGGTGGTGATTAATGAGGGCGGCGGCGGGGGAACCTCCAGCGGCGGCGGGAGCGGCCCTAGCTTTATCACATTTTCCCCCGGCGACCCCGGCTCGTGTGGCCGTGTGGAAAACCCCGGCAGCAGCGGCGCATGGGGCAACCCCTTGAGCAACTATACATGGATGCGCGGCTTCAGCGGCTATCACACGGGCGTAGACCTTGCTGCCCCTGTTGGGACATCAGTGGGCGCGGCCAGCAGTGGGCGTGTGATCTTCTCTGGCTGGAACAGTTGGGGCTACGGCTATACGGTGGTATTGGCGCACGGCCCGTTCACCACACTCTACGGCCACTTGAGCAGCATTTATGTCGGCTGTGGGCAAGATGTCAGTAGCGGGCAATCCATCGCCGGGACGGGCAACAGCGGCAACTCATCGGGGCCGCACCTGCATTTTGAAATCCGCTTCAACGATCAGCCACAAGACCCCACCAGTTGGGTTGGGTTTTAATCACAAAAGCGTAGGGGCGAACCAACGGTTCGCCCCTGCACAATCGTATCAGTAGGGGCATGGCGCGCCATGCCCCTACTTGTAGATGCCGCTAACGGCTTTTAGACCGTCGGGATTCGCTCGCGGGAAGAAGATTTATTCTCGACGCCAGAGCGGTTGTTATTGTAATTCCGCCGATTGCGATTCTGCGCTGAGGCAGGGTTACTGCCATTGCTCGGCTTGTTTTGCCCATATTGCTTGGGGCGCCCACTGTTGGGGATGTGGGTTGGCAGGGTCAAGGCGTGGGGATGGTCTTCCACCACTGTCAAGCGCAAGTGGATGTGCTTTTCAATCGCCTTGAGCAAGTTACGCTCATCCAAGTCACAGAAGGAATACGCCGTGCCTTCTTTGTCGGCGCGTGCGGTACGGCCAATGCGGTGAACGTAGCTGTCTGGCTCAAACGGCAGATCGTAGTTGATCACATGGGTGATGCTGTCAATATCAATGCCGCGTGAAGCGATGTCTGTCGCCACCAGCACATGCGTTTTGCCGTTCTTGAAATTGGCTAAGGCACGTTGACGGCTGCTCTGGGACTTATTGCTGTGAATGGCTTCGGCGTTGATTTTGGCGCGCTGAAGTTTTTCCACCAACGTATTGGCGTTGCGCTTGGTGCGGGTAAAGACCAACACGCGGAACAGTTTACGGTCATTTTCGAGCAAGTGGATCAACAGCGAATGCTTTTCGCGCTTGTCTACATAAAACACAGACTGTTCAATCCGTGCTACGGGGGTTGCGGGTGGGCTAACCTGAATTTGAACAGGGTCGGTCAGGATTTTGTTCGCCAAGTCACGAATTTCTTCGGGCATCGTGGCAGAAAAGAGCAACGTTTGGCGCTCTTTGGGCAATACCTGAATCACCTTGCGAATATCCGTGATGAACCCCATATCAAACATTTGATCGGCTTCATCAAGCGTGAACACTTCAACGTTGTTCAGGTGGACGAAACCCTGACGCATCAAATCTAGCAGGCGTCCGGGGGTTGCTACCAGAATATCCACGCCGCGTCGCAACGCGGCCACTTGCGAATTTTGGCTGACGCCGCCGTAAATCACCGCATGGTTAATGCTGGCAAAACGGCTGTAGGTCGCAATGCTTTCCCCAATTTGCGCGGCAAGTTCGCGGGTAGGAGAAAGGATTAAGGCACGAATCGTGCGGGGTTTCGCTTGCGCGCGGGTCAGAATGAGCCGTTGCAAAATCGGGAGGGCAAAAGCTGCTGTTTTGCCGGTTCCTGTTTGTGCAATGCCAATCAAGTCTTTTCCGTTCAGCAAGAGTGGGATGGCTTGACTTTGGATGGGGGTAGGTTCATCGTAACCGGCTTCACGCACGGCACGCAGCAGCGGATCAATCAAGTTGAGTTCTTGAAATTGCATAACACCTCAAGGTGAGTTAAATGAAAGAGAGGAGGGGAACACGTATCCCTATAGGTTACGTGAAGTGAGTTAAATCAAAAGATTTGAGGGAGGTTGCCGCCAAATGAGGAGATTAACTCAGGTCTAGCATGTAGACGATTATAGCACACCCTGTCCCGTTCACAATATGCCAGTTTAGCAAAAACGTGGTTGACAACGTGGAATGCCCTTGTAGGGGCGATCCGTCGGATCGCCCCTACAAAATCGTTGTAGGCTGTACCTATTCGGGTTGACGTTTGGGCGCAACCACGCGGTATAACGTCTCACGGCTCCCGTAAAAATCCCAACCGAAGCGACCGGGGTCTTGGCCGAGCGTCCAGTAAAAGCCGCGCAAGTCCTCATCCAGCAGGTTCAAGAACTCGTCGCTGATAATCACGGCCTGTATGTTGTTGGCGGTGATGTAGTCCATCGGATACACGTCATCGTAGGCGGGCAAATCTACGTAATCCAGTGGGGTACAGGCTAACCAGTCGGCATACGCACAAAAGGCAAAACTTTCCCGCCCAAGCACCGCATAGGGGGCAGCAGGTTCCCCCATCGCCTCTAAGACCTTGCTGGTTTCCACCACGCTACGCCCAACATTGATATTGTAGGGGGACGGATACAACCACACGAATACCAACGCCACCAGCGGCAAGAATGGGGTGGCTCGGTCTAACCAGCGGGGCTTAATCGCATACTGGGCAACTAAGGCTACACTGAACAGAATCAACGGCTGTAAGCTAATCAGGTATATTGGGCGCGGGCGCAACAACACCGCAGAAAGCAAGTTTACCGCTGCACATGCCAAAAACGTGATCCACAGTTTAGGGTCGCGGGCAAACGGGTTCCCCTGCACTTGAGGCCGCCAAACGGCAAACACTGCCAGCACTACAACAGCCACTAACCCAGCATAGTACACCCAACGTACTGGATTGGTGGTGAAGATCGCTTCTTGTAAATAGCCGGGGGAGATAGCAAGGTTATGGAAAACATGCTCAAAAAAGGCAGTGGGGTT
>JBMOFU010000346.1:0-4102 GCA_049318725.1 Phototrophicaceae bacterium | reverse complement strand
CTAGTAGCTGGCTACCTAGACTTTACAAAAATAAATTCGCGTTCCTCAATATGCCCAAATCGAATCACATCATTGTGGCGGATTTCCAAATTACCCCGCACCGAGCGCCCATTCACATAGATCATCTGCTCGCTGCCGGCCTCATGAATGTAAAACTTATTGCCCTGTTGCCGAATAATCGCCTGTTGCCGAGAAACCCTTGGGCTGGCAATGACCACATCATTCAAATCTCGCTTGCGGCCAATCCGTGTTTCCCCCTCTAACAACTGATGGGTACCCGCCTCGACCCCGTTGTACTGCTCCACTAACCACGCATTTGCCAATCGGCGGCGCGCCACAGGCACCTCGCTTTGACGGTTGAGCGCTGTGGTTTGCACGGTTGCCCGCCTTGTCTGACTCACCGACGGCAAATTCTGTTCAGTGACTGGCTCCCCCCAATCACTGTTCGGTTGCCCGCCCAAGAAATTCCCATTTGCCATAGGCGGCACAAACCCCCCGTTGCCTGCCTGCGGCGGTGGAATTGGGGATCGGTCAACATCCCCCCCTAGCGCGAAGTTCATCATCGCCTGCCCGGTCAGGTACACCGCCCCTAGCCCGATCACCCAAAACGTTGACCCAAACAACGACAACACTGACTGCAAATCGCTCGCGTTGGCCTCAGCAACCGCCCCTGCCAATTGCACGACAAAGCCAATCAACACCACCACCATCGTCAACCCCAACACCCCGTTGATCCAGCGTGAAGCAGTGCGGAAGTCATCAAAATAAATTCCGACCAACCCAATCAAAAACGCAATCGCCGCGCCAAACGGGAACACCCACAGCAAGTTATACCAAAAGCTGGATTCCGCCTCACTCAACCGCCGCCCCAGCGTCACCAAATCCCGAATCGCCTCTGGGTCAGAGCGCAGCTGATACACCGACCACGCATTCACAACCGATGCATTCCCCTGTAGCGTCACGCGCACCACCATAAAGGACGGCACAAACGACAACACAAACACGATCACCGCCACTGTGACCGAAAGCCAATCATTGAACCGCCCCGTGCGCGTCATCGTTCTCTACACCTTGCCTGAATGGTTGTCCATGTTAGTTGCCACCGGTAGCACCTTGAGTTGGGGCTACCAGAGTCAGCGTACTGGCTTGTACCCAACCTTGCGGGTATAGATTGCGGGGAGGTTCTACATGATAGTATAGTGTATTAGTAAATACATAATTACTTCTTCTTTCTCTATTATTTTTTACTTCAACTCGTGTCCCAGCTGGAATCCTGTAATTTGGTGGTGATCCTGCACTTTCAGCTAACCCGGTTTCTTCGGTGGTATACAAAATCGTCCCAATTGGATAGGGTATAGTACCCTGCGCCCCAGTAGCGTTGGTTGTATCTTCCCCATCCGCGTTTGTATTATTAGGTATTATAATTGAAGGTGTAACTGAAGGTATTGCAGCAAAGGTTGCAGTCAAAGTTGCATCAACCTCTGCTGCGCTCAACGTGGCGGTTGCTGTCGGTAGCGGAGTCAATGTCGCAACCCCGCTTGTTGCTAAAGCCATTTGCGTCTGCCCAACTACCGCTTGAGCTGTTTGCGTCTGCCCAACGACCGCCCGCGTTTCAGTGATGCTTAAACGTAATGGATCAACGGTGCTAGTACTCGTTTGTAAACTAATGACTTGCGCGATTGCTGTTTCTCGTTGGAAGGCCGTCCCCGTTGCAGAATCAACAACCAGTTGGTTTGTATTTGTATCTACCGTCGGCGTGACCTCATTATTCAATCCCCCCGGATTCAAAGCGGGCAAAATCACCCCCGCAATAATCACCCCCGCAATAACCACCACTATTAACCCAACCGCCCCCCACAACGCACGCCCAGACAACCTCCCCCACCCGCTTTTCCGTTTAGCTTCTGGCGCACTTGTGAAGACGGGCATACCCTGTGTCGGTGGCCGGTTTGATCCTTTGGGCTGTACTGTGGGGAGTGCTACCGCAGGATAATTGCCTGTGGCGGGTCGCGGATCCTCACCAATCCGAATCACAATCACTGTGATATTGTCTTTGCCGCCGTCGCGGTTAGCCTTAGCGACCATCGCCTCTGCCGCGTGCTGCACAGAGGGCGTATTCAAGCAATGATCGGCAATATCTTGCTCGTTTAAGTAGCGGCTCAACCCATCACTGCACAGCACAATGTAGTAATCGCGCTCTACACGGCCTTCCACAAACTCTGGCTCCGTGTCGGGCGTCCCCCCCAAACTGCGTGATAGCACATTCTTACGCGGATGATTGTCGGCCTCCCTGCGGCTGAGCGCCCCTAGTCGTACCCGTTCCTCAACTTCGGTGTGATCTTGGCTGACTTGGCGCACTTGCCCTCCGTTGCTCACAATGTACGCACGGCTATCCCCCACCCAGCCAATCAACACCACCTTCTTCTCAATGTTCAACACCCCACAGACCGCCGTCGTTCCCATCCGCCCCGGCGTCGCCAACTTCTCCGCCAAATGGTAAACTTCCATATTCGCATTTAATAACGCGCTTCTGAGCCAACTTTGCGGGTCTTCTGTCGGGCGTTGTTGGGCAAACTGGTAGTACAGTTGGGGGGTGACCTCTACAGCCTTGCCGCTGGCAAGTTCGCCATATTGCTCGCCACCGACGCCATCGGCTACCATGAAGAACAGCCCAGCATCGCGCACGGGCTTCGCATCCATACGGAATGTCCGAATCGTGTCTTGATTCAAGCCCTCAGCATGCTTCCAATCGGGTAGAACTGTAATTACCCCGCTGTCCTCATTATTAGAGCGCTCTTGACCCTTGTCGGTTTTCGCCCCAACTTCAATATCCATATTGGTAATCACATGGCTAGACATTCAATCGTCTTCCTTCCACCAGACACCATTCGGCATCTTCCCATAAATACAATCCACTTGGCCGCGCTTAAACCCTCTAGCACGAATTAATCCCACAATACCTTAAAAACAAACACATGCTCGCCAATCCGTACCTCGTCATTTTCAATCAACACATGCCGCCCATCAATGCGGTTGCCGTTCACATGTGTTCCCCCCCTAGAATCCATATCAATCAACACATATGAATCCTCGCCCTTATCATTGGTAGACCGCCGAATGCGCGCATGAGGGTTAGACACCCGCAAATCCGTTTCCAAGCGAATATCGCCTTCATGCCGCCCTACCTTGGTGATCTCTGCACGGATGGTATGGACGAACCCCCGCCGCAACAGCGGGCGCTTTACAATGAAGAAAGCCATAGGGTAAATCTCTTGATCTTCATCCCCCAACATCGTCTCATTCACCCCTGACGAACTGCCCCCATAAGGTGAATAGCTCGTTTGCGGAATCCCCTGTCCCCCCGGCAATTGTGTCGCCTCTAAATCGGCGTTACGTTGATACGCTGCATTCCCGCCCCGCCCCGGTAACTCCGTAGGCGCTTCGGTATACGCTGCATCTGGCGCCCCAAAGTTACTGCCCTGATGATCTATTTGCGTGGGAATATCGCTATCAAACCCACGATTCCCATAATCCGTGTTGCTATTATCTTCTGGATCGTCAAAAAAACTCGGTGGACGGCGATCAGTCATCTTCCCTCTCCTCTACAACCCACTAGGCCATCAACAAAAAATTAACCTCTACCGAACGAAACGGAATTGAGTCACACCAAACGTAATTATATCACCGTTTTCTAACTGAACTGCCGCTTGGGTAACAAATCCGTTGACCTTCATCGGCACTTTTACCGCTTGTGGATATAGCACAAACGACCCATTTTGATAGCGAATAACCGCATGATATGCCGAAACGCTTAAATCATCAATCACAATATTGTTGCTAGAATGCCGCCCAATCTTAGTATCCCCCATCAATAACGGCTCATGAGGGCCTAACCCGTTTACACGTACCAAAATCGCGGGGGCAGTTTGCTGGGGAAGCCTCGAACGCATCCCAACTACCCTTTCTGTGTAGCATCAATGTAGCGTAGCGTTGTGTTCCCAACACTAATGTGATCCCCATGTACCAACACAATCGGCTGGCGCAACGGTTGACCATTCAACAAACACAAAGACGGCGCGTTCCCCAAATCCTGCGCGATATA
>JBMOFU010000345.1:0-4116 GCA_049318725.1 Phototrophicaceae bacterium | reverse complement strand
GCTGGCGCTCACGACATTTTCGCCCGCTTTGAGCTTTTGGGTGGCCGATTGGGGCTCTGGAATTTGTAGAAACAGGGGGATGGTGAACAGCGCCCACCAGATCGCCACGCTGAACAGCGACAGCCGCACCCCGGCAAACTCAAAGGCAAACGGGAAGATGTCGTCAGGGATGACGTTAATCATCACAACGTTGATTGCCAGCAAAACGCCGCCGCCTAAATAGCCAAGCGCATAGCCCAATGTGGATACGCGGTCTTGGTCTTCATCGCGGGCGATATGCGGCAATAGCGCGTCGTAGAACACAATCGAGCCTGCCGCGCCTAAGCGTGCGAACACAATCAACACCGACGCCAACAGCCAGTCACCCGTGCCGATGAGTACCATTAACCCTGTGGCGATAATCCCGATAGTGGCGAACACCGCCAACAGCGCCTTTTTGCCGCGCACAATGTCAGAAAGTGTGCCAAGAATGGGGGAAAGCAATGCGGTGATGAATAAAGCGATGCTTAGGCTGATGCTCCAGCGTTGTGTGGCGTAGGCCGGACTAGGGAGCGTGGCTCCAGCCACTGCACTGTAGTAGGCGGGCAATACTGCCGCAAGAATCGTGGTGAAAAAGGCGGAATTAGCGACATCGTAGAGCGCCCAAGCGTTGATCCGCCGCCGATAGGTCTTTTCGTCGGGTGAGTTTGCCAGTGGCGTAGCGATTGCGGCCATAGTGTACGGTTGTTCTTCCCTGTGTGAATGCCCCCAATGCCCAGAAACACGACGAGCGCCTGGGGGAGGCGCTCGGTGTGGATGTTTGCGTTCGAGTGCAGGGCTGCACTGTCTCGCAGGATTTAGGTGGAACTGCTCGGTAAGACCATGGTAGCTTAAGTGGGTTAAGTCAACCTTATTTCTCTGTTAAGTTTTTGCCAAAAGTTCCCGCACGGCGACAGCGGTTTGGTCACGATTGACCGTGACTTCTTGCCCATCTGCCAAACGACGAAGTTTGACCTGTCCAGCGGCAATCTCGTCAGGGCCTGCAATCGCCACTAACGGGATGCCTTTTTTGTCTGCGTGCTTGAACTGCTTGCCAAACGCCCGATCTTGCAGGAATAGCTCGGTATATACTCCGGCTTCGCGCAGATCAGTGGCAATTGCCGCACTTTCTGCGCGGGTTTGCTCGTTAAAGACAGTTACCAGCACTTGTACGACCGTCCCGCCGATTTCTGGCGGATACAGGTTGAGCATTTCCATCACATCAATGATGCGCTCAATCCCGAATGATGTTCCAGTGGTCGGTAGGCTCTCTCTGCGGAACATCCCAATCAAGTTGTCATAGCGCCCGCCGCCGCTGATGCTGCCCAAGTTCGGGTCGGTGATGATCGTCTCAAAGATCGGCCCGGTGTAGTAGCCCAAGCCGCGCACCATCGTAAAGTCAAAGGCATAGGCGCTAGGGTCAACGCGCAATTGATCGAGCGCGTCGGCCAGTTGACGCAGTTCGCCAACGCCCTCGCGCGCACCTGCTGCATCGCCTAAGGTGGCGACCAGATAATCTAGGCTGGCGCGCCCTGGCTGACGGTTGGTGATGAGGTCAATCATCCGCTTGACGGCATCGGCGGCGATCCCACGCTCTACCAGTTCTTTTTCAACGCCCTTCGCGCCAATTTTGTCGAACTTGTCTACACTGCGGTAGAGGTCGGGCAGTTGCGAATCTGGCACGCCGCTAAATACACCCATCGCCGTGAGCAGTTTACGGCTGTTGATCTTGACTTCAAAGCGGGGTAGCCCTAAGCGCTTAAACACCGTCACCAGCAACGCCAAGATTTCTGCGTCGGCGCTCATTTCTGCCACGCCGACAATATCCGCGTCGCACTGGTAAAACTCACGGTAGCGCCCTTTTTGTGGGCGTTCCCCGCGCCACACGGGGGCAATGTGATAGCGCTTGAACGGAAAGGTCAGCTTGCTTTCGTGTTGGGCAACCACGCGCGCCAACGGCACAGTCAGGTCATAGCGCATCGCCAACGGTTCAGATTCTTCACTAGAGCGTTGGTGACTGGCGCTGTAGATCAGGTTTTCGGCGTCTTCGCCGTATTTGCCGAACAGCACTTCGCGCTTTTCTAGGGTTGGGGTTTGGATGGCTTCAAAGCCGAAGCGGTGAAAGCTCTCTCGGATGATGCCAAACACGTATTCGCGCTTGAGCATGTCTTGCGGGAGGAAGTCACGCATTCCGCTAGGGGCGATGGGGGTTTCTTTTGCCATGTGACGGGCATTTCTCCTTGCTTGATGGGTGAACATGAAAAAAGCGCAGACGGGTTTGTCTGCGCTTCGGATCAACGAATTTGCACACTGCCAGCCGTTACGGATTCATGATGGGTTGAGTGGATGATGAATCGTTTTTGCGGGCATGGGGGTTTCCTTCAAGGGATGGCATAAAACAACAAGCCCCTACAATATAATCCTGAATGGGCGTGGATGTCAACTAGGGCGAACGATTTCATACGCCCACGCGCCGATGGTCGCCCCAATACACGGCGCGACCCAATACAGCCAATGCTCCGTCCACACCCCGCTGATGAGCGCCGGGCCGAATGAACGCGCTGGATTCATCGAAGCGCCAGAGATCGGCCCACCCCACAGCGCGCCAAGTGCCACCACTGCGCCAATCGCTAAGGGGGCAAGGTTGCCAGCGGCTTTGGCGTCCGTGGCAACCGCCACAATCACAAACATCAACGCGGCGGTGAGTAATACCTCTAGCACAAAGGATTGCGTGACACTGCCTGCGGGGATCGTTGCCCCAAGCATGGCAATATCGCCAAACAGCAAGCGCAAGGTCGCAGCAGCGGCCACCGCCGCGCTGACCTGCGCGAGAATGTAAACCGGAACATCCCGCCAAGCAAAGCGGCGAATGATTGCAAAGGCCAGTGTCACGGCGGGGTTGAAGTGCGCGCTAGAAATATGCCCGGTTGCGGCGATCATCACCCCAACCGCAAGCCCAAAGCTGGCCGCCACCCCACTATGCCCTAACGCGCCAGTCGTCGCGTTAACGATGATCGCCCCACAGCCGGCCAATACCAGCACATACGTCCCGATGAATTCAGCCAATGCACGGCGCAAGAGCGGGGGTAATGAATTTATAGACATGCGTTAGCAGATTTCCCTCTGTTATGGGAATATAGATCAAATGATATTGATGCAGTAGCGGCTGTAGTGTATGGTGACTCGTCAGACGTGTCAACCGCTACCGCGTTAACGCTCTGTGATCGGCGGGGTAAGGCTTGGCAAAGCGCCCCTTTCTAAGTTAAGGTGAAGGGGTTCGCTGAATCGTGAGGCGCGTCAATATGCAGGCAAGGTTGCTAATCTTCGTTGGGGTATTCTGCGCGGTGATGGGCGGGTTGATCTGGTTAAACCAAACCACGCCAATAGGTTCTGCCAGTGGCTATATGCCGAATGTCAGTTTGCCCCCAAACTATAGAGATGTGTTGGTTCACTACGCTACCGTAGACCGCCCAGACAACCGTACCCGCAATGTGTACATCACGGCGGGCGCGCCTGCGATCATCGCCAGCAATTCGACGGCGCGCTTGCCGTTCGGCACGATGGTCGTGATTGAGGCGCATCGCGGCACGGCGCAAAATCCTAGTAGCGGCCACGCGGACAACGTACATGTGATGGTCAAACGGGCAGATTGGCAAGCGGGCGACTATCAAGATATGGAGCGTGCAGGCGAGTGGAACTTCTTCAGCTTTGATCCGCGCACAGGGGCGCTTGCCAATGAGGACATCACGCCGTGCTTTGACTGTCACGGCAACAACTCGCAGATAGACTTCATCTTCACACGCGGCTTGATTGCTGAGTATGGTCAAACAGGTGAACCACAACTGGCCTATTGCAACCGCACAGATCGGTTGCCTTGCACGTTTGAATAACACAATTTTTGTAGGGGCGACCCGTCGGGTCGCCCCTACCATGCCTGATAAGGGGATTTAGGATGTTATTGGCAATTGATATAGGCAATACCAACGTCTATTTGGGGTTGTGGCACGCGGGCGAATGGCAGATTAGCTGGCGGGCGCGCACGGTCGCGGACAAGATGCCCGACGAATACGCCGTGCTGGTGAGGAACTTCCTCAGCGC
>JBMOFU010000344.1:0-4125 GCA_049318725.1 Phototrophicaceae bacterium | reverse complement strand
GCTAATCAAGACATCTTGCTCTATGGGCGGCGTCAACAAAGTCGGTTTAACTACCCCCATCACCCCGTGCAACGGTTATTCTATTCTAATGCGCCGCTCCCGCGCACAACACAAGACTTCTTAGCGGGGGCAGATCAACTCTTTTGGGTCACGCTCAAAGACATCGAAGCCGATGATTCCCCGCTACACAATGCCGTCAACGCGCAGTTTTACCAAGTCGGAGAGGTGCAGGTCGTTGAAGAAGTGGTACAAGGGGCGTTTACCCGCTACCGTCGCAACATTACCGTGACAGAGTATCGTCGTATCGGCTTGGATTGAGGTTGCCCTATTCCGTAACGGTTATGAATCGTTGTAGGGGTATAATAGATCATGCCTGTATGCAACCCCGCCTGTGATGCAATTGCACTGAGGGTTTTTTGCTGTTGCAATTCTTGCCAGTTTGGGGCATAAATTAACCGTATACAATTGGATTCTATACAATACATATCGAGAACTCGCCCAATGACCGACTCGCCTCAACTTCAATCTGAAAGTAAAATCGAATGCCAGATTTGCGGCTTTGCTAACCGCCTCGGCTCACTGATTTGTATAAACTGCGGGAGCGTGATTGACACCACGATAGGCGCACGGCAAAAAACGCGCAGCCTTGACGTAGAAGCTCTCGAAAAAGCCGGTCTAGTCAAGCTGGGTCACGTTGAACCTGCCGCGCAAGGGTCGGCCTATGAAGTGGGCATGTCCGTTCAACTGTGGATTCAAGATGCCATCCATCCGGTTATCCTCATGCCAGAGCAACTTCGGGGCGCTTTGATTATGGGGCGGCGCGACCCGATGATGCAAAAATCGCCAGACGTTGACCTAGACCAGTTTGGCGGTTATCGCATGGGGGTAAGCCGCCGTCATGCTACGCTAGAGGTGGTGAACGGTATACTGTACCTGACAGATTTAGACAGCGCCAACGGCACATATTTGAACAACAGACGATTGCTCGTAGCCCGTCGTGGGGAAGTCGTTGTCGCGGGGGATCAGATTCGGTTAGGGCAAATTTCAATAAAAACGGTATTCGTCCCCAAAGAAACCCCCTGAAAGGTAGGCCGCTGTGACTAATGACGCGATGACTTGCCACATATGCGGGCAGCAAAACTTAATCGGCACGATTGTGTGTACCAACTGCTTTACGATGCTCAACCGAGATGTGCGGCTTGGCACGCACGATCTTTCTCAAGATATGCCAGAGTTCCAAAGCAACCCTGTCTTTGCAATGATGGGGACGGATGAATTTTCGGCGGGGATGTTTTTACGGTTAGAGTTGGTTGCGAATGCACAAGTCTTTCGGGTCAAACCGCATCAGCAGGGGATTATGATTGGGCGGCGGGATGCAACTTCGCGGCAAACCCCCGACATTGACCTTGAAGATCACGGCGGCTATCAAGGGGGAGTCAGCCGCAAGCACGCCCGGATTATGCTCTTTGAGCAAGAGTTGGTGGTGCAAGATAACGGCAGTGCCAACGGCACATTTTTGAACGGGGTACGGTTGGCGCCGCACCAAGCCACGCGGCTCCATGATGGGGACGAATTACGCTTGGGGCGCATGAGCCTGCGGATGTTCTTTATCAGCCAGCCTTCACCTGAAAGCCGCTAACGCCACCGACAAGGCTTTAGGTGCCTAAAATCCCCTTCACTTCTGCGGCGGCGCGCTTGGCGGCAAATAAGACGTGCGCTAATTGTGCGTCTTTGCCGACCAATACCGCCAATGATGCCCGCCCTGCCGGGTAGACCACCATCACCCCTTCTTCGCCTTCCATGAGTAGCCGTTCCAGTTCCCCTTGTGCCAAGCGCCCTAAGGTGCGTTCGGCCAAGCCAATGAGTGTGGCGGACATAGCTGCAACCTGTGGGCTACTGGTGGGGTTATCGTGCGGGTTATCTTCATCCCCGGGCGGGAAGGAGGACACCAACAAACCGTCATTGTTGACAATGACAGAAGCCTTCACACCGTCCACGACGGTATGCAACGCCCGAAGCGCACTTTCGAGTTTATCACTGCGATATTCTTGCGCCATCTGCTACTCTCTCGTTATTCGGTTTACGGTGGGGTAGCCAGACGGCCACCTACCCGAAAAGGTTCACAACTTAACTGGCTAGTACGAATCATAACACGAACCCCGCGCTTTGGAAAGCAAGGCCTCAGATTGGCACACAGGGCGATTGCATCAAACACAGGCTTGACAAAATAGGATGGCATACGGGGATATGTGTAGGGGAATGGCACCCCATACCCCTGAAGTTGGGCGGTTTAACGCCGCCGTTGCTGTGCATCCTCATCTACAGATTCAATAAAGCTCTCGGTGAATTCGCCGTCGTCGGTCAAGCGTACTGCTGGCGCGTCATGCTTGGCCTTACGGATCGGTTCAGCGGCAAACGTTCCACTCATGCGGGCGAGTTCGGCGTCAATGGCGGTCATGTCTGTAGCGTTGTTTTGGCGTAGCCCGAACCAATGCCCCAACAGCCCCGCGCCCCACCCGCCCAACACAATCAACGTCCACGGGAAGCCAAGCTCAAGCCGCCCGTTTTGCCACGCGATGCCGAAGTAGATTAAATTCAGCATGATATTGATGCTGGCAAACACCACCGCATGGACGGCGAAGCCCATCCGATTTTGGTAGTTTTCTTGTTCAAGTTCCCACTCGCGGGCTAAGGTTGCGCTGTCTAGGGTTTCTCGCCAATCTTGGCCGTAGCTTTCGCTCATGCGGGCATAGAATTGCTGATAGAGCCGTTCCACATAGCGCGCCGTATGATAAAGCGTCGTAATGGCATGAGCGCCTAACCCGGCCCCCCACGCAAACAAAGTGATGAAGTTGCCCCACTCTAGGCTGTTTCTTGCTAGGCCGCCCAAGATGATAAAGGCATTCACCCCGATGAACGGCAACAAGTGGCCGATAAACCCGCCAATCTCGCCACGCCGTTGTTCTAAGCGCCGCCGAATGATCTCGTCTCGCGGCAAGGTTGCCCAACTGGTTTCTTCCGCCAAGAGTAACATCCCATCTACCGAGATAATGCTCGTCCCACCGACTACCGGCGGCGCGTTGACAAATTCGCGCTTGGGTTTGCCCATCGGTGTACCGAGTGGCGCAGCATAAACGGGGGTAGGCGTGCCATAGACGGGGGTGGGCGTTTGACTCAAGATCGGCGTGCGCGGGACGAGGTGGCTACGCTCTGGATTCAGCGCCCGCAAGCCAGATTCGCCCAACGCCTGACGGAAAGCCGCTGCCAGCGCAACCGCAGAGTCGTAACGGCTTGCGGGGTTTTTGGCTAACGCCTGCAAGATCACCGCGTCCACGGCGGGCGGGATTTCTGGGTTATAGCGGGAAGGCGGTTCGGGCGCTTCGTAGATGTGCTTATGGATGGTCGCGTAGGGCGTATTGGCAAGGAACGGCACGCGCCCGGCCAGCATCTCGTAGAGCATGACGCCAAACGAGTAGACATCGGATTTTTCGGTGATTTCGCTGGTGCCATCGGCTTGCTCTGGAGAAACGTAGTTCGGCGTCCCCACAATCATCCCTGCGGTGAGGCTGCTTTCGCCCAGTTGCGTCAGCCGCGCCAGCCCAAAATCTGAAAGGTAGGGCGTACCGTTTTCGTCCAAGATCACGTTAGACGGCTTGATGTCTCGGTGCAACACGCCTTGACTGTGGGCATAGCTCAACGCCGCAGCGACAGCATCGCTAATGCGGATCACCGTCTCAAGGTCTGGCGGGGCGGTGTCTAGCAATTCCTTGAGCGTTTTGCCCTTGATGAGCTTCATCACCAAGTAGGGTTGGGTGTCGTGTTCGCTGTAGTCGTACACTGGCACAATGTTGGGATGCTCTAGCTTGGCGATGATGCGTGCTTCACGTTGAAAGCGGGCTAAAAAGTCACGGTCTGCGGTAAAGGCGGCGTGTAACACCTTCACCGCCACTTCACGGTCTAGCCGTTCATGATAGGCGCGGTAAACGACAGCCATCCCGCCGCTGCCTAGCGTTTCGATAATGCGATAAGCGCCAACGGTGGTGCCGGGTTGCCAACTCATAACGGGTTTGCCCTTCAAGCTGATGGTATTGGGTCGCATTTTTATTATACTCTCAATCTTGGCAC
>JBMOFU010000343.1:0-4130 GCA_049318725.1 Phototrophicaceae bacterium | reverse complement strand
AGGTGGGCTACTTGGCAACCAAATACGCCGACCCTAGCGCGCAGGTGATGTTCGGTGCGTTGGCCTACGCTGACCCCGATACCGAAAACTGGCTGGATAGCGTCTTGGCGGTCTATGCCCAAGACCCGAACGCCGCCCGCAATAACTGGTACATGGATATTGTCGGCGTTCACAGCTACAGCAATCCAAGACGGACGTACTTGGTGGTCAATTCGGCGCAGGAATCGCTGGCGGCGGTGGGGATTTCGCGCCCGATTTGGCACAACGAGATGGGCGCGCCTGTGTGGAACGACTATCCCGGCCATACGTGGTCAGGCAATGATCCGTCAGTGCGGCGCTACCGCGTGACGATGGAACAACAAGCCGCCTACGCCATCCAAGCACCCGCCTATGCCTTTGCCGCCGGCGCGGATAAGGTCTTTTGGCACGCGATGTATGATGACTGTGGCGACGCGCCCGGCAACCATGCGCCGGACACGTTCGGCGTGGCGGGGGACGCTTTTGGGCTGTACCGCAATACGCGGGAAAACACCTGCTATAACCAGCATCCCCAGCCCGGCACGCCGCGCCCGGCAGCCGATGCCTACCGCGCTATGGCGCGCATATTGGGCAACGGGGATTTCAGCGATGGGCAGGTCTTTACACGCGGCGACGGCACGACGTTCATCGTCTTGATCCGTCCCGGCGAACGGATTACCGTCATGTGGAACGACCTGCCACGCGATGTGACCACCCGTTGGGGCGCGCAAACCGCTAACGCAATGGTCTACGGCTATGGCGATTTGTCCTTCCCCATTACGCCGATCAACGGCGAGTATGTCGTGACGTTGCCCGCCGCCCCTTCAATTGATGCCGCCTCACTGGTCGGGACGCTGGTCGGCGGCACAACCTTCATGATGGTGGAACAGGGGAATTTCAGCACCTCGCTTGCCGCCGCTGCTCCCGACGAGTTGGTGGTGATTGCGCCGCAACTCGTCCCCGTTGTGACGCCGCGTGTACCGCTGCCGGGGCAAATTGGCTCGATTTTGGGCGACGGCGCGCCCGCTTCCAATTCGTTTGGCACGCTGGCCGACCTCACCCCACCGATTACGGGGATAGAGGCGCTGCCTGCCATCAGTCCGTTGACGTTCAGCGTGCGCTGGAATGCGTCCGACACGGGCGGGATTGCGCGCTACATTGTGTGGGTGCGGGCAGACGGCGGCGAGTGGCTCACTTGGCTGGATACGACTGATACGCAAGCCGACTACAGCGGGCAGGCCGGCAGCACCTACGAGTTCGCGGTGTGGGCAGCAGATGCGGCAGGCAACTGGTCGCTGAATACCAACCTGCGCGCGCAAGCGATGACGACGGTACAGGCCATCGGCGGGGGCGGGGGGTAACATGGACGACGAAAACATCATCCTGCCGTTAGAGGATAAGCCCAAGAGGACTACCCCAACCCGTCTATCACGCGAGATATGGATTATTGTCCACACGCTTTTGATGATGCCCCTATTCTGTTGTGGGGCTTTTATCTGGACAGCCTATGGCTCTAATATCATCGGCACCGTAACGGAGTTCTTTACCCACTATCGGCCTAGTCAGGTGGTCTATGTTGATTATTCATCCTGCGGAAACGCAGAGATACAGCTTAAATACTATGTCCGTTGGACGGCAGACGATATTGAGCGCGTCGCTGCTTATTATCAACGCATCGGGAACCCTCATAACGCACGTTTCTACCGTGAGGATGAATCCCGAACAATAGGGATATATTGTAGTAATTCCTCCGTGAATAAGGAAAGGAACCGTGCAGCATTGGATGCACTCCCTAATTACGGCATAATTATCGTCACTCAGCATGAATATTGGTCAGGTTAACCCAAAAGGAATGTGCCTTGAGCGAGCATCCAATCACCCCTAATGACGAAAACATCATCCTGCCGTTAGAGGATAAGCCCAAGCGGACTACCCCAACCCGTCTATCACGCGAGATATGGATTATTGTCCACACCCTTTTGATGATGCCCCTATTCTGTTGTGGGGCTTTTATCTGGACAGCCTATGGCTCTAATATCATCGGCACCGTAACGGAGTTCTTTACCCACTATCGGCCTAGTCAAGTGGTCTATGTTGATTATTCATCCTGCGGAAGCGCAGAGATACAGTTTAAATACTACGTCCGTTGGACGGCAGACGATATTGAGCGTATCGCTACTTATTATCAACGCATCGGGAACCCTCATGACGTAGACTTACGCCCTGTGGATGAATCCCGAACAACAGGGATTATTTGTAGTTCATACATGCATGAGGAACGAAACCGTGCAGCATTGGATGCACTCCCTGATTACGGAACGCTCATCATCACTTATCATGACTATTGGGCAGGTTAGCAACCCTTGAACGAGCATTCTACCGCACCCGACGACGAAAACATCATCCTGCCGTTAGGGGATAAGAAGAAGTGTCCTGAGATAAGTCCGCTCAGAGGATGTCGCGCTATAACGCTATGGTTTACAGGCACGGTCGTTGTGGGGTTAATAGTTTGCCTCATCCCCTACCTGTGGCTGTTTCACCGTAGCATGATAGGGCAATGGAATGAATTTGCAAACCATTACCGCCCTAGCCAACTGGTAGACACCTATTATGGGACTGGCACACTTGGCCCTAAATTCTACTTGCGCTGGACGCCCGATTCACTTGAAGTCGTTGAGGATTACTATGGCGCAAGACCACAGTTCTTCTGGGTAATCTATAGTTCCTTTGACGCCACACAAGAAGATGAAGGATGGAACGGTGAACGGCATTGTTCGGTGGAACGTTACGGGGGAAATAGTCGTGAGAACTGTTTAGCCGCTATCGAACAGCTACCACCCTATGGAACGCTCATTCAGACACGTCATTGGACGGATTAAATGACCGACGACACCATCATCCTGCCGTTAGAGGACAAGAAGAAAAAGAAGCGGGCACCGAAGAATCTGTATTGGATTCCGTTGTCGATATTGGTTGCCTGTTTTATACTGTTTATGGTGCCTTACGTTGCGTTTAATTTTTCAAATTGGCAAGCAAACTACACCGAATTTGTTACATACTACCGCCCTAGCGAACTGCTCATCAGTTGTAGATTCGGCACGTATTCATTCGAGTTGCAGCAATTTACCCTTCGTTGGACGCCAGATGATGTCCAGACGGTGCGGGCATTCTACGAAAAGAACGATAATCCTCATGATGCAACCTACTTGGAGAGCGTAGCGTTTGACCCCGCAAGCATTCCGTGTTTCTTAGCTCCCGCACAACAGGCAAGTTTGCGTCAACGGCTAACCGAAGGAACGGTCATCAGCAGGTCATATAGGAATCCTGATTTCTGTTTCATTGAGTGTCAAATTCCCTACACACGATGACTAACCTATCATTGAAGCCAATCCCCGACGACGAGAACAGCATCCTGCCGCTAGAGGATAAGAAGAAAAAGAAGTGTGCGATACGACGCCGACGGTGGTCGCTATGGATCGGTGTCGGGGTGCTGCTGCTATTGGGATGTTGTATCTTCCCAATCTATATTGTTTATGTCGTACAAATTAACCCTTACCCCGAAGCATCTTGGATTGAATATAGCGCCCGCTATCGGCCTAGCACAGTGGTGTACCGTTGCGTTCCACCTGCGCGTGAGGACGGTTGGGGCTACCAGTATGAGGTGATCCGCTGGACAGCCGATGACGTTGCCACTGTACAGGCGCACTATAGCCAGTATTTTGATGACGAGTTTGAGGCACTGGCGATCCCTTATACAGGAAGCCTCTTTGACCTTGATGACTTCGATCACTGGGACTGGGAAGATTTAAGGGTATGGTGCAAATGGGGTAATGACAAAGTAGGAGATACCCAGCAAACGATGAACAATCTGCCGCATACTGGAACACTAATTCATATTACCGTAAGGGTTGTCAGGTATGAGCTTGATCTGTGCCAGCTACACTCTCAATACTGTGAGTGAACAGGGTGATCGAATCAGGCGCACGTCTGTGAATGGAGGGATTATGATAGATTCATCTACACCACCTAATGACGACAACATCATCCTACCGTTAGCGGATAAGAAAAAGAAGAAGCACAGGTCTACGAATCCGCCGCGCAGGGTACGGCTG
>JBMOFU010000342.1:0-4153 GCA_049318725.1 Phototrophicaceae bacterium | reverse complement strand
GAAAGATTCCATGAAAGCACGTTGGATTTCCCTCACACTCTTGCTTCTGTACGGGATTAGCGCTTGTACCACCAGTACCCCAGAGCCAGAATTATTGGTGACGCTGGTTGCCGATGGTCGTGAGCGCACCTTCTCTTACTTGATCCCTGTTACGGTTGGTGAATTCTTAGAGGATGCCGCTGTAGAACTCAGCGACCTAGATCGCGTGAATCCGCAACCCTTCACCCAAATTTCTAGCGGCATGATCGTCACAGTAGTGCGTGTCATCGAAGAAACGCGCTGCGATGAAACCGAACTGCCCTATCGTCGTCAAACAGTATTCAACGAAGGGCTTGCCCCTAGCGAAGAACGCATCGGTCAGGCGGGGCAGAATGGCCGCGAGCAAATTTGTTACCGTGTGCGGACTGAAAATGATGTGCAGCAAACCCCAGTTGAAACTAGCCGAATCGTGTTGCAAGCACCGCAGGATGAAATCGTCTATGTAGGGCCTAGTGGTCAGATTGACCCAGTAGCGGTCAACGGTACGTTGATGTACATCAGCAATGGGAATGCTTGGGTCATTCGCGGCAATAGCGGCAACAAGCGCCCGATCACCACCAACGGGGACTTAGACGAAGTGGTGTTTACGCTGGCTCCGCAGGGGCAAGCCTTGCTCTTTAGCCGCGAATTAGCCAATGCAGCATCTGACGGTGGCGTTGGGTTTGCCAATACGCTATGGGTTGCCAGCGACTTTGACGCGCCCGAACCGCGCTTGGTACAACTGGTACCCCAGAACGTCCTACAAGCCCATTGGATCCCCGGCCTAGAGAATACCATCAGCTACTCTACAGCAGAAGCCAGCGAAACTGCCCCCGGCTGGCGCGCCTACAATGACCTATGGGCGATGCGTTTTGACCCGATCACTGGCGAATCCCTCCGCATTGAGCAACTGATTGAGCCGTCTTCCTTTGGGCTATATAGTTGGTGGGGAACCCATTTTCAGTGGTCGAACAGTGGGGAGCAGTTGGCATGGGTACGTGCTGATTCGATGGGGCTAGTTGACCTCACCACTGGCACGTTCCAGACATTGGTTGAGTATCCCGTGTTCAACACACGTCAATCGTGGTCATGGCGGGCGGGAGTATCTTGGTCGCCGGATGACAGCCGAATTGCCACCACCGTCCATGTGGCGATTGGCAACTACCCGCCCGAAACTAGCCCCGCCTTTAGTGTGGCCGTTGTTGCACCAGATCGTTCCTTCAGTACCCCAATTGTCGAAAACTCTGGCATCTGGTCATCGCCGCGTTACTCGGCGGTGAATACCCTTCCCGGCAGTGACTTGCCGAGCGGGTATCTGGCCTACTTGCGCGCCCGTGACCCGTTCAACAGCATCAATGGGGAATATGACCTTATCATCGCTGACCGTGACGGCAGCAATGCCCGTGCTATTTTCCCTGAAAGCCAACAACAGTCTGGCTTGACTGCACAGGAATTTGCATGGAGTCCTGATGGACGGCAGATTGCTTTTATCTACTTGGGCAATTTGTGGATTTTAGATGTACAGACAGCAGTCGCGCAACAATTGACGCTTGACGGTGCAGCAACAACCCCAGTGTGGATGCCATGACACGACGATTTTTACTTTTATTCGCAGGGCTATGGGTGCTTTGTAGTGGGATCGTTGCAGCGTTAGCCACCCGCCAAAGCCAGTCTGAAGCATTGCGCGGGTATGAGAATCCGTTTACTGCGGCTGCCCTGCCCTACCGTGTGCCGTTGCGCGGGGTGAATGTGGTGCTGGAACAATACACGCTTGAAGAACTGGATGTGCAATTTCGACAGATGGCTGAGGCAGACATCACATGGGTACGCCAAACAGTGGACTGGGCAACCCTTGAAGCCGAACAAGGCAGCTACAATTGGTCACAATGGGATCAATGGATCGAGGCCAAACGCCCGTATGAAACCCTGCAATGGATGGCGGTGTTTGTCAATACCCCTACATGGGCGCGTGACCCTCGCGCACCAGATTCAATCACTGCCCCACCTGTTGATCCCGCGCAGTTTGGGGTATTCGTGGCCGCGTTCACGCAGCGTTACGGCCAAGCCATAGACGTGTACCAAATTTGGGATGAACCCAACTTACAAGCGGCGTGGGGTGGACTAGAACCTCGCGTGACCGACTATGCCGCCTTGCTAGAGGCGGGTTATGGCGCTGTTCACAGCTATGACGCCAATGCAACAGTCATCACCGCCGGGTTTGCGCCCACACAACAAACTGGCCCGTTGAACATCAACGAATGGGATTACCTTGAAGCGTTATATATGCTGGGTACCGATGACTTTTTTGATGGGGTGGCGGCCAAACTCTACGGTTTTGACCTGCCCCCCACTGACCGTTTGGTTGACCTAGAACGGCTCAATTTTTCGCGGGTGGTGCGCCTGCGGGAAATTATGGTGGCAAATGGCGACGCCGATAAAGCAATCTGGGCGTCACAGTGGGGCTGGAATAGCCTGCCAGAAAGTTGGCAGGGTGCAGATTCGGTATGGGGGCAAGTCACTGCTGAACAACAGTCAGACTATACCCTAAGCGCGTTTGCCCGTGCCGAGCGTGAATGGCCGTGGATGGCCGGGATGATCCTTACGCACTGGCAACCGAACGTCCCTGCTGATGATCCGCAATGGGGCTTTGCCCTTGTCAATTCAGATGGGCAAGCCAGCCCACTTTTACAGGGTTTGCAGACGCACGCCCCGTTAGCCCTCCCGCAGAATGGACTATATCCGCCAGATAGCCCATATGCCGAGTACACAGGCGTGTGGACGTTTGGCACACTCGGCGCTGACATTGGTTGGATCAATGACAGCCATCTGCAATTCCGCTTTTACGGCAGTCAGGTTGGCCTGTTATTGCGTCAAGGCGATTATGTAGGGTATTTGTATCCGCGTGTAGACGATAGCCCGCTAGGGGCGCTCCCACGCGATGCGGCAGGCAACCCCTATATCGTCTTGACGAGCGAAACGCTGGATACAGCAGTCCTCCCCGTGACCGTAGCAGAGCGCCTTCCTCTTGCGGAACATCAGCTCACGCTCACCGCAGATCGCGGTTGGGATCAATGGGCATTGGTCGGGTATCTGGTTAGTGCTGGAGATTTGAACGCCCCCTACGTTCAACAAATCGGGTTGGCGTGGGCAACCGCTTTCGTCGGTCTATTCGCTACGGGCATCGCCTTACACGGATTTCCGCTAGGGGTATGGTGGTCAACGCTGATAAATCTACTTAAGCCGTTGCAATTTGCTGGGCAATTTGCGCTTGGTGTGGTGGCATCGTTATTGCTTCTATTGGGTGTGGCGCTCTCATTGGGTGATAGCTTACCGACAATCTTCCGCCGTGATAGTGTATCCCTGCCGCTGGCGTTGTTGACTGCGGGATTTATCTATCTTGCGCCGTCATTTCTGTTGGCGTTGGCGGCTGCATTGATTTTGTTTGTGGTGATCTACCATCGGCTAGAAGTTGGCCTCATGCTGGTGATCTTGTGGGCGCCGTTCTTTTTATTCCCCGTGGAGTTGTACCTGCGCTTCTTCCCGATGGCCGAAATCACACTCTTGTTATGTGTGGCGGCATGGGGTTTGAAGGGGCTGGTCAGTTGGGCGCGCAGGTATCGTGGGCAAGCAACTGACTCCCCTTTGCCCCCGCCTTTACGCCTAAGTGCCTCAGATTACATTGTGTTGGCCTATGGACTGTTGGCCTGCCTCTCATTGGTCTGGACGCGCTACCGTGGCCCGGCCATCACCGAATTGCGCGTGATGGTCATCGAGCCAATGCTGTTTTACGCGATGTTCCGCACGACGATTCGCGGGGAACTGGCAATTCGTCGCTTCGTCCAGACGTTTGTGATTACAGGCTTAGTGGTGGCAATTGTCAGTCTTGGGTTGTATTGGGGGGGTGAGGGGATTATCCGTGCAGAGGGCGATGCCCCGCGCATGGCCGGGATTTACGGCTCCCCAAACAACTTGGCACTCTTTTTGGGACGGGTCATTCCATTTGCCTTTGCCGCACTATTCCTACAACAGCGTCGTTGGCAGGGATTGGCATTGCTGACGCTTGGGTTACTACTGCCTGTATTTGGCCTGACCTTGAGCGTAGGCGGTATATTTATCGGCTTACCGCTGGCGTTAG
>JBMOFU010000341.1:0-4169 GCA_049318725.1 Phototrophicaceae bacterium | reverse complement strand
GCGCGCACAAGCCCGCTTGACCTACCGTTACTGGCCGATTTATCTGATGTTGCGGTTGCGCGAAGCCGAACAGCACCTCACCCCTGACCAACGGCGGGCGCTTCCGGCGGGCATATTCGCAGCGCTGGATGTGTCACGCTTGGTGACTTACGGCCTGTGGGACAGCGATTTGCCGACCCCGAAGATCACGCCACCGCCGCAGTTGACGATTCTCGACGGCACAACCCTACAGATTCAGGCCGTCGCGGGAGATTCTGCCAGTTTGTTGGCGCAGTCGGATGGGGTGCAGGTCGTCCTTATGCACTCACCCGCCGACACGCTGCCCACGCTCCAGCAGATCGCGGCGCAATTTACGGCAATGTCCCGCGAATATCCCGCCCAGACCGTGCTGGACGACGCTCGATTGTGGGCAGCATTACATGGCGCTCGCTCACTAGATTGGGAAGCCATCAGCACCCCATCCGACGCCCGTCCACATGATCTGCCGCCCCGCAAGCGCGGACGGGGCAGCTTTCGCAGTCCTTTTTCAAGCTAACTAGGGGAAAAATCACATGGCCGATGGGATACAGCTTCGTCAGCAGATTCAGCAAGCCCGCGCTCATATTGAGAAAGGCGAATGGGGCAAGGCTCGAAAAATCCTTGTGGGCATAGATCATCCTAAAGCCGCGCAATTGTTGGCCGAAGTCGAGGGCAAGCTGGCTGAAATGCCCTCATCCGCTGGATTCCCGCTGATTCCCGTGTTGGGACTGGTCGGAATCGCACTGCTTTTGGCACTGGCGGGATTTTGGTTTTTCGCCCGCTCGAATACGCTGGACACTATTCCAATCATCGAAACGCTGCCGACCTTGATTCCCACCGATGACTGCACCCCCGAAACTGTGCAGCAGTGGTGGAGCGTCCAGAACACGTCGCTGGATGAGTTCGTGCGGCTCTCGTCGCTGGCTTCACGCACGATGCCCGGTGAGCGCCTCAATCAGATTATGGCGGCACTGGATGCTTTCGGCGCTGACTTCCCCGACCCGCCGCCGTGTGCCTCAGCGGAAGTGGTGCAGGGGGTGGCTGATTTACACGCCGCAATGGATCAAACGCTGGTCGCGCTCGATGATTGGGTATCCGATGGGGCGGTGTCCGATGTGGGCTTGATTCCAGCGGCGGAAATAGCATTCAACCGCGCCCGTGATGCGTTGCGGAGCGCGGTGAATCCGGTGTAATAGGGTGTCATCCCCCGGCCATTTTGAGTACCTGTGCGATGATCTGCGTGGCGATGAGGAAGGTCGCCCGATTTCGCTATGGGGCAGGTGGCTCGTTTGGCGCTGCATCCAACGGCACATACTTAAAATTCAAATGTCCCAGTTCGGTGGGAACTTTGGGCATCGGCTTTTGCCAGTACACCGGGCGGATGAACCCCGCACACTGCGCATCTGGACAGCGATACCCTAGCGCATATTCCCACTCATAGCGGCAGTAATCCGACGCGGCAGAATGCTCTGACCAGAACAGTTGCAGAATATCGGCTTGGTCAATGGCCTGCGCCAAGCCCGCCCGCCAATCTTCCCCGGCGCGCAGACCGTCTACATCAATAAACACCTCATTCCCGGCGGCCTGTTGCGCCAGTTTATAGGCGTGGGCGATGCGGCTATCTTTACGGGAATACGAGATAAATATCCGTTGGTAGAGCGTGGCGCTTCGGCTGCGGTACTTGGCCGCCGCTAACGGATTGCTGACCTCTGGCACGGCCACAACAACAGGAACATCTGGCGCGGCGTTGACTTCCACCGCACATTTGATGTGGGCAATTTCGATGCCACTCACCTGCACCGATACACGGATGAATAAGATATCCCCAATGGCGTTGGGCGTGGGGCGGAACTCAAAGCCGAAGCGCGTCCAGTCGCCATGCCATTTTCTTGTGAGGGTGGGCGGGTCGAACTCTAGCCCGTTACACTCTGGAATCACTGTGATGGGTGTGCCGATTTCCAGCGCCGCAGATTGTCTAGCTGTGCGCGGCGTGTTGACCTCACCGCCAAGCTCATCCTTGAACTTGGCGGCATCCGCTTGGATGGTCGCCAGTTGTTCGGAAGTGTGCGCATAGATATACAGCCCATAGCGCTGATTGGGGATGGCATCCGTGGGGTAAAACGCTGAAAAATTAGCACGGGGGGCAGGCGCGCTCGCCGGGATTCCCCGGTTTGCCAGGGCAGGGAGCGGGGCAGGCGACGCAAGTGGTTCGTTGGTGATGCGTAGGAGGGCCAACCCGGTCTCGTTGGCTACCTTAGTGGCAGCGTCGTTAAAGGTTTTGGTGGGCAGGTCTTCTGGGGTGATCTCTTCCACCGCTTTACCAGTGGATTTAGCGATTTGTTCCAGAGTGGCGGTGTCTATTTTATCAATAATCTGCTGACCAAGCTGCAACTTTTGCCCATAGACGGCTGCGCCCAGTGCCACCGATTCATCAGGCCGAAAAAGTTGTTTTTCGATGTTGGGGAAGGCTTTGTTAAGCGCTTGCATCACTTGGGGCATTTTGCTGCTGCCGCCCACTAGCAAAATTCGCTGGATGTCATTTTGTGAGCTGATTTTTTGCGAGGCGATGGCTTCTTGAATGGTTTTTTGGGTAAGGGCAATGGTATTGCTTAGCAAGCCAGCAGTGAGTTCTTCAAATTTGTCACGGGTGAGGGTGACTCGTGCGCGCCCAATGTTATGGGTCAGGGAGATGTCTGTTTTAGCGATGATGGTTAAGATTTGTTTGGCGTGTTCGGCTTTGATATAGAAGTCTTGGATGGTTTCAACTGAATCGTTAGGGTTTTCGCTTGACCCGGTGGATTGTACCCATTGGTCAATGAAATACTCTACAATTTTTGTGTCCCAGTCGCGCCCACCTAGGGTATCATCCCCGCCTATTGCTAAAATCACCGAACTGCTGCTGTCAATTTGCATAATGCTCACATCAAATGTGCCGCCGCCAAGGTCATAGACTAAAACGGTTTGGCGGGTTTGGCTGTTGGTGCTGTTTTGTTCCAACGTGCCATAATAGAAGGCGGCGGCAGTGGGTTCATTGATGATTGCCAGCACGTTAAGGCCACTTAACTCGCCAGCCAAACGAGTGCCATCACGTTCTACAACGCCAAAGTAGGCCGGGCAAGTAATGACGACATCTTTGATGTCGTGGCCGGTGGCTTCGCTGGCATCTTTGACTAACTTTTTCACCACGTAAGAGGATACTTCTTCGGCGCTAATTTGCCGCCCGTCATGAAAAAATTGAAACTGCCCCTTTTTGCCAATTGAGCGCTTGACCAGTTCAGCGGTTTCGTTAGGGAAAAGCATAATGGCTTGTTTGGCTTCACGGCCAACAATGCGTTCAGTGCCATCAAAGCGCACAACTGAAGGGGTGGTTAAATCTCCGGCGCTGTTAGGGACGACGGTAGGCCGGTTGTACTCATCGACATAGGCAATACAACTATAGGTGGTGCCAAGGTCAATACCAAAGACTGGGCTATTCATAGGGAGTTACTCCTGTTGGGTGGGTTGTTCATAGCGATAAACATTGACAGCCTCTGGACGAATGATGCGGTCACCATAGCGCAGGTATAGTGTGTAAGCAATTTTAGCATATGCGTTTGGCGGCTTTGGCGCGGTAGGGTCTTGAATATCGTCGTACAAGGTCAACTTTCCCCAGCACCTCCCCCCCACTTCTCCCTCCGCCTAAGAGGGGTCTTGTTGTTCAATCCGCTCCATTTCCCTATAAAAATCGGTTGTGCCAGGGGGGGGCGACTGCTACATGGGCGAGCCGGAGGGTAGCTTCCGCTGGTAGTATTCCGCCGCCGGATAAAGGTAATCAAAATGAGTGCCCCCACTATCAAGACAATCACGCCGCCAATCATTGCGGTGATGAAATCGGTCATTCGCTTTCCCCTAGGTTAGATGTCAAAAACTACACTAACGGCCAAGGTAAAACACGGCAACACAGTGCCGCCCCAATCAAGCTGTGGATCGGGTCAAGGTGCGGGCGATCCTTCGCCAGCGGTGCAAACTGGTTCAGGTCGTCTTTCAGGCGTCCGCGCCAAGTGTCGATGTAACTCATGCGTGATAGCTCCGCTGCCCAGCGACGATTTATGGCTTACATCCTATGGAATGTTAATAGTATAATCGGGTTTGAGATTCTTGCCACCACTTAA
>JBMOFU010000340.1:0-4173 GCA_049318725.1 Phototrophicaceae bacterium | reverse complement strand
ATCAGCAATAGCCTTGAATTGACAAAAGTCGAGTTCTCTCTGGCGGATTTACAAACCCTAACGCAGGCTTCTGGCTTGGTGAATCTACTCAATTGGCAAATTGACATCAACCGCCCCAAAGCCCTTACCACCATGCTTGCCGCCATTGCCGCACAGTTCATCAAACTCAATGTACGCACAGTCGCTTCTTTAGCGGAAGCCGTCACGTTCATCAAACAAACTGATCCCACTTTAGCAGAAGCGGCGTGGCAGCTCCCCCAAAGCCCCCCTACTCCCAAAGGGCTTTAGCAACCGACCCCATGCATGAACAACCCACCCATGACAGATTTAAAGCACAGTTCGCTGTCGTTACAGGCAGCACGGACGGCATCGGCAAACAGATTGCATTAGGCTTGGCACGCGGCGGCGCCCAAATCCTGATAGTGGGGCGCAACCCCCAAAAAGCCCAACGTGTGCTAGAAGAAATTCGGGCAATTCACCCAAGCGCCTCCCCAGAGTTTGCCACGTTTGACCTGTCTTTAATGCAGCAAGTGGAACAACTTGCCGAACAAGTGCGGCAGTGCTGGCCGAAGATAGACCTGCTCGTTCATGCTGCAGGGGTGATGCTTCCCAAACGTACGCTAACGGCAGAAGGTATTGAAACGGTGTTTGCCGTACAATACCTTGCCCGTCATCACCTCACCTACCGTTTGCTTGACCACTTCAACAGCACCAGCCGCATTTTGAGCGTGTCTGCGGCTGGCACGATGCCCTTGCCGCTAGATTTCGACAACCTCAATGGGGAAAAGTTCTATCAGGGGGTAGTGGCGTTAATGCAAGAGTCTGTGGCTAACGACTTGTTCGCCTTGCGCTTTATGCGTCACCATCCGCAGGTGCGCTACTACAACTATGGGCCGTTTTATGTGCGCAGCAACCTGTTCACGCAAATGCCCGCATGGTTCCGCTTTATCAACGCCACTGTTGGCGAACTGTTCGCCATTGATCCACCACAGGCCGCCGACGAAGCGCTAACCCTGCTTGGCAATGATCTTGCCAGCGGGCAGTACAGTCGTGGGGTGAAGTTTGTTCCCCCCACGCGCTACCGCCTCAAGGAAGATGTGCAAGAACGGCTTCATCAAGCAAGCCAAACGCTCATTGATAATGCCCTAACGCAAAAGATGTTCTAACAAAATTGCGGATTTTGTCCGTAGGGCGCAAACGGTTGCGCCCTTACCGACTCGTGGTACAATCATCGCTCAAACGTTCTTGAGTCCAGAAGGTGAGCGCGATGCCCCCCAAACCCCATTTCTACCTCATTGATGGCTATTCGATGGCCTTCCGCCACTATCACGCGATGAAAAATCAAGCGCTCACCACCCCCAATGGCGAGCCGATTGGCGCAGTCATCGGCTTTACCCGTCAGATCATGGATATTATCCTCAAGGACAAGCCCGAATATCTGGCCGTGGCGTTTGATCGCGGCCTGAGCGGGCGCGAAGTCTTGTATCCGCAGTATAAAGCTCACCGTGATGACCCCCCAGAGGACTTTGAGCCACAGGTGACGTGGATTTGGAAAATGCTAGAGGCCTTCAACGTGCCGCACCTTGCGCTAGACGGCTATGAGGCCGACGACATCATTGGCACAATTGCCCGCCAAGCCGACGGCAAAGGCGTCCAAACGCGCATCATCTCTGGTGATGGTGACATGCTGCAACTGCTCACGGCCAACACTGAAGTCTACCTGTTCCGCCCGTTTGGAGCAGCCAAACTGTACGATGAAGCCGCCTTCCATGAGAAGTATGGGTTACAGCCGCCGCAGTTGGTTGACCTCAAATCGTTACAGGGCGATACCTCCGACAACATCCCCGGCGTGCCGGGCATTGGGGAAAAAGGCGCTGCCGAACTCATCAAACAATTCGGCAGTTTGCAGGCCGTCTACGACCAGCTCGACCAAGTGAGCAAGCCCGCGCTCCGCAAAAAGCTGGAAAGCGGGCGCGATTCTGCATTTATGAGCCTCAAGCTGGCAACGATCATCACCGACCTGAATATTGACCTGACCCTAGAAGATTGCCGCGCTGAACACTTTGACCCCAACGCCGTGATGGCCTTCTTTGATGAAGTCGGCTTCCGTACCATGCGCCAACAGTTCCAGACGGCAATCTATGGCGAAACTGCCGCAAGCACTATGCCCCAAGACAGCGGGGAACAAATGGCAATGTTCCCAGTAGAGGACATCAGTGCTGATGAAGTCGCAGCGGGGGCATTTTCTGACCCGTCGGCCTTTGCCGCGCCAGAAGGGGGGGCAGCAAAGGCAGGGTCGCTCATCAAGCCTTACGTGGTACGTAGCGAAAACGGGCTGGCACAGGTGGCAACCATGCTCCAGCAGGCCAAGCAGATTGCCTTTGACACTGAAACCACAGGGATTGACGCGATGCGCGTTGACCTTGTGGGGATTTCGCTGGCGGTAGACGGTGAAAACGGCTACTACATCCCGGTTGGGCATGTGGACGACACCGCCGACCAACTGCCCATCGCCACCGTGATCGAAGCGTTGCGCCCGTCCATGACTGACCCGAACATCCCCAAAGTGGCGCATAACGCCGCTTATGACCTGTTGATTTTGGGGCGCTACGGGCTAGAGGTCACCCCTGTGACGTTTGACACGATGATTGCCGAGTGGATGCGCGACAACCGCAGCAACGATTTAGGGCTAGATCGGTTGGCGCTACGCCCGAAGCTGATTAGCGAAAAAGGCGTGCGGATGCAACAGATCACCGAGTTAATCGGCAAGGGGAAAAATCAAATCACGATGGCGGCGGTTCCGGTGAGCAAGGCCGCCCCCTACGCCGCCGAAGACGCCGGGATCACATGGCGCTTGGTCGAGCCGCTCTACACCGCGCTGCAAGCCCACCCCGACTCTTGGACGATCTTCCAAACCCTAGAAATGACGCTGGTTCCGGTGTTGGTGGCAATGCGCGCCGCGGGCGTCCTCATCAACAGCGCCCAACTGAATACGCTCAGCACGCGCCTAGAGGGGGAGCTAAAGAAGATCGAAGAAGACATCTTCGCCAACAGCGGCGGCTATGGCTCATTTAACATCAATAGTCCGCGCCAGTTGAATGATGTGCTGTTCGGCAAATTGGGCTTGCCGCGCACCGGACTCAAGAAAACCGTGCATGGCTACTCTACCGCGTCGGATGTGCTAGAGCGGCTCTACGAAGACACCGGCCACCCCATCTTGCAAAAGATCATGGAGCAGCGCGAATTGACCAAGCTCAAGGGGACGTATGTAGACGCGCTGCCGCAACTGGTCAACCCTTACACGGGCAGGCTCCATACCGACTTCAACCAGACGATTGCCTCTACGGGGCGCTTGAGCAGCAGCAACCCGAACTTACAGAACATCCCCGTGCGGACGGAAGTCGGGCGCGAAGTGCGCCATGCCTTCATCGCGCCTGATGGTTACCGCTTGCTTTCGGTGGATTACAGTCAGGTTGAACTGCGGATTATGGCGCATATGGCCGACGAACCGTACCTCAAGCGCGCCTTTGCCGACGGGCAAGACATCCATGCCGCCACCGCCGCGATTGTGAACGGCGTCACACTCGATCAAGTGACCTATGCCATGCGGAGCTTTGCCAAGCGGGTGAACTTCGGCCTACTATACGGGATGGGGGCGTTTCGTTTGTCGCGTGACAGCGAAATGACGATGGCTGAAGCCGACCGCTTTATCAAGACCTATTTTCAACAATTGCCGCAGGTAGAGCGCTACATCAAAGAGACCAAAGCCAAGATGCACGCCGACAATTACGTTGAAACGCTCTTTGGGCGGCGGCGCTATTTTGCCAGTGCGACCAATGCCGTAGAATCTGCGCGGATGGAGCGTGAGGCGATCAATATGCCGATTCAAGGCACTGCCGCCGACATCATGAAGGTTGCCATGATAAACGTCTATCAATGGCTATTGGCGCGGCAAAACGGCGCACGGATTTTGCTACAAGTGCATGACGAATTGTTGCTAGAAGTGCCAGAAGACCACGTTGAAGAAACCGCGCAACAGGTCGTTTCGATTATGGAAAACGCCTATCCGTTAGACCCTGCGCTGAAGGCAGAAGCGCGGGTCGGCCAAAACTGGCGCGACCTCACCCCGATGTAAGGCAAGCAGGGGGATAGATGCCCGCATGTAAATCCGCC
>JBMOFU010000339.1:0-4179 GCA_049318725.1 Phototrophicaceae bacterium | reverse complement strand
GAAGCCTTGCGGGATACGCTAGCGACTTTGAGCAGCACGCTGGATTTAGATAAAATCTTAGATCACATTCTCGATACCGTAGGGCGGGTGACGCCCTATGACGGGGCGAATGTCTTGTTGGTGGAATCTGACCTTGTGCATGTGGTGCGCCAACGCGGGTACATCGCAAAAGAACAGGAAAAAGAGTGGCTTAACCAGCGCATCCCAGTGGCTAAACTGGCGGTCTTGCAGCAGTTGATGGACATCGGCAAACCGATGGCAATCGCCAACACCAATACCTCAGCGATGTGGATTGGCTTCCCCGATTTAGATTGGGTGAACTCCAATGTCATTGCGCCCATCCAGTCTAACCATGAAATTTTGGGCTTCCTGTCGTTGGATAGCGCCACGCCGGGCTTTTTCACGCAAGCCCATGCCGACCAGTTGCAAACCTTTGCCGACCAAGCCGCCATCGCCATCCAAAATGCCCGCCTGCTAGACCGTGCCAAACGTGCGGCGGTGCTGGGCGAACGCAACCGAATCGCCAATGAACTGCACGATACGATTTCCCAGACGTTATGGTCAATGAGCCTGATTACCGAGCGCTTACCCGTCATTTGGGAAATTGACCAAGTGACCGCACGCGGTAGCCTAGCCACGTTGCACCAGCTTTCACAAAATGCACTAGAAGAAATGCGCTCGCTGTTGTTAGAGCTTCACCCGCTTTCGCTCACCAACGCAAAATTAGGCGACCTCATCACCCAAGTCAGTAACATTATGACCAGCCGCACGGGGATCGCCATTCAGGTACAGATTATTGCTCAAGTGGTGGTTCCCCCGGCGGTACACTTCACGATCTATCGGGTGGTTCAAGAAGCGCTGAATAATGTCGCCTTACACGCGCTTGCCAACCATGTAGACGTCACCCTGAATAGCACTGCCCAACAACTTGAACTCACCATTCAAGACAACGGGCGTGGGTTTGATCCAAATCACACAAGTTTAGGGCGTTTGGGGTTAATTATTATGAAAGAGCGTGTTGACAACATCGGGGGCGTGATGGAAATCATCAGCCATGAGGGGCAAGGCACATTGATTAAAGTCGTTTGGGTGGTTGCTGCCGACGAGGGGCAAAGCTCATGACAGATACCCGCCTAAATGTCATAGAGGAACCCACAATCAATGTGCTAACGCCGATTCGGATTTTGATTGTGGACGACCACGCCATGCTACGCAAGGGGTTAGCGGTGTTTTTGATGAGCTACCCAGACCTGAAACTGGTTGGGGAAGCGTCTAATGGCAAAGAAGCCTTAGCCCAATGTGCCGAAAAACACCCCGATATTGTCTTGATGGATTTGCTTATGCCGATTATGGATGGCATCAGCACCACGCGCTTAATCCGCCATGACTTCCCTGAAATACAGGTTATTGCGCTGACCAGCTTTGGGCAAGAAAACCTGATTAAAGACGCGCTAGAGGCCGGCGCGGTGAGCTATCTATTCAAAAAGATTCCAGCAGATGACCTTGCGAATGCCATCCGTGCTGCCAAAAACGGAATTTCGACCTTTGCGCCAGAAGTCACCAACATTCTGGTACGCTCCACGCAAGGGACGCACACCTTTTTTGAGGGGTTGACCCCCCGTGAGCGCGAAGTGTTGGGGTTGATGGTCAAAGGCATGGGGAACAACGAGATTTCCATGCTCTTGACGATTAGCCTTGCCACGACCAAGACGCACGTTAGCAATGTGCTTGGCAAGTTAGGCGTCACAAGCCGCACGGAAGCCATTGTCAAGGTGCTGGAACATAACCTGAATTCTGGGGCGCTGTATGTGCCTTAAGCAAAGACGGACGCCACCTATGGCGTCCCTACGCCCGTCTCGCTTACCCGCTGCGGCGCTGTTGAATCTTCATGAGCGCCTTGTCTGCCGCCTCACGGATTTTTGCATCCAGCCGTGTGTTGCCTTTGATCCCGCCAAGCGCTTCCATAGCGCGCTCGTTGCCCAAGCGGATCAACGCCACCATCAACAGTTCTAGCGTCTGGAAGGTCTGTTTGGTGGCCGGTTGGAGCAAGGTCTGGTTGGTCAAGTTACGCAACGTTTTAGCGAACAAGTCGGTAAAGGCGGGCGTGGCATTCTCACTCTCGCGGGTGATGAAGGCGCGCCAACGCTCTTTGGCTTGGGCTTCTTCGTTTAAGAAGCGCGCAATCGGCAGGCTGTAGTCGGTTTGGCCGCTCATCGCCAAGACCGCCGCAGCGGTGCGGCGGCGGTCTTCGGGCTGTTCGTTGTTGACCATCACCCGCAGGATGTCGTCATAGTCTTGGCTGTCGGCAAACTGCGCCAGCGATTCATAGGCCAACGACTCATTGACCGCCCCCCACACCTTCACGAAGCCCTCGACAATGCCGTCTATCGTGCCAGAAAGCTGGATGATTGCCACAATTGCCGCGCCGCGCACGCGCACGGCGTCATCTTGGCGCGCCAGTTGCTTCAACGCCGCAATCTGTTTGGCATCCCCCTGAACAGCGATCAGTTCAATGGCTTCAATGCGGGATTGTGTGCTAGAGGTGGCATCGTGCGCGATTTCAAACAGCACGGGGATCGTTTCTGCACTTTTCAGTTTGTGCAGATAGGTCATCCCGGCAGCGTGGGTGTCTCCAGTGTTTTTGAACACAGCGCGCACGATGTCTGCCACTTGGCCGCCCTGCGCCTGCTGCATCAAAGAGACGGTGGCATGGTCGCTTTGGTCGTCGCGCACGCGAACAAGGCTAATGCGGTTATTGCTGCTGATAGAGCGGTAATCTTGGGTGAGCAAGCCCGCCAGCGCTGCTCCGTCCAGCGGGGTTTGGTGGATCAATTCGCGGACGCGGGCAACGTCCCCCCCGCGCAGGTGGAGCATCAGCCCGTCAAAGGTGTCTCCGTAGATGGCACGCAGCACATTTTCGGCAAAGCCGCCGCGAATGAAATCTTGCAGCAACACGGTTTGCAGTTGGTCGCCGTCGGCGCGTGAAAAATACTTGTAGGCCACTTTGCGCTTGAGCGGGGAGCTAGTACGGCCATAGGCACGCGCAAACAGCACTCGCATGACATCCCGTAATTGTTCGTTGGGGTTGAGCGGCGGCTGAATCGTCGGCGCGGCGGGTTCTTCGGGCGCGGCGGCTTGGGCAAGCGCCTGCGGGCGGGCTGGCACTATGCTCCCTGCGTTCGCGGGGATGTTGTAGCGTGCGGCGGCTTCTAGCGCCTGCACAAAGGCCACACACGACGGGAAGCGGTCTTCGCTGCGTTTGGCTAACACGCGCTCCATGACGCCTTCTAGGGCAGGGGGCAGGTCGTCGCGGTGTAACTTGAGCGGTGGCGGTAACTCTTGGGTGTGCTTTTGCAGCAACGCATAGGGGTTTGCCGCTGTAAACGGAAGTGCGCCCGTCAACAGGAGGTAGGCCATACACCCTAGCGAATATTGGTCAGCGGCGGGCAAGGGGGTGTCTCCACGCCACTGCTCTGGAGCCATATACGCGGGCGTGCCTAACGCTGTTCCAGTGCCGGTCAGGTGGCTGGTCAGTTCGGCAATCCGTGCAATGCCAAAGTCCACAATAAAGGCGGTGCCGTGCTTGTCAAACATGATATTGCTGGCTTTAATGTCTCGGTGGATCACGCCTTCTTGGTGGGCGTAATCTAGGCCAGCGGCAACCTCTGACAAAATGCGGATGACAACATCTATCTGCGGCAGGGGCATCTTGCCCTGCTCAAGGTAGCGCATCCGTTGTTCCAAAGAGCCGCCACTGAGCAGGCGCATCGCCACAAAGTTGATGTCGCCCTCTGTGCCGTAATCGTACACTGGGACGATGTGCGGATGTTCTAGCGAGGCTGACACCAACGCCTCACGGTTGAAGCGCTCAACGGCTTGCGGATCAGCGGCGATGCTGTTCGGCAGCACCTTAATGGCAATTTCGCGCTGGAGTGAGGGTTGAAAGGCCATATAGACCGCCCCCATACCGCCCGTTCCAATCAACTTGCGGAGTTCGTACTGCCGAAGGGTCTTGCCGCTAAGGTTGTCCACACTGACCATGAAATCCGCCTCTGTACGTTATTATGCACCCCCTCTATTGTAGCGCGGGTTGGCAGTTTGCGGGCAACCGACCTGCGCGCAATCGCAGGGCAATCGCGTTGTGCAAAAACGGAGGATTTCACCGTAGGGGCATGGCGC
>JBMOFU010000338.1:0-4182 GCA_049318725.1 Phototrophicaceae bacterium | reverse complement strand
GTTCTCACTTAATCTTTTCAGGAAGTTGTTTCAAACCCTTGACACATACCGAAACAGAGCAACAATTGTTTGATGCGCTATCCCTCTTGAGGCATAAAACTTGCCCAGAAATCTTTTTCCCGTTATAGTTTTCATGAGGTTTTTACCAGTGTTTATCTCTCTGCACAATCGTTCCGACTATCAAACTGGGGGGCAATTCCATTGGCAATCAAACAGATGACGTTGCACCAAGCGGCAACAATGATCTTATCCGACGAATACAAGCAAGCCAGTGCTGAAAAAAAGCGCGATATAATGTGGGGTGTGATGCAAGCCACGCCTTACGAATCACTCCCCCCCAACGCCTTTACGCCAAATGTCATCATGAGCTACGTCAAAACGTCGTGGCATCCTTGGTTATTCGATGCCTTCCGTGTTCCCCCTGACCAAGAGGTACGCCCACCCCGTACCAAGAGCTTTAATGCCTATGGTGCAGTGGGGAAGGTGCGCTACGTGGTAGAAAACCCCCACAATTTCACTGGGTTCTTTGAAACCGGCGGCGTGAGCATCATCCGTATGACGTTGGTGATGAATCTGAACTGGTTCATGACCGGCATCAGCATGAAGATGTTCGTGGATGGCAAACCTACGCTCAGTTGGTTGATGGGGCCTTCGCTTGACCCGCAAAACCCCAACCGAGATTTCTTCGCCTATGCCCAGACCAACCGTATGTCTGCGCCGCGCCGCCCCCCGTTTGGCTTCATCTGGCAAACGGGGCTGGCCGATGTGTGGATGGGGGTCATTTCGCACTCCTTAGAACAACCGATAGATCACCTTGCTAGCATTCACCAAAGCGGGCAAGATGTTGCTGCCCCGCACACGCCATATCAGTTCTTCTTAACCCCACGACACGATGTACATACTGATCAAGATATGGAAGAAGACTTCCGCATGGTATTGGGGCGCTTCCAAACTGGCACGCGCCTGTATGATGTGTATTTGACCGAATCAAAGGGCGGGGAGTGGCTATATAATGGCTACATCGTCACTGAATCTGAATTAATCACCTCAGAATTCGCCGACCGTGTGATGGCGCATAAACATCAAATCCAGCCTGCTGCATGGCCGACCCCAGCGTCAAAGCCATTTTCGATTCTCAAGTCATGGGGCTTCTAACGCCCCTCATCACAGGAAACCACTATGGCACAATCACGCAACTCACGTCAGCGGGGCGGGGCGTTCCGCAACGTGTACTACCTTATCGCAGGGATTGTAGCGTTTTACTACTTACGCCGTGCGGTACAACGCCTGTCTTATGCCGTCCCGACAGATAATTTTGAGGGGCGCAAGCCCATGCCTATCCCCCCCGGACGGCAACAAATCCTCACTGTCGTCGCGCCAATCAAGCCTGGCCAAGCAGAAGCCGCCACCGCACTGCTCAACGAAATTAGTGCGAACTACGCCAACAACCCCTATATTGACTTTAGCAAACTGCGCTCGATTCACTTCGCCCGTTGGTTGCCGATCTACGATGCCGATAACGGGCATCGCTTGGTGTTTTCTTGTACGTACAACGGCAAACTGGAAGATATGGTCGCTGACTTAGCCGCCGCCAGCCCCGGCCTAGACGCCATTTGGGGGCATTGCACCGAATACACTGGGCGCGATACCTTCCTTGCGTTCATCAAGGGCAGCACTCACGAAATCGCCTATAGGTTCTTCGCCTTTCCAAATGAGTCGGCGCAGTCCATCCGCGACAAAATTTTGCTGCGCCGCCAACTGGAGGCGATGGCCGCTGACCGCCCCGACTTGCCCGCCATCCAGACCTTTCTGGAAAGCCTCTACCGCACATCTCATGTCACGTTCTTCACTGCCATAGAGAAGATCGTCGGCTACGTGAGCAAGCAAATCATTGCCGCAGCGCGGTTTGGCATGAACAACTTTGGCGATGTCGTGGCGACCTTTTTTGCCAACTGGGGGATGCAACCCTACGTGCCGATCCCCTACAGCCCAGTGACTGACCCCGAAACACGCAAGGCGCAAATCCAGCATATCATTGAGCTAGACCGCACAGAGAGCCACTTTGCACAGAATCAATTCACAGTGATGGTTGAAATCCGCCCAGAGCGCTACTTTAGGATGCGCTTCTTGATGTTCTTGGGGGCCTTCATCACTGACAACGGCTACCCGGCTGGCTCATTGATTGGTGTGTTCACCATTCATTCGCTCTACTGGACGATGATTGACAACGGTAAGCGCGCCATCTTGATGACCAACTATGACGGCAATTGGTCAAGCTACTTGGGGGACTTCGCCAGAATCAGTACGTTGCTGGATTCACTTCTTAACAATGTCAAGGGTTACCCGCCTGCTGGACTTAAGCAGGTGAACCTGTTTAATGAGTGGATCCGTGGAGCGCAGTTGGTCTGCCCCCTATACTACAGCGCCTACCCACAAGAAACTGTCCTAAACATCATTCGTGACCGCGAAGTGACCAAGCTATTGGGGCAAGAGATGGAATACAACAACGTAGAACGCCTTTTGGAATTGCTCTAACAGGAGATATCCTCATATGCTACCCGACAACCAACTACGTGATATTCAGGGTCTTGTTTCAAGCGGCTACGACTACACCAGACAAGCCACTTACTTCTTTTTACAGTTCAAAGACGCTACTCAAAGCAGGGCATGGCTCAAGGGGATCGTTCCACAGATCACTACGTCTGCCCCTTGGGAACGTGACGCTGAGGGCAACCTTGAGCGCCCGCAGATCGTGCTGCATTTGGGATTCACTTTTCGCGGGTTAGAGGCGTTCCAACTGCCAGAAGTTACCCTGCTCAGTGCGCCGCGTGAATTCATTGATGGAATGGCGAACCGCGCCAAAATTCTTGGCGACACAGGCACCAGTGCGCCCGATACATGGGAAATTGGTGGAAGCACTACGCCCGAAGTTCACGCGATTTTGATGCTGCACGCCACAGACGCCACCTATGATAGTGCGCTAAAGGCGCAACGTGACGCCATAGCCGCCACAAACGGCGCGGTGGTCATCATCCATGAGGAATACGCCTTCCGCGAAGCAAGCGGGCGTGAGCCGTTTGGCTTTAGCGACGGTGTTAGCCAACCCGTGATTAAGGGCTTGGCCTTCACGTCTAAGCCGGTCGTGAATGGGAACATCGTCAACACAGGTGAGTTTGTGTTGGGCTACTTGAATGAGTACAACGCCTATTCCCCGACGATGGTTGTTCCACTGGCAGACGACCCGCAAAATATCCTGCCCGGCTTCCCAAATCCAGACGCACCCGGCTTCCACGACTTTGGCATGAACGGCACATATCTAGTGTATCGCAAGCTCCAGCAAGACGTGGCCGCCTTCTGGAATCTGCTTGAAAGCCATACCTATGCCCCAACACCCCAAGGCAAAAAAGCCGAAATGCTCTTTTTAGCCGCCAAGATGATGGGCCGTTGGCCGAGCGGCGCGCCTACAGTGCTTTCACCAGACAAAGATGACCATTCGCTGGCCCAAGCGGACGACTTCCTCTATGAACAGCTTGACCCTGAAGGGATGCGTTGCCCGATTGGCTCCCATGCCCGCCGCGCCAACCCGCGCGACAGCATCCAAAACGCGCAATGGGGCGACTCAATTCATTCTTCCAACACACGACGGATTCTGCGCCGCGCACGCCTGTTTGGGCAATCGTTGTTCCCGCAAGAGGCAATCTTTGACGACCAAGATGTGCGCCCGCAAGGACTGAAGGATGACGGCGTTTCGCGCGGGATACACTTCTTTGCAATCAACACCGAAATTGACCGCCAGTTTGAATTCATCCAAAAGATTTGGATTAACAACGCACAGTTTAACAACCTTTACAACAACCGAGACGCCATCGTGGGCAACAACGACGACAACGACGGTGTGATGACCATCCCCCAAAATCCCGTGCGCCAAGAAATCACAGGGGTAGGGCGCTTTGTGAATGTACGGGGTGGGGCATACTTCTTCATGCCGAGCATCCGTGCCATGCGTTTTATGAGCGAGTGATCGTTAATGGGTCTATAGGTAGGGGTATACAATGCAGTAGGTGGACATTAAATAAGTCGTAAGATGTCTGCTGCCTGCCAACCCGATTTTAACGGGTGTGATTCAATGTCAGGACTTTCGCTGAAGGTAAAAAGCGGATAATCTATGAGCATGATAAATCG
>JBMOFU010000337.1:0-4203 GCA_049318725.1 Phototrophicaceae bacterium | reverse complement strand
CAATAAATCCTTTCGGCGGGCGGGTCTGCATTTTTGGGAAAAACATGGCAGCATACCTAATCGTTGATGTAGATGACCTGCTCCAGCAGTTTCAAAGCCGGGGCATTGCAATAGATTTACAGGAATTGGCCGTCGGGTTACGCGGGGGAGCCGCCCTTGCCGCAGGCTTGATGAGCGCTGACAAGTTGCGTGCAGTAGCGGTTGCTAACTGGGATTCCTATCACCAGCAAGAGACCAGCCGCCGCATTGATCCGCGCTTTGTCTTTCGGGCGGCGGGCTACGAAACGTTCAACGTGCCAGACCGTCATAGCTTGGCCGACGCGCTGATTATCCACTACTTTGCGTTTGATCCCGACCCGGTGGACGAACTCATCATCGCCAGCACCAGCGCCGACCTCATCCCACTGATTCGGCGGATTCGTATTTCGCGCAATGCCAGAATCCGCATGTGGGGCAGCCGCGATGTGCTGCAAGGCACCGAGTTCGCCGATGAGGTGATCTTCCAGCCGTTTGAATCGCTGTTGGGGATTCAAACCAAGAATGTCGCGGTGTACATAGACTTCGAGAACATCGCCATCAGCTTGAACGAGCAGGGCTTTGTGGTCAACCTTGACCAACTGATTGAGCGCTTTGTCTCGCAGGCGAAGGCACACGGGCAAGTCGTCAAGTTGGCGGCTTATGCGCCGTGGGGTCAACGCGGCAGCTTACCGCCGTTGGTAGATGGCAATGGGCGCGAGATCGCCGACGAAGCGCCTAGCCGCTTGATGCTGGCGAGCATCGAACCGGTGTTCAACCTGCCCGGCAAGAACAGTGCAGACATCCGCATTGCGCGGGACATCTTCAACGATTCGAGCCACAGCGATTCCGCCGATGTGTTCATCATCGCCAGCGGCGACCGTGACTTCAACGACGTGCTGAATACGCTCTTGGGGCGCAGCAAGCAGGTGATCGTCTGGGGTGTGCGCGGCAGCACCAGCCGCCAACTGGATCAAAATCCGGGGATCACGCTGGAATATATTGAAGACTTCACCACGCTGCAAACCCATCAATCGCTCAGTCAGATGTCAACCACCGCTGGCGGCACGCCACAGGATTTAGCCGACAGCTTCACGCCGTCACAGTGGTCAAGCGTCGTCATCCAGTTTGACCGCGTGGCCGATGAGCGCCAAGTCAACGTCTTGTCAGTCAATGAACTGGTCGAGCAGCTGCAAAAGGTCGGTGCAGTGGTTTCTGAGGCGCGCGGCTATGATTTGGTCTCGCAGGCGACTTCGTTAGGGGTACTCAAGCCGGTGGCCTCCAATGGCCGTGTGACGCTCAATGCCGTCCATCCCAACGTCGAACGCACGCGCTTGATCCGTGACCGCATCATGACCCGTGTCAAGAATACGTTGCGCGTGCGCGGCTGGGAATACGTGAACTATGGGTTTTTGCTCAAGGGCTTGGCAATGGACAGAGACCTAGAGCGCCCCGGCATGAACTTGAACGATCAATGGCGCTCGCACTGGATAGATGCGCTCGTCCGTGAGCAGATTTTGGCGCGTGAGTTGCTGCCGCACCGCCACAATCCCGACGACCTTGTACCCGTGATTAAGATGCCGCCCGGCTTCTCGTTCGATGAAGAAGATTATCCCAACGGGGATTTCACCCTTCCAGAGCGCGAAGAACATACATGGTCTACTGTTTCGATGGATGACCTACGGATTCAAGAGCCAGAAACCGCCGATATGGTCTACCGTGTCGTCGTGAGTGTGGAGCAGTTCACCAGCTTTCGCGGCTTTGCGTGGTGTCCGTTAGGGAGCTTGCACAAGCGCCTGCGCGACTATGACGCTTCAATGTCGTTCCAGCGCTCGGTTGAATATTTGATGGAACACGGCGCTGCCACAGTGGACGAGTATCACAACCCGCAGAGCAATTTCAATACCAAGGGGATCAGCGTGCATACCGACATGCCGATCTGCCAAGAGATTATCAGCCACCGCGATCAGTTCATCGAGATTTTGCTGCACCTGTATGAGCAGAATATGCTCATCTCGGAAAAGAACGTGCGGATGGTAGCAGCAGTAGACGGTTGGAACTTGCCGCTGTGGTTTTCAGTCATGCGAACGGAAAACGTTTTGAACCCAATCCCGTCACGTCCCGGCCAATATAGCCTGTTCCGCACCCATCACACGGTCAACCTTGTGGCAGAGCGGCTCGGCCATAGTCCCGTTACGGATGCTGATTCGGAGGGGCAAGAACCGCAGTGATTCGCCGCACATGGGATCACACGACACTCACCGCGCTAGGGCTGGCGTTCATCGCCTTTGCCGCGTCAGCGCTGGTGAGTCAGCAGGTGTTTCAGCGTTTGCCCCACCTTGAAGATGAGTTGGCCTATGTGTGGCAGGCGCACGCCTTCGCACAGGGCGACCTCACGCTAGATAGCCCCACCCCCCGCCAACCCTATTGGCAACCGTTTGTCATTGACTATCAAGGCCAACGCTTTAGCAAATATACCCCCGGCTGGTCGGCTGTGCTGGCGCTTGGCTCGGCAGGCGATCAATTGTGGGTCATCAACGCCGCCTTAGCCGCCTTGACTGTCGCGCTGACCTATCGGCTCGGACGCGGATTATTCGGCGCAGAGGTCGGGATGATTGCGGCGTTATTATTAGCGGCTTCCCCAATGGCGCTGTTGCTCAACGGCTCGTTGATGGGGCATACGCTGGCACTGTGCTGTGCGACGGGCTTTATGTGGGCGTTCTTCCAGTTAGTGCGCGCTAGGCGGGCGCGCCGCTGGGGAGCTATCGCGGGCGTGTGCTTGGGACTGTTGACAATCGCCCGCCCGTTGACGGCGGTGGGGATCGTGCTGCCATTTATCCTTTACAGCCTGTGGTTGATCTGGCGCGGCAAGTTCGTCCCGCTGGTGATTTTGGGCATTGTCACACTGGCGATTGCCGCGCTGTTGCCCGCCTACCGTTGGGTTGCCACGGGCGACCCGACGCTTAACGCCTATGCGCTCGTTTGGTCATATGATCGCGTGGGCTTTGGCGCAGAGTTCGGGCGCGGTGGGCATACGCTGCAAAAGGGCATCCGCAATGCACGGCACGACCTGACCTTAGCCGCCGTTGATCTGTTTGGCTGGCAGTGGGGGCGTTTCACCGACGAACAGCGCGACCAGATCATAAGATCATCGGGGGCGTATCCGGGGATAGGGTTAAGTGGGGTACTGTTGCCGTTGGGGGTGATAATCGGCTTGCGACGGCGGCCAACGTGGGCGTTGATTTTGTTGGGCGTGGTTGTCGGGTTGATCGGCGTTCACTTGGCCTACTGGATTGGGTCACAGCGCTACAGCACACGCTATTACAGTGAGGCGCTATCGGCGGCGGCGTTGCTGAGTGCAGTTCCGCTTGGGGTGTGGATGTCCCGCTGGCGCAACCGCTGGCGGTGGTGGGCAAGCCTGCTGGTGATGCTGACCATCACCGCCGCTGCAACGGTGAATTACACCATCCCGCGTTTGGGGCTGTTGCGCGGCTTCAATGGCGTATCGTATGAATATATCGCCGTCATAGATTCGTTGCGCCAAACGGATTCACCGCTGTTGGTGATCGTCAGCGGGGAGTCGCTGACATGGCGGGCAGCGGGGAGTCTGATGGTGATTACCACGCCGCACCTTGACAGCGACATTGTGCTGGCACGCGACACCGCCGAAGGGCGCTTCCGTGAGGCGATTTTGGCGCGCTTCCCCAACCGTGAGGTGCTTGATCTGCACGGTGCGGGTAGTAGCGTATGGCTGGCGCGCTGACGACGTTGTAGAAACTTGTGCAATGCGTCATAATAGGCGCGTGATTGAGCCGCTAAACGGACTGAGAACAACTTATGGGTATGAAATTATTCATTAGCTATTCGCGCGATGATGCCCAGTGGGTGAATGACCTGCAACGGGCGCTGGATGAAGACGGCCACAGCGCATGGATTGACCGCCGCAACATCCCGTCTACAGTGGACTGGTGGCACGCTATTTGCAAGGGCATTGCCGAGGCCGAATGCTTTTTGTATGTGATGACCGAAAAATCAGTAGATTCGATTTATTGCCGCGGCGAACTGGACTACGCCCTAAGCCGCCAGATGCCGATATTGCCGTTAATGCTGAAGAAGTGCGAACTGCCGCCGATTTTGCGGAACAAACGGGTGCAATATCAGCAGCTTTCGCCAGACATGAACATGGAT
>JBMOFU010000336.1:0-4233 GCA_049318725.1 Phototrophicaceae bacterium | reverse complement strand
CTCGAACCTACAACCAATTGATTAAGAGTCAACTGCTCTACCATTGAGCTACGGAGCCAGAAGTTCAAGTATTATATGCGGATGCCCCAAAACGTCAAGGGAAAAATCCGCAGTGCCGCGCCATGACTGACATATTTCCCACTGTAGACCAACTGTGCTACAATAGTTGTGATGTTTAACAATTCTTCGCTAGTCTATAATACGGAGAGGCACGCCACATGCCGTTTATTGAGGCCCCCACGACATTTTATCTGGGCAAACGCTATGACCCCTTAAAACATCGCCTCACAGAAGATATTGTCTATTATGACTCGCGCCACCTCACCACCCATGCGGTGGTCGTTGGCATGACAGGCAGCGGCAAAACGGGGTTGTGCATCAACCTGCTTGAAGAAGCAGTGATTGACAACATCCCGGCTATCATCATTGACCCCAAAGGCGACATCACCAACCTGCTGCTGACCTTCCCAGACTTGCAACCGCAAGACTTCTATAACTGGATCAACAAAGATGACGCGCAGCGCGCCGGACAAACGGAAGAACAGTACGCAGCAGAAATCGCCCGCCGTTGGCGCGATGGCCTGCAAAGCTGGAGCATCGTCCCAGACCGCCTGAAGTGGCTCAAGCTGGCCGCGCAGTACAGCATCTACACCCCCGGCAGCGATGCGGGCTTGCCAATCAGTATTTTGGCGTCGTTGCGTGCGCCGCGTGAGGGCTTCCAAGTCAACGAAGAAGGCAACCGCGAGCGGATTCTTGGCACGGTGACGGCGCTCCTGTCGCTGATTGGGCGCAACGCCAAGCCCACCGAAGATGTTGAGCATGTGTTGCTGTCTAACATCTTTGAGTACAACTGGCGGCAAGGCAAAGACCTGTCGCTAGAGGATGTGATTTTGCAGGTACAACAGCCGCCGTTTGAGAAGTTGGGCGTGTTTGCCGTTGACCAGTACATCAACGAGAAGAAGCGCTACAAGCTGGCAATGGACTTGAACAACATCGTCGCGTCGCCGTCGTTCCAGTCGTGGATTCGCGGCGAACCGCTAGACATCCAAACGCTGATGTACCAGCCCAACGGGCGTCCGCGCGTTTCGATTTTCTACATCGCCCACCTGAGCCAGCAAGAGCGGATGTTCATCATCACCTTGATTCTGGAAAATCTGCTGGCGTGGATGCGGATGCAAAGCGGGACGACCAGCCTACGCGCCATCCTCTATATAGATGAGATGTTCGGTTTCTTCCCGTCGTATCCACAAAATCCGCCGACCAAGGACCCGATTCTGCGCCTGCTCAAACAAGCGCGCGCCTTCGGCTTAGGGTTGATCCTTGCCACCCAGAACCCCGGTGACCTTGACTACAAAGGCTTGGCGAATGCCGGAACGTGGTTCATCGGGCGCTTGCAGTCTGAAAACGACCGCAAAAAGGTGATGAGCGGGCTAGAGGGGCTTGCCAGCGCCAGCAGTACGCTAGACCTTGCCGACGTAGAGCGCATGATTGCCGACATTGACCCGCGCGTGTTCTTGATGCACAACGTCCACAACGATGACGGCCCGATTCTGTTCCACACCCGCTGGGCGATGAGCTACCTGCGCGGCCCGCTCACCCGCCAGCAGGTGCGCATCTTGATGGAGCCGCAACGCCAAGCGTTGATGAATCGCTTCCAACAGCCGCCACCGGGCGGCGCGTATGTTCAACAGCCGCAACAACCGCAAGGCTACCCACAAGCACAAGCCTATCCACAACAGCCCGCAGGCTACCCGCAAGCGCCAGCCTACCCGCAACAGCCGCAAGGCTACCCACAAGCGCCAGCTTACCCGCCACAACCGCAAGGCTACCCGCAACAACAAACGGGCTATCCGCCGCCGCCGAATATGCCCCCGGCCTACGGCAGCCCGAATATCCCGCCGCCGCCCGCATTACCCGGCTACAATACCACGCAGGGCTATAGCCAAACGCCCCCCCCACCGCCGGGCTACGGCCAACAATATCCACCGCAACAGCCCCCGGCCTACGGCCAACCTGCACCGACCTTCGGCGCGCAGAGCATCCCGGCTGCCCCGCAACCGCAAGCCGCACCCGTTGGGAACACGCCAAGCGGCTTCTTTGAGTCGCAGCCGGCCATCCCTAGCGCGATCACCCAGTATTTCTTGCCAAACCGTATAACTGCCAATGAAGCCGTGAGCAACTGGGAACGGCAATCCAACAGTTCGGCGCGGCAGGCCAGCGTCCCACGCCTTGCCTACCGCCCTATGGTGATTGGGCAGGCCAACGTGCGCTATCAGGATAAAAAGACATCGCTCTACACCGCACGGACGTATGCCTTCCGGTTAGATGATATTGCCAGCACGGGCTTGGTTCACTGGGAACAATACGCCACCGAGCCGTTTGATACCCGTCAAATCAGCGGGCAACCGCAAGACGGCACAGCGATCTTCGCCAGCGTGCCAGCCGCCATGCAAGAGGCCAAACGGCTAACGACGCTGCAAGGCGACCTTGTAGACATGCTCTACAACACCGCCCGCCTAGAACTGCCGTTCAACCCGCAGTTGAAGCTGTATGCTGGCCCCGAAGAAGAATTTAGCGCCTTCCAAGCGCGGGTGTATCAAGCTGCCCGTGAAGGCCGCGACGCCGAAGTAGACAAGGTAACGTCTAAGTATGAAGCCTTGATGGACAAGGTTGAAGACCGCCTCAAGCGCAAAGGGCGCGAACTCAAGGCCGAAGAAAAAGAGCTGCAAGACCGCAAGCGTGAACAACTGTTCACCACGGGCGAAGCCGCCCTCAGCCTGTTGCAGGGGCGTACCGCCTTTACCCTTTCCCGCGTGGCGAGCAGCAACCGTTACCGCCGCCAAACCGACGAGGACTTGGGCGAGAGTAAAGAGGTCATCACCGAGCTAGAGCGCGAAATGCAAGAGATTGAGCAGCAGTTTGAGCTTGAACTCAAGGGGATCAATGAGCGTTGGGCAGCCGTCGCCAACATCGTCGAAACCTACGCCGTTTCTCCGTTGAAGAAAGATATTCACATGGAATTGTTCGGCGTGGCGTGGGTGCCATACTGGATGATCTTGCTCGGCGGGCAACCGATTTTGATTAACGCCGTTTAAGGCAACGTTTTTGATTTACCCCTATCCCCGACCCTTTCCCCCGTCGGGAGAAAGGGAGCAGGGCAATCCACGACGGTAAAAAGTCCCTCTCCTGTAGGGGGAGGGATTTAGGGAGGGGTTGGCGTACAACAAACCTCCCCCTGCCGCGATTATTGGCGGTTGTTGCGCTGAATGACGTGCGAAGTGGCGTCAATGAGCCATGCGCCGTGGCTATTGCCGCGCAGGTCGCAATCTTCAACGGTGCCGCGCCCCTTGTCATGAGCATAGACTGCTCTTGAACCATTCTTGGTGACGGTACAGCCGCGCACAGTAGGGTTGCCGCCCGTTTTAATCTCTATCCCGTTCAACGTATTGGCGAAAATCTGGCAGTTCTCAATCACACCCGCGCCGTTCTCATAGACAAATACGCCCGCTTCTTTCCCATCACGGATTGTGCAGCCGCGCAGGGTGGGGTTGCCGCCCTCACTAATCTCTATCCCGGCCAGCGCATTGGCGAAAATCTGGCAGTTCTCAATCACCCCCGCACCGTTTTGATTGACCAATACGCCCCCGCCTTTCCCATCGCGGATCGCGCAGCCGCGCACAGTGGGGTTGCCACCCTCACGAATCAATATCCCGAACAATGTATTGCCGAAAATCTGGCAGTTCTCAATCACCCCCGCGCCGTTCTCATAGACGACTAGGCCCGCTGTTTTCCCATCACGGATTGTGCAGCCGCGCACGGTGGGGTTGCCGCCCTCACTAATTGTTATCCCGGCATTAGCATTGCCGAAAATCTGGCAGTTCTCAATCACCCCCGCGCCGTTGGTATGGACGAATACGCCCGATGCTTTCCCATCATGGATCGTGCAATTCACAAGGGTCGGGCGGGTGCCAGCGTTACGCACCTCAATGCAGGCAAACGCGCTAGAGGTCACATCGCAGCCGCGCAGGATCAAACGCCCCTGCGGGATGTAAACGCCAACTTCACCCGTTGTAGCGGTACAGCGAATGGTCAAGCCAGCGACAGTGGCCTCATCGGTTTGCATGGTAAGGACATGTCCCGCGCTGTTTTCGACGATCACCGTGCCGCCGTCGCCCTCTAGCGTCACCGGCTTGGTGAGGACAATCCCCTCTTGGTAGACGCCCGCCTTGACGA
>JBMOFU010000335.1:0-4242 GCA_049318725.1 Phototrophicaceae bacterium | reverse complement strand
GACTTTACCTCAAAATGCCCTACCGTTTAAGCATCTCTTTTGGCTCAGGTATTGAGGGAGAGGGACTTGTTTTTGTTCCCCTTCGCCCACAAGGGGCGAAGGGGTTAGGGGATGAGGGGGTTTTTGCCCCGAAACCCGAATGCACCCCTCATCAATCGTTATGTTTCGGTTTGGCTACCTTTGCGCTATACTAATGCGGCGATATGCAACTAGAAAATCCCGAAAGAGAGAACTGCCCCGATGAGCGACCTCAAAACCGCGTTAAACGACGCAGTGAAAGACGCGATGAAGGCCAAAGACAACCATACCCGCGATGTGCTGCGCGAACTCACCGCCGCCGTCAAGCAGGTAGAAATAGACACCCAAAAGCCGGTGGATGACGACGGCGTGATGGATACCATCCTCAAAGAAATCAAGAAACTGCGCGACACCATCGAGGAGTCACGTGGGGTAGGCCGTGAAGACCTTGCCACCGAAGCCGAAGGTAAGTTGGTCGTCATGCAGCGCTTTTTGCCGGAACAGTTGACCCGTGATGAACTGCAAGCCATCGTCCAAGAGGTGATTGCCGAAACAGGCGTGACCGACCCTAAGCAGATGGGCAAAGTCATGGGCGCGTTGATGCCGCGTGTCAAAGGGCGTGCCGACGGCAAGCTCGTGAATGAGGTTGTGCGCGACGCCCTGAAGGACTAACGCACGCCCATGTCTCAATGGTTCGCGGGGCGGCTAGAAACGTGGCTGGATTTGCCGCCCGCCCGCACAATCCGAACGATTCACCTCTTTGGGGTGATGGCCGCTGCTTTGCTATTTGCCGCCGCCGCCACGTTCATCATGTCTTTCAATGCGATTTTCGTTGACCAAGCCCTCAGCGAATTGGCCGTAGGTGCCATTGCCCCGTTTGATGTTGCAGCGCCAGAAGCCGCCTCTTGGGTTAGCGAGACGCTTACCGAAAGCGGGCGTCAACAGGCCATTAACAGCGTTAGCGACGTGTACGACCTGCCCGACGCCGACGTTGCCCGCCAACGCGCCCAACTGGGGCGGCAAATTCTGGACTTCATCAACGATGTGCGGCGCGACGCCTACGGCACCCGCGAACAAAAAGTAGACGATTTACACCAGATCAACGCGCTGGACTTAGACGAAGCGGTGATGCTCAACCTGCTTGAACTGGACGACGACAAATGGCGCTCTGTGGACGAACAGATCATAGATGTGCTAGAGCGTGTGATGCAGCAGTCCATCCGTGAAGGCGACTTAAGCAACGTCATCTCTCGGTTGCCTAACCAAGTGAGCGTGCGCTTTAACACCCAAGAGAGCGCCATTATCACCGATATTGTCGGCGACCTCATCCGCCCGAACACCTTCGTCAACCCGCAAGAAACCGAACTCGCCCGTCAGCGCGCCGCCGAAGAATTTTCCCCCGTGCGCCGCACCTTCGCCGCCGGACAACGGGTGATCGCCAACGGGGAGCGCGTCACTGAAACCGACATTGAAGCCTTAGCACAGCTTGGCCTGCTGGAAGTGTCTGTAGCAGAGCGCCGCAGCGCCCAACTACGTGCCACCACGCAAGCGTTTATCGTCAGTGTGGTGGTGATGATTGTGATTGGCCTGTTCATCAACCGCTTTACCCCGGCGATGTTTGACCAACCGCGCTACCTGTTGTTGGCGGCAGTGCTGTTCTTGATCTTTTTAACGGGCGCACGCATTATCGGCGCAGACGGCGGCAACATCTACATCTATCCTGCGGCGGCCATTGCCCTGTTGTTTGTCGCCGTATTTTCGATTGAAGTGTCGCTGGTGTTCTCGCTGGGCTTGGCGGTGATGATCGGCTTTATGCTCCAGCAGCGGCTAGAACTCACGACCATGATTGCCGTCGGCGGGATGATCGGCGGGTTGACCATGCGCCGCCCGGAACGGATCAACAGCTATTTTTTGGCGGGCGTGATGATTGCGCTCACCAACGCGCTGGTGATTACGGTGTTCAACTTGGGCGGCGCACAAAACCCCATTGCTCCCGGCCAACCGCTAACCCAGTTGCTCGGCTGGGGGGCGATCAACGGCCTACTGTCTGCGGCGGCGGCGTTGGGCTTGATCTACCTCATTACGATCTTGTTCAACCTGCCCACCGGCTTGCGGCTGGTGGAACTGAGCCAGCCGAACCAGTTATTGCTTCAGCGGCTCTTGCGCGAAGCCCCCGGCACCTATCAACATTCGTTGCAAGTGGCGAACCTGTGCGAACAAGCCGCCAGCGCCGTTGGCGCAAATGCCGAACTGGTGCGCGTGGCGGCGCTCTATCACGACATTGGCAAGATGCTTAACCCACACTTCTTTGTCGAAAATCAGGCCGACGGCGTGAACCCGCACGACGAACTGAACGACCCCTACCGCAGCACAGACATCATCTTGAGCCATATCACCGAAGGCGATAAGTTGGCGCGGCAAAACCGCTTGCCCGGCAGAATCCGCGACTTCATCCTAGAGCATCACGGCACCACCCGCGTGGAATACTTCTATCGGCGGGCGTTGGCCGAAGCCGCCGAGAGCGAAGAAGTAGACCCCACCGACTTCACCTATCCGGGGCCGATCCCGCAATCCAGAGAGACGGCGATTATGATGCTGGCCGACAGTTGCGAAGGCACCGTCCGCGCCCGCCGCCCGGCCAACCGCCAAGAGATTCAAGACATTGTGCAGGGGATCATTGACACGCGCACCCGTGACGGCCAATTGGACGAAAGCGGCCTCACCGCCAACGACCTCAAGACGGTGCGCGGCGTGTTCGTGGATATGCTACAAGCCGTATTTCATCCGCGCATTAACTATCCGTCTAGCATGGTGGCGCCAAAGCCTAAACCGACCCCCACGCCAGAATCTATGGCAGAAACCATGACCATGCGGGCGGTTGCCAAGCCATTGATGCCAGAAACGCGCAAAGCCAGTGGGGAAGTGCCAAGTGGGTTGGGCGACGAAGACGATGCTTCGCCCATGCCAGAGGTGCCGAGTTTGCCGCGCCGCACTGGAATACTCAACGCAACGATCTTCCCCGATGATGACGATGAAAAGGACGCCCCATGACCGACGATGTAAACTATGTGATTGAAGTGCAGCGCGACGGCGACTATGCCGTGAACGTCGCGTTGATCCAGCAGGCGGTGGCGGTGGTGTTGGCAATGCACGACATCCCCGCTGCAAGTAGCCTCACCGTGCGCTTGACCGAAAACGACGTGGTGCAAGCCCTTAACGGGCAGTTCCGTGCGGTAGACAGCGTGACCGATGTGCTGTCTTTCCCGTCGGATGATCTGTTCATCCCAGAGGGTGAAGGCGACGAAGAAGCCGCCTACCTAGGGGATTTAGCGGTGGCGTACCCGTATGTCGTCGGGCAGGCGCAATCGTTGGGCTTTGACCTGAATGAATTGCTGGCACTGTTGGCCGTTCATGGGACGCTGCACCTGCTCGGCTACGACCACGACAGCGACCACGAACGCGCCGATATGTGGGACGCGCAAGCCGAAGCGCTCGATACGCTTGGCATCTCGCAGGCGTTGGTTCCAGCGTTAGAGGACGCCCCCCATGACGACCAATGAGCCACCGCCCTCGAAGTGGGCAATACTCCGTGAGCGTTTGGTCGGCACGTCTGAAATTGACCCCAAAGAGTACGCGCTCAAGGTCAGCCGCAGCCGCCTAGATAGCTTAGGCTATGCGCTGGCCGGCTGGATTTACATGCTGCGCCGCCAACGCAATACGTGGATCATGGCCTTCACCACGCCATTGATCGGCGGCTTGGCCTTTTGGCTGAAGGTAGACCTTACCAGTTGGGCGTTGCTGTGCATTGTCGTGACGATTGTCTGGCTGACGGAGTTTATGAACGCCGCTGTCGAAGCCTCGATAGACCTCACCACCTCAGAGTATCACCCAATGGCAAAGGTCGGCAAGGATGTCGCTTCGGCGGCGGTGTTGTTGGGGGTGGTCAATTCTGTGGTGGTCGGCTTGTTGATTTTAGGCCCGCCGTTATGGGAACGCGCCAGCGTGTGGTTGACGTTCATCCGATAGTCTCATAGACACCCACTTAACGCGATCATAGCGGACGAAGCAGGGCAATCGCATTCTCCAAAAATGTGTGATTTTAGGGTAGGGGCGCAATAGTTTGCGCCCCTACAACACCGTTATCACCCGTAGGGGCATAATGAATCATGCCCCTACCTATATGTAGGTCACAAAATAACATTGTGCAGATTTAATCTAATCGCC
>JBMOFU010000334.1:0-4255 GCA_049318725.1 Phototrophicaceae bacterium | reverse complement strand
GGTTGGCGCTTAGGCGCAGCCGTCGGCAACCGTGAATTGATTGATGGGCTGTTGCAAGTCAAGAGCAATATGGACAGCGGCCACTTTAAGGCCATCTATGACGCGGGCATCACTGCCTTGACCGAAACCCCCCAGTCATGGATTGACGAGCGTAACGCCCGTTATGCGCGCCGCCGCGACCTCATCATGGAGGCATTGCCAGAAATCGGCCTAAGCGCCATGTGTCCACAAGGTGCAATGTATATTTGGGCAAAAACTGCCGACAATGACGGCACAGCGTATGTGCATAACGCGCTCAATCACGCGCATGTTTCTTTAGCCCCCGGCGGGGCTTACGGTGAAGGCAGTGAGGGCTATGTGCGCTTTAGTATTTCGGTTCCAGAAGCCCAACTCGAAGAAGCCATTCACCGCTTAAAAACTTGGTATGCTAAATCTCTTTAGCAGGAAGGCCTTTGATGGCTGATCTACACGAAACCTATACCCTACCAGAGCGCACCTATTTGGTAGGGCTAGAGCTTTACAGCAAGCCCGCGATGCTTTCTATCGAAGATTCGCTGGATGAGTTAGCGCTGCTTGCCGAAACCGCCGGATTAGCGGTCATCGGCCAAACCTACCAGCGGCTTCATGCTGTAGATTCAGCAACCTATATCGGTGCGGGCAAGGTTGAAGAAATTAAGGCGCTAGTACAAGCGCATAACGTCCAATTGATCTTGTTTGACGATGAACTTTCTCCACGCCATCAACGCGAACTCGAAAAGCGCTTCGGAGATTCCGTTCGGGTGTTAGACCGTTCTGCGCTGATCTTGGATATCTTCGCCCAACATGCCCGCACCCATGAGGGCGCGTTACAGGTGGAACTTGCACAGTACGAATATCGCTTGCCACGCCTAACCCGCCAATGGACGCATCTTGCCCGTCAGGGCGGCGGTGGTGGCGCACGCGGCGGGAACGGCGGCGTGGGGCTACGTGGCCCCGGCGAAACCCAACTTGAAGTAGACCGCCGTGAAATCAGCGCACGGATTAGCAAGCTCAAAAGAGACCTAGAAGCCGTAAGAACCCACCGTGAAACGCATCGCCGTAAGCGCCGCAATTCTGGCGTGCCGCTGGTGGCGTTGGTGGGGTATACCAATGCAGGCAAGTCTACTCTGCTCAAGGCGCTCACTGGCGCAGATACCTACATTGCCAATCAACTGTTTGCTACCCTAGACCCACTCACGCGCAAGGCTACGCTTCCCTCTGGGCGGCAAGTGCTGTTTAGCGACACTGTAGGTTTCATTCACAAGTTGCCCACCACCTTGATTGCTGCCTTCCGTGCGACCTTAGAGGAAATCAGCGAGGCCGATTTGCTATTGCATGTGGTGGATGTCTCGCATCCGAACGTGCTAGAACATATCGAAACAGTGGAAAAAACGCTGGCAGAGATCAACGTACCAAAAGTCCGCCGCGTGTTGGTCTGGAACAAGGCCGACTTGTTGCAGGGGGATTTGCCTAATCCGCAAGGTATGACCTTACCAAAAGTACAGGTCTTGGTGTCTGCGATGAAGCATGAGGGACTAGAGGATTTGCTTGAAGCCCTTGAAACCACCCTGAAAGATGCGATGTACAGCATCCGCCTGAAGATTCCCTACGCAGAGGGTGAATTCGTGTCTATGCTGTATAATTTAGGCGTTGTGGAACAACGCGAAGATACAGTGGATGGGATTTGCATTACTGCACGGGTGTCTGAAATCCTGTATCCAGAGGTTGTTCGCTTTCAGCAAATTTAACACCGCCAATGACTAGGGAAGCCCAACAATGCGTGATCGCCTAGACCGCTCTACCTTTATTGCTCGCCTGATCGAAAACGCCTCCGCTTCGGTTGCCCAACAACAAGGGCTTGTCCCGCTTATTGGGATTGTGCTTGTCATTGTTGGGATGATTTTGTTGTTGGTCAACGTGTTCGTCGGCCATGCCGCGCTTGCCTTCTTCGGGATATTGTTAGAGGGGGTTGGGGTGATCGCAGCACTGATTGGCATCCTACTGATTGAGCCGCTAGGGAAATAGCCTTTCGTGATTCATTACCGTGCGGTGAGCGCGCCAGAAGACCTCAGCCGGGTGGTTGACCTAGAAATTGCGGTGTGGGGGCTAAGTGAGCGTGATGCGTTGCCCGTGAATATCCTGAGTGTTTTTCAGCATATCGGCGGCATGATTGGTGTAGCCGAAGATTCAACCAATGGCGCGCTTGTTGGCTTTTCAATGGCCTTACCGATGAAGCCTGACAGTGACCAACTAGATTTATGGTCACATGCTGCCGGTGTACATCCAGACTATCAAGGGCTAGGCATCGGCGCAGAACTTAAGTTTTTTCAGCGGCAGTGGGCGCTCGAACATGGCTTTAGCGCCATCCGCTGGACGTTTGACCCCCTTAAGGCCGCCAACGCCAACTTTAACCTAAATCATTTGCGGGCAGTGCCGATTGCATACCGTGTCAACCTCTACGGTGTGATGCGCGATGCGCTCAACGTGTTTGGCTTGCCTTCAGACCGCCTTGAGATACGCTGGCCGATTGACCCTAACCACCACGCTGGCTTTACCCAACCCTCAGATGACGCTTATGTGCTGGTCAATGATTTACACCCGACACTGCAACCATTCCCTAACCCCTTACCGCACAGGCTTGCTATTGCCTTGCCAGAAATGTTACCCGAACAGGTTGCGCAGTGGCAATTAGCCATTCGAGAAGCCTTTCAGTGGGCGTTTGCGCGTGGCTATCAAGTGGTGGGGTTTGAACGACATAGCTTGACCCGTGGCATTTATCAGCTTGCGCGGATAGGGTGAAGCTGTTTCACCCTATCCGCAATGAGGTTATAAAGTATTTCAGGATGTCGTCGCTGCACTGACACTAGCGGGGGGTTGCGTCAAATCCACGTAATAGAGTTCTGGGCTGAAGATGCTGTGGAGATAGAGGGTCATATCCGGTGAAACGGTTAGCCCTGCCAGTGGTGCCGCAAGGTCACTGTAAACGACAATCTCAACATCGCTGTTGGAACAACCGCCCTTGTCTATACACACCTGTGGATCAACCCGCCCAACGACGCCGCGTGTTCCCAAAGAGTAGGCGAAGTATAAGTAGCCGTCGCTGGCAACGGTCAACCCTGTGACGCTTTGCAGTCCACCAATGAGCGGTTGAATTGCGCTGTTGTCATCTTCGCTAGGGACAAGCGGTGCGTCATCACTAATGGCTTCAGCAGCAAACCACTCGATACCGCGCCGTGCGCTGCCGTTGTTGGCAACAAACACCCGCCCCTCTTGGATGGCAATCCCGGTTGGCGAGCGGAACCCAGTCGCAACGACCTGTTTTTCGCCCTCACGGGAAATTTGCACGATCTCATTTCCCAGTAGGTTTGTGACTAGAAAATCACTTTCGTCCAACATGACAATGCCCCAAGGCCCGTTAAGGTCATCGGCAATCGGCTGAACCGACCGTTGATAAATCCGCACCAGTTGGTTGGTCTGGTAATCGGGCAGCCACAGGTTCAGTTCATTGGCGCTGTCGGTTTCTACATACATCGTGTGGGAATTACGGATGCCCCACAGGTAAGTTGTGGTAGCGCCATCTTGCGCCGCAATCTCATAGATCGTCCAGTCCCCATTGCATGAGGCATAGACCATGCCGTTGTGCCAAAATAGGCCGTTTGGACGTTGGACATTGCCAGAAAGGATTTGCAAGTCTGCTTGGATAAACGGTTCTTCCAAAGGAACGACCTCAGCCATGGGTGGGGTTGTGGCTACTACTGTTGGGGAAGCGACTTCCGTTGGGCTTGGCGGAATTGCAGTGGGCGTTTTAGTCGGGGCAGTAGTTGGGGTTTCTTGAGCAGCGACCAAAATCACCCCAAGCATAAGTGTGAGCAAGAGGGTCAGCCAAGACATTGCACGGGCTTTTAGCTTCATTAGGCCTCACTTATCATCATCAGTTTAGGTTCTACAAAAAGTCTTATTGAGCAATCATAGCGTCTGGGGCAACAGGGATCGAGATGTAAAACGTTGTTCCCATCTGGCTCTCACTTTCTAGCCATACTTTGCCGTGATGCCGCTCTACCACCGTCTTGACCAAATTCAGCCCTAACCCCGAACCAGAAATGTGTTCCGCCCCCCGTTGATTAGCCCGAAAGAAGCTCTCGAAAACGTGCTGTTGCGCGTCTGAGGGGATGCCGATGCCGTTGTCTGTCACCTTAAAGACAATTTGACCTGCTTGTTCTGCAACACTCACCAAGAC
>JBMOFU010000333.1:0-4257 GCA_049318725.1 Phototrophicaceae bacterium | reverse complement strand
GGGGTGGGGGGCGGAGCGGTGGGCGAAGGCGTCAACAAGAACAATGGGATTGGGGAGGCAATCGGCGTCCCTGCTACATCGCCGCCTGTGGTACGATCTGCTACCGCCAGTACGCCAAGCAAGGTATCATGCACAAGGTCGCGGGTGGGGCTATTGGTTCCGGCCAACGCCAGCGCAATCCCTAAAATGACTACCAACCCAAAACGCACACGGTTTTGCGACAACTGCGCGAGGAAGCTCGGCGGCGTTGCGCCAAGCGCATCAAGGGCAAACAAGACTTCTGCGCCGCCGTCTTGGTCAAGGTCAACGTGAGGGAGCTGGCGCAAGCCCTCTGGCAGTGCGACCAGCGGCATTAACTGGACAAGCAAGATAGGGCGGTTAAAGGCGGTTGCTTGGGCAAGTTCCCAGTGGCAACGGCTGCTACGGAGCGTGTTGGGGGTGAGGGCAAAGATAAAGGCGTTACAGTCTTGGATGGCAGTCTGCAAGCGTGGGCGGTGATCCCCGCCCCCAATCAGGCGGTCAACGTCAATGGTTAAGCGGTAGCCGCCTAGCACCGTCAGCAGCGGGTCTAGGGCGGTTTCATCTTGCGGATCGGTACAAATGAATAAGCGCATTGTTACCTGTACACCGCCACAAGCCGAAATTGATCTTTGCCCCACGTCAGCGCGTTGCCCACTGCCAACCCTTCAACGATCAACCCGTGCGGGAATAGAATATTGCCGAACGCCGTACCGATGACGGCCAATGGCTGGCTCAATACCCCTTCATCAAAGGCCAAGTAATGCCCAATTTCTGGGAACCACTCTAACTCACGGATGACACCGCTAAAGTCCGCGCTGAGGGTTTTGCTGGTCGTAAACGCACGGATGCTTTCTACGCCTTCCGCCAGCACGATCATGTGATAGGTACGCCCAGATTTCAGATCGTTGCTCAAGGTTGCGGGGTCGTCAATCGTTAGCCCCTTGCCCGACAACGTGCGAAGCATCAACTGCCGACGAAACGGGACGCTGTGATAGGCTTCTAAGACCTCATTCTTCTCTAAAATGCCAGTGATGTAGTCAGCATTCATCGAACTGCCTCATATGTCAGGTAAGTCTTGGATTTCTCATTATATACTGTTATTATGCGCGCCGTTATGTTGTTCAACAGCCTGCACGAAGGACACTCTACAATGGCACAACAGCCCTCGGCGAACTTGACCTTTATGACCTCGCCCAAGTATTTTTTCACCTCAGAGTCGGTTTCTGAGGGTCACCCAGACAAAATGTGTGACCAAATCTCTGACGCTGTATTAGACGCCATCTTAGCACAAGACGCGAATGCCCGTGTCGCGTGCGAAACCGCCACCACGACCGGTTTAGTCGTCGTCATGGGCGAAATCACCACCAGCGCCTATGTTGATATTGACACCATCGTCCGCAAAACAGTGGCGGAAATTGGCTACACCGACAGCGCCTACGGCTTTGACGCCGCCACTTGCGCGGTGATGGTCTCACTCAAAGAACAGTCTAAGGATATTGCTCAGGGCGTAGACCAAGCGCTGGAAGCCCGCGAAGGCAAAATGAGCGACGCCCAAATTGACGCCATCGGCGCTGGCGATCAAGGGATGATGATCGGCTTTGCGTGCGACGAAACCCCAGAATATATGCCGCTGACGATTGCGCTTGCTCACAAGCTCACCCGCCGTTTGGCAGAAGCGCGCAAATCCGGTGAAATCGGCTGGTTGCGTCCTGACGCCAAGAGCCAAGTCACGGTGGAATATGCACACGGCAAGCCCAAGCGAGTAGATACCGTCGTGATTTCGACACAGCACGCGCCCGAAGTCGGCATGGATGAAATTCGCCAGACCGTGATTGACCAGATTATCCGCCGCGTGATCCCGCTTGATATGATGGATGAGGAAACGCGGATTTTCGTCAACCCAACGGGGCGCTTTGTGACAGGCGGCCCCTTGGGCGATGCAGGTTTGACCGGACGCAAGATCATTGTAGACACCTACGGCGGCGTTGCCCGTCACGGCGGCGGCGCGTTCAGCGGCAAGGATGCCACAAAAGTAGACCGCAGCGCAGCGTATATGGCGCGTTACGTGGCAAAGAACGTGGTTGCCGCAGGGTTGGCTTCCCGCTTTGAATTGCAGATTTCCTACGCCATTGGCGTGGCACAACCGACCTCGGTTGCCGTAGAAACCTATGGCACTGGCACGGTCAGCACAGAGATCATTGAAGGTCTCATCCGTGAACACTTCGACCTGCGCCCCGCCGCCATTATCCGTGACCTTGACCTGCGCCGCCCGATCTATCGCCAATCTGCGGCTTACGGTCACTTTGGCCGTGAAGACGTGGATTTGCCGTGGGAACGTACCGACAAGGCCGCTATGCTCCGCGCAGCCGCCGGGCTGTAATTGGTTGTAGTCGGGGCGTCCTATGGGATGCCCCGACGTTTTTAACCCGATTAGCGCGGGCGTGCGCCTAAGGTCATCGGCACATTGACGCTGTTCCCCTCCCGATAGACCGTCAGGTTGACCGTCACATTCGGGCGGGTGTTTTCTGCTAAGTAGGCCAGCAGATCATCCATGTTGTGGATCGGCGCACCATCAATGGCAACGATGATGTCTACGTTGCGCGAAGACGGGTTACGCAGTCCGGCGCTGGCCGCTGGGCTGGCTGGAACGACACTGTTCACCACTGCCCCACGCAGATTATTCGGCAGGCTAAATTGTTCGACAATTTCGATGCTCATATCCCCACCGCTGATGCCCATGTAGGAATATTCCACGCGCCCGACTTCGATAATCTCGCGCACGACGCGCTGGACTAAGTTGCTCGGTACCGCAAAGCCAATGCCAGAATTACTGCGGGTAGCGCTCAAAATTTGCGAGTTCACGCCGATGACCTGCCCTTGCAGGTTCAACAATGGGCCGCCGCTATTGCCGGGGTTGATGGCCGCGTCGGTCTGGATCACCGCACCCGTTGAAAAGTCTGCCAGCCCGCGAATGCTGCGGTTAACCGCGCTGATAATCCCGCTAGTGAGCGTCCAGTCTTCACCGAAGGGGCTACCAATGGCAAGCACCCCCTGCCCGACCCGCAACTGAGCAGAATTACCAAAGTTGACCGGGAGCAAGCGCTCTGGTGGAACGCCAGTCACTTCAATGACGGCAATATCACTGTCTGGATCAACGCCGACGACGGTTGCGCGGGCAATCGTCCCGTCAAGGAAGTAGACGACAATTTCATCAGCGCCATCTACCACATGGTTGTTGGTGATGATGTGGCCGGCTTGATCGTAGACGAAGCCCGTTCCGCCGCCTTGTAGCAAGCTGTCATCAAACAGCGGGCTGTCGCTTGCGCTACGCGCCAAGACATTAATACTCACTACAGATGGCGCAACGCGCCCATAAATATCTACGAAAATCGGCTCATAATCGGTACGAAAGGGATCTTGACCGAAGGCTGGCACATGAACAGCGGCCAACACCAGCAACATGGCCGTCATCAAAAGGGTTCTCAAACGCATGGGTTTCCTCACTGAGTGACTTAAAAAGGATTCGTTTTCAACTGCATGTTTTCAATGTATCCCTAAGCACCCCTAAAAGGCAATAAACAGGTACTAAACGTTGGGTTAGATGGATGTCAGAAACGCACATTTGCGGGCGTCAATCAGTTATCAGCAGGCGAAAGCAAAAACCCCCGCCTACCCTGTTTTGGCGCCTCAATCCGGCGCAAAATGAGCTTCCCACTCCTCACGCAGTATCCCCATCAGGTGCATATCCCAAAAGCGCCCTTCTCGGAACATAAAGCGGCGTAGCGTCCCTTCGCGGGTGAAGCCGGCCTTCTCATACGCACGGATCGCGCCCGAATTAAACTCACCAACCTCTAAGCCAATCCGCTGCATATTCATCTCTAAAAAGCCATAGCGCAGCAACACGCGCAAGGCATCTGTACCGTATCCCTTGCCCTGCAATGCGGTTTCGCCAATCCCCATCCAGAACTTGCACTGTTGCGCCTGCCAAAAAATGTCTTTGTAGGCGCAAATGCCAATGGGTTGATCGCCTTCGCGCAAGCAGATTATCATCGGGTGGCCGTCATGCGCTTTGGGTTCAGATTCAAACCACGATTTGAAATCTTGCTCCACCGGGAAGCGCGGCGCGCCCATCGAAAGGTAACGCATAAAGTCAACGCTGGCGTGCCATGTATGGACAACCTTCGCGTCATCCACAGCGGCACGGCGCAAATACACCTGTTCCCCAGTTAACGCCCC
>JBMOFU010000332.1:0-4264 GCA_049318725.1 Phototrophicaceae bacterium | reverse complement strand
AATTCAATAAAGAATGGGACAAATGACAAACTTACCATCGAATAATAGTCGCACGAATAACGGATGTTTCATGTGGTTTGTAGGGGTGTTGTTGATCGTCTGCATTGTGCCAGTGGTGTTCGCTGCGGGTGGCGTCCTTTTGGCATCGCGTGGGGTATTTGGTGACCCAGAAATTAAAACCAATACCTACGAAGAACCGAGCGGCAATGCGGATTCCGCAACGGTGGATATGCTAGTCGGGACGGGTACCTTACAACTGGCGTCACTCAACGATTCTGCCAACTTGTTTGAGGCAGACATCTCTTATGTGGGCAATGTGACCTACGATGTGAACGGAGACACCCATCGAGAAATTGCACTACGGCAGACAGCAGGTCAACTCGATTTGTGGGGCGTGTTGACTTTATGGGGCTTTAACGGGAACACCGGCAATAACCCGATGTTATGGACGGTCAATCTGGCGCGTAACGTCCCGCTAGACCTGAGCGTTGAAGGCGGCGTGGGTGACCTCACGCTAGACCTTTCTGAGATTCAACTGGAGGGGTTGCACCTGAAAATGGGCGTCGGGAATGCCGATGTCACCCTGCCGAGCTTAACAACCGCCTATGCCGTCACGATTGAAGGCGGGGTCGGCAGAATCACCATCACCCTGCCCCAAGACCTAGAAGCGCGTGTCACTGCCAATCAAGGGGTGGGGCAGTTGAGTATGCCGGCTCGTTTAGCACGCACCAGCGGCAGCGATAACAACGTAGACGTCGCCCAAAGCGGTGTGTGGGAAACGCCCGGTTACGCAAATGCACAGGCGCGTCTGACCCTCACCTATGATAACGGCGTCGGCAACCTCATTGTACGGTAAGCCATTTTGTAGGTTGCACAACATGTGATGACTGGTTGAGGTAAGGGGGTAAGCTATGAAGGTTTTATACAGGTTGCTTTTCATAACGGGTGTCTCTGTGATTTACCTGCGGCTCATTCGTCCGTGGCAGTTGCATTGGGGGGCAACCCCTACCGAAGTGGCACAGCCGATGGCAGGGGATGAAATCGTCAAGACACCGACGTTTAACGCCACTCGCGCCGTTACCATTCGCGCCCAAGCGGAACACATCTTCCCGTGGATCGTGCAAATGGGGGTGACTCGTGCGGGCTGGTACAGCATTGACCTGCTCGATAACATGGGCAAGCCTAGTGCCGAAGTCATTCTGCCGCAGTTCCAGCATCCACAAGTGGGCGATGTCATCCCAATGAGTCCGGATGGCAAACAAGGCACCTATATCAAGAGCTTTGTCCCCAATCAATGGATGCTGTGGGGGGACAAAGACGGCGATAGTTCATGGGTGTGGGGGCTGTACCCGCTGGATGACACCCATACCCGCTTGGTGACCCGCATACGGATGCAATACCGCTGGTTTTCCCCCGCTATTGTTTTTGGCCTGCTGGTGGAATTTACCGACATTATCATGATGCGCCAATCTATGCTGGGGATTCAACGCCGCGCCGAACGGCTGGCAAATGAAACCCCTAGCCTGCCTTCCCCCATGCCGCTGTAGGGGGCATTCGTTTTCACTTGCACGACATAGCACATGAATTTTCAACCCACAACCCAATTTAGGATGAGGTGAACCATGAACGGTCTATCAGGCAAGGTCGTCGTTGTAACTGGGGGTGCTTCTGGCATCGGATTGGCAACCGCGCAGGCCTTTGCAGCGGTTGGAACCAAAGTCGTGATCGCGGATGTAGAAGATGGTGCAACCGCCGTTGCTGATATTCAATCCAAAGGCGGGGAAGCTGTTTTCGTCAAAACGGATGTGTCGAAATCGGTTGAAGTGCAGTTGATGGTCAAAACCGCCGTAGAAACCTACGGACAACTGGACTTTGCCGTGAATAACGCCGGGATCGGCGGGGCATCTGCCACGACTGGCGACTATAGCGAAGACGACTGGAATCGGGTGATTAATGTGAACTTGACCGGCGTTTGGCTGTGCCTGAAGTATGAACTGGCGCAAATGACCCATCAGGGCGGCGGGGTGATCGTCAACATGGCCTCCATTTTGGGGTGGGTGGGGTTTGCCAACGCCCCGGCATATGTGGCGGCCAAGCATGGGGTGCTTGGGCTGACCAAGACCGCCGCGCTGGAATACGCCACGCAGAACATCCGCATCAACGCGGTTTGTCCGGGGTTTATCGCTACCCCATTGTTGGGCAATGCCGGGATCACCGAAGGCTCAGAGATGTACAACGCGGTTGCCAATCTGCACCCGATGAAGCGCATGGGCAAGCCAGAAGAAGTGGCGGATTTAGTCCTGTGGCTGTGTTCTGAAGGCGCGTCGTTCGTCACAGGCAGCGCGTATCTGGTAGACGGCGGGTATGTCGCCCAATAGATTTTTCAGGGGGAGCCGCTTGGCTTCCCCTTTGTCAAAATTAGCCAGAAAGAACCCCAATGCAAACTAAAATCATCGCTTTCTTGCGTGAAAACCCCGTGCCGCTGTTTGGCATCATTGGGCTACTGGCTGGCGCCATCCTGCGCTTTGGGTTCGCTTTGCCAGAGATAGCCGATTGGGTATGGTTGGCCGTGTTGGTTATTGGCGGCGCGCCTACGGTTTTAGCGACCGTTCGCAAAATGCTCAAAGGCAATTTTGCTGCCGATGTGGTCGCCATGCTTGCCATCATCACGGCGGTGATTATGCACGAGTATTTTGCAGGGGTGATTATTGTCATCATGCAGTCTGGCGGCGAAGCGCTCGAAAATTACAGCTTGCGGCGGGCATCTTCTACCCTTGAACAACTGCTGGCGCGGGCGCCGCGTACCGCGCACCGTAAAGCCGACGGGCAAATCACCGAAATTGCCGCCAGTGATGTGCGCGTCAAAGACATTTTGATCGTCCGCCCCGGCGATTTAATCGCGGTGGACGGGCTATTGCTCTCCGCGCAAGCCGCTGTAGACGAATCCGCGTTAACGGGTGAGCCGCTCACCCGCAACAAACAGGCCGGGGAAGTGTTGTTAAGCGGTAGCATCAATGGCGGCGACGCCTTCGACATGGAAGTGTCAAAGATCGCGGCAGAGAGTACCTACGCGCAAATCGTCCAGTTGGTAGAAAAAGCCCAACAAGAGAAGCCGCCATTGCAACGGCTGGCAGACCGCTATGCGGTATGGTTCACCCCCGTGACGTTGGTCATGTGTGCCATCGGCTGGTGGATTACTGGAACACCCTCCACGATTTTGGCGGTGTTGGTGGTTGCCACGCCTTGCCCGCTGATCTTGGCCGTTCCGGTGGCCGTGCTAGGCGGGATCAACCGTGCGGCCTCCGCTAGTATTGTCGTGAAAGGTGGTACTGCCATTGAGCAAATCGGCCATGTGGATGTGATGGTGTTTGACAAAACTGGCACGCTCACCTTCGGCACCCCCAAGATTGATGAGGTTGTGGCGCTCAATGGGATGTCCCAAGACGACCTCTTACGCATCGCGGGCAGTGTCGAACAACTTTCTTCGCACACGTTGGGGCAAACCCTGACCGCTGCGGCACAGTCGCAGGGGCTTACCCTGCCAACGAACTTTCAAGAGCATTCTGGCTTTGGCGTTGAGGGGGATTTAGACGGGCAGCATATTGTGCTAGGGTCACCGCGCTACCTCAACGATAAAATCGGCAAGGCCGTCCCTGATGAAATGCTGCGGTCAACGTTAGCAACCTACATTGCCATTGACAATCAATTGGCAGGTGTCATCACCTTTAAGGATGAACTGCGCCCCGGCGTGCCAGAACTGATGCAACAGTTGCGGGCGTTGGGCGTCAAGCGCACGGTGATGCTAACAGGGGACAGCGACGCCCATGCACAGGCCATCGGTAAGGCGGCGGGGATTGACCAGATTGAGGCAAACTTGTTGCCAGAAGACAAAGTGCGCTTGGTCAAAGCGTTGATGGAGCAGCATAAAGTCGTGGCGATGGTCGGCGATGGGATCAACGACGCACCAGCGTTGGCGACTGCTACTGTTGGCGTGGCAATGGGCGCGCACGGCACGGGGATTTCGGCAGAAGCGGCGGATATTGTCTTGCTGGTGGATGATGTGACCAAGATCGCCTATGCGGTTGAAGCCGAGCAGCGGATGTTACGGATTGCCAAACAGAGCATTTACATCGGCTTAGGGGTCAGCTTCGCCTTTATGGTGATCGCCAGTTTTGGCTTGATCTCGCCTAGCATTGGTGCGCTGTTGCAAGAAGTTGTTGATGTGCTGGTGATCTTGAATGCGCTTCGGGCGCGTTAGTAGGGG
>JBMOFU010000331.1:0-4300 GCA_049318725.1 Phototrophicaceae bacterium | reverse complement strand
TGTTTTACATGCAAAAAACGATGTCGCCAAATCCTTAAGTGGGTGCCTATGGGACGTGAGTTATCATGCCCCTACAAATACCCCGTATTCGGTTTTAGCGTGTCAATCCCAAGTTTGATGCAATTGCCCTGCACCCCACTAGGCTTGCAAGGGCTTCAGCAAAAAGACGATCATCCGCCGCATGTTGTTATGGATGTCGCCGCCTTCTTTATAAAAGTGGCTGCTGTAGGCAAACCGACCCTCATAGCGAACCCAGTCTGGGGTGGCATGGTTTGGGCGGGTAAATAAGTGGATGACCTTGCCCGCTTGGGTATGTTGGCGCAGGGCAAGGTTGCCACGCGCAAAGCTCATATGCCCCACGCGGCCTTCGCCAATAAAACGGAACACGCCATAACTCGTCCAGCCACAACGATACTCGCTGTTAGGGTCGTCGGGCGTGGCGAAGGCAAAAATAGCCGCTTGCTTGGCTGGCGTGCTGATTCGGCTATGCCGTTGCCCGCCGTGGTACTGGTGGAGTTCGGTTCGATTGTAGAGTTGACCGACCTCAAACATGATGGTTTATCCACAAACAGTTACAAATGCTATTTCATCCATTATATGGGAATTTTCAGTTTGTCCATCACTAAACCCTTAGGGGAACTATGTTATCTTTTGACCAAAACAGATGATTTCATCGTAGGCGCGCAATAGCTTGCGCCCCTACAATATCCCTTTTCCGTGTAGGTTGGGTACAGGCGGCCATCATCGTGTACAATAACCAAACACCCTCTACACGCATCTCAAGACAAAGGCAGTACGGGCTATGGCCGAAGGCTTATTCGACGGACGGTATCGTTATGATTACATCTACCCACGCGGGCGCTCTGGAGAGACGCTCCGTGCAGTAGACACGCTTGCCAATGACCGCCCGGTGGTCATCAAACGCCCCGCCCCACAAGACGCCCCGCCCATCCGTCACGGCCAAGAGGTCAGCATCCGTGCCGAGCGCGACGCGCTCCGCCGCTTAAGCGGGCATCCGGTGTTAACCGAATTACTGGCAGAAGGCCAATTCATCATCGGCGGGATTTCTCACCAGTACATCGTCTTAGAGCGCGCTACGGGCGAGTTGATGGCCGACAGCATCCGCACCTTAGCGGAACGGCGCGAACGGTTGCCCTTGCTTGAAATGCTGGTGATTGTAGACCGCCTGCTGGATTTGCTGGTGCTGGCACATCATCACGAAGTCATCTATAACGACGTAGACCCCAAGCACCTGTTTTGGAACCGTGACCACTATCAACTGAAGTTGATTGACTGGGGCAACGCGGTGTTCTTAGACGGCGACAGCATGACCCCGCAGGGGATTAGCACGCAATCTGACGTGTATCAAGTGGGCGAACTGCTCTATTTTATGCTCACGGGCGGCGGGCGGGCAGATGTGCCGCGTGACGCGCCCGACAGTAGTTTTCGGGTCGGCTTTGGCGAAAGCGCCGACCGCGTTAGCCCAGAACTGGCGCGGATCATCTCGCGGGCGTTGCACCCGAACCGCAAGCTACGCTACAGCGCCATTGACGAGCTACGGCGCGAACTGGCCGCCGTGCGTAAGCCCTTAGAAACTGAGCGCGACGCCCAACTGACGCGGATCAATGAGCGGCTTAAGCGCAACCTCAGCCGCGACGAACTGTACGACCTGCTCGAACTGCTCACGGGCGCGCTCAAGGCCGACCCCGGCTACCCGCCCGCCCGCGATACCCTGCGCGAGATCGAAAACCGCCTCAAGGATGTGCAGACGGCTGCCGACCTTGACGCGGTGAAAATTTACCTGCAAACCGCCAATTGGCGCGGCGCAGCAGATTTGCTCAACGAACTGCGCGCCAGCGCACGCGGGGAACTGCTCCAGACCGTGCGCCTGCTGTTCGATTGGGCGGTTTTGTTGTTAGAACACGAAATCCAGCCCGCCCCGCCGCCGATTTTGACCGCGCTAGAGCAGGGCTTTACTATGCGTTGGGGGGAATCTGCCAGCGGGTTGGTGGTCGAGTCTGCGGCAGACGCCCACAACGGGCGGCTGTACTTGCGCCTTGCGGAGCGCGTGACCAGTTACTTCCCTGATGTAATTTTGTTGCGCCCGAACCTGATCCGTTTGGCGGATGCGCTCGCGGCGCTGGACAATACCGACGGCGTGCGGCTAGACGAACAGCGCGAGCTACTGGCAGAAATCTTGCAGATGCTCGACGCCCCGCCAGAAATTCCGGTGAGTGTAATCGCGCTACGGGATCGCTATCGGGGGATTGTTGACCGCATTTCGGCCTTGACGACACTCATGGAAGCGGTCAATCAAGGGTGGGGGGAACGCCGTCTGCCGCTAACTGCCCTAGAGCGCGCCTACAACGCGGCGATGATGTTAGCCGACAACATGCACGTCATCGGCAAGATGGCCGCCAGCAGCCCAAGCGACGCACGCGCCGCATTGGTCAACAGCCGCACAGTAGACCCAATCAACCCGTCTTGGCCGCCGATTGAAACCCTCATGACCGACCTTTACCGCCGCCTAGACGCCTGCCAAACGTATGTTCCGTTGCCCGACGCCAGCGACCTTGCCGCGTGGTTGGGGCATACCCAAGCGCAGTTACAGCCGTTCAGCGAGCGCCTTTTTGATGAGGCGCTGGTCACGCTGATTGACGGCCTCAAAGAGGCTGCCGAACTGTGGATGAGCTACGGCGAGACGACGTTGGCGGGCAACCGCGTGGGGACGCTTTCTGCATTGACGGGGGCAGCCGAAGCCATCACGCAGGGCGCGCCGTCGCTGGCGGGCTGGTTCGACCAGTTGCGGGCGCTGTTGCAAGGGACAGACTACATCGAGCGTCACGCGCTAGAGGGCGGCTTAGGGCGTGCGCTGGCCGACGGCTGGAAGGCGTTTGACCGCAGTCAATTGGGCGAAGCCGAACGGCTTGCCACCCACGCGGCGCAGATCGCCCAAACGGACTTCCAACGGTTTGTCGTCGGGCGGCTGAAAACGCTCACCGAAACGGCACGCGGCTGGTCAGAGCGCAACGGCTATTTGAGCCAAGCGCGCACCGAACAGGCGCTAGAAGTCGTCAGCGGCCTGTATACCGATGAAGAAAACGCCGTCCGTGAGCGCTTTAACCGCCAAATGCCTAGCCCAGAAACCTACCTCAAGGCAATGAACAAGGGGCTGGTGGAAATCTATGCGCTGCACAGCACCGCCGCGCTCCGCTTGCAGTTCTTTGATTATGTGTTGCAAGGCACACTAGACGCCCACGCGGGCAACTTTGCCGACGCCGCCTTTTGGGAATCTGCCGCCACGCGCACGCTCACGGGCGGTGGGGAACATATCATCGTCAAGACGGTGCAAGGCTTCATCCGCCGCCGCCAAGATTTGATTGCGCTCACCCAAGAGATCAACGCCATTCATAGCCGCGATGCGCTGGCAACGCTGACCGAAACCCGCAACCGTCTGGATGCCCATCCTCAAGTGCGGATCATTGCGGGCGTCGTTCGCAGCCTGCGGGAGGTCGAAAACGCCCTGCCAGATTGGTCTAACGCAGAGTTCCGTGCCGCTGGACTCAAACTAGAAAACGCCATCCGTGCGGCGGAAGAAACCGCGCAATCTGCCCCGATGACGCTAGACCGCTATATTGGCTGGTTGACCGCGCTCCACAAGACCAGCGCCGAACTGCACAACGCCCGCCGCGCCCTCATCGAAGCGATTGAGGCCAAGCCGGAAGCCCCCACGCCCGAACTGGCAACACTCCATCAACGGCTGTGGGAACAAAGCGCCGCTGCCATTGGCGATGAATACGTGAGTACCTTGCGCGGCTGGTATGAATCCTACACCGCCTTTGCGGGTGTGATGACCGACCCCACCCGCCGCCGTAGCGCACGACTTGCCACCATGACCGACCTGTTCCGCGCACTGTTCATAGACCGTCATCCGGCGTATGGGCTGTATCGCCATTGGTTTGATGTCACTGACCGCGCACCAGAGTTCCCCGCACCGCCGACCAGTGACCCCGAATTGCGCGTGACCGATGAAGCAGAATCCGCGCCCGCCAACGCCTACAGCAGCGGCGATTCCCTCCAGAGCGACAGCCGCTATACTCGTGCGGCAGTCCCGCGCCGTAACACCCGCCTGACATGGATGGTGGGCGCGTTGGTGGCGCTGGCGGCACTGTTCGCCGTCGGGTTTGCCCTGCGGGGGATCTTCACGCCTGCCACCCCAATTATTGCGCTAACGATCAGCCCAACGCCAATAGATACGGCCACCGACACAACGGACGAGGCAAACCTCGTCCCTACGGCG
>JBMOFU010000330.1:0-4302 GCA_049318725.1 Phototrophicaceae bacterium | reverse complement strand
TTTGATCGGCCTCATGGGCGGGATTTACATCTTCACCGAAGCCCGCGCCGCGCTCTATGGCACACTGGCAACCATGTTGATGCTGCCGTTCGGCACCTTCCCCGTGAAGATCATCCTCACGCCAACCCTGCTGGACATCACGCTTGGCGCGTTTGTCTTAGTCTACCTGCTGCAATGGGTCACAGGGCGGCGTACCCTGTTCCGCTTCACATGGGTGCATAGCGTTGTGCTGATTTATATGCTCTACTTTGTATTGGCCTTTGCGCTAGGGTTACGTTACGGCGCACCGACCAACAACACCTTGCGCCAATTTGCCGAAACCCTGCTTGCCATTAGCCTGATCTTCATTCTGGTAGACCTTATCCGCGATGCCCAAACCCTACGGCGGCTGATTCAGTTGATTATCTTGTTGGTCGGCGTGCAGGCCGTGCTTGCCATTGTGCTGTGGCTCTTGCCAGACGCCTTTGCTGAACGTCAACTGATCCGCTTGGCACGGATCGGGTACCCCAACGGCGGGGTGATCCGCTACGTAGAAGACAACCGCGAACTGCCCGAACGGGCGATAGGCACATGGGTAGACCCCAACGTATTGGGCGGGGCGCTGGCGATCTTCGCCTCTATGATTACGCCGCAACTGTTTGCCCGTAAGCCCGTATTGCCCTATCGTTGGCTCACCTTTGGCATCTGGGGCGCGGTGATCGTCGCCATGCTGTTGACCTTCTCGCGGGCGGCGTTGGTCGGCTATACCGCCGGGCTGCTCTTGATGGCGACCTTACGCTACCGTCAGCTATTTTATGTGATGGGGGTTGGGCTGGTCTTGTTGCTGTTCTTGCCGCAAACCCAATTTTACGTCCAGCGCTTTACAGAAGCCTTTGCCGGGCGCGAAGCCGACCCCGCCACGCTGATGCGGCTTGGCGAATATGGCGATTCCATCGAGTTAATTCGGCAATATCCGTTGTTTGGCGTGGGATTCACCGGGACGCCCACCAGTGACCTCTATACCAGCGTCGCCAGCATGTACCTGATTATCGCTAACCAAATGGGCTTGATCGGCTTAAGCCTGTTCTTGCTGCTGTTTGCGTGCTTGTTTCGGTATGGGTGGGGGGCGTGGCAAATCGCACAGCACAACCCCAACCTTGACTCGATTCTGTTGGGCTATCATGCAGCCATGCTCACCGTCTTGACCACCAGCATTGCCGACCTGTACTTCTATCGGCTGGACTTTCAATCCCCCTTCACGCTATTTTGGTTAACCGCCGCACTTTGCTTGACCAGCGCCAAAATCGCGCACGATTCACAATCGTCACTTGCACATCTACCCAGAGTCTTATAACATACTCGGCGCTTTGTACCACTATCGCTCTTTCCGCCATAGGCGCTTATTCCGCAAACGACCTACGGCAATCCCGAGGAAAGGAACTCGAAAACACCATGAAACGCGCTTACGAACTAGCTCTCATTGTTCGGATGGATCCTAATCAATCCGTCATTGATGAGGTATTAAACCAAGTGAAAACTTGGGTAGAAGCTGATGACCTCGGCGAAGTCGTCACCAGCAACATTTGGGGGCAACGCCGCCTCGCCTACGAAATTGACAAACAGCGCGACGGATACTATGTATTCATGAACGCCAACATTGACCCCAAAGGGCTAAACGAACTTGAAACCAACCTCAAGTTGACCCCGGCGGTCTTACGCTACCTGATCGTTCGTCAGGAAACCTAGTTCCTACTGCTGAGGGGTTCTCATGCCGTGCGGTTTGAACAAGGTAGCGATGATCGTTTGGGTCAGTCATGACCCCGAAATGCGCTACACCCCCACTCAATGGCCTGTCACCTGCTTTAGCGCCAGATATGGCGCAATGCTGACGGCGCCCACCACAAAGTAACCGAAGGGTTGAATCTTGTGGAATGGGGGAACTTGGCACAAATCTGCCGTCACTGCCCCGACAAAAACAGGCAAGCCTGTGTTGAGCGGCGGCTATAAACGGGCAAATGAGAAGCCTAGCACGGGAAAAAGTAATTCTGTACCGAAATCGTTGCCAACAAGATGATTATCCTCAGTGCGTCTGCTCATGGCCTTGAGGACATCATTGCAAGCGATGAAGAAGACATACCTTTCTGATCTTTGAGCATCTATAGGAAATCCATACCATGAGTGACCGTGAACGCGACCGCGATCGTGACCGCGAACGCAGCTTTGACAACGACGATGATGATGGTGGCGGCAGGGAACGACCGAATCGACGTGGGGGTGGCGGTGGCAACCGTCGCCGCCGCACCTATTGCCCAGAGGGCAAATGCTTTGACTATAAGGACGTAGACGCCCTCAAGCGCTATGTCACCGAGATGGGCAAGATCAAGCCGCGCCGCCAAACGGGGAACTGCGCCCGTTGCCAACGTCAACTGGCGCGTGAAATCAAGCGTGCGCGTCATTTGGCGTTGCTGCCGTTTGTCTTGTCCGAAGACTAAATTTAGGAAATCCATTTACAAAGAGCGATAAAGCGGACAAAACAGAGGGCATCGGTTAGCACGGCTAACCATGCCCTTTTTTAACGAACACTACCGGAAAGGTTTCTTGCGATGTCTAAACGCAGCACCACTGCACTCCCCAAAAAACGCAAGCCTGAGCAGCCCGCTGGCGTTGATGGCCTCTCCACAGATACAAGCCTCATTAGCCAACTGCGTAACCAAACCGTTGATGAAGAACGCCTACAACGCCTGATCTTGATTGGTCTCGGCATCATCGGCGGGGTAATCGCCGTGATTTTGCTCATAGCGATTCTGTGGCAAACACTAGTCGTCCCGAACCAAAGCGTAGCCACCGTCAACGGCAAGGCCATTACCGTCGCCCAATTTGACCAACGGGTGCGCCTAGAACGCGCCGTCTTGATTGAACGCTTGAACCTTGACCTCAACCGTTTTAGTTCACTTGGCATTGATCCCAATAACGTTATCGGTCAAGAACCCTACAGCACATGGTGGTCAGAAATCGCCCCCAGTGCCAGCCCAGACCTACTCGGCAGCCGCGTACTGGACGAACTGATCGAAGAAGAAATCGTCCGAGCCAAGGCCGCAGAACTGGGGATTACGGCAGACGCCGCCGCCGTCGAAAAGCAGGTAGAAGAATATTTTAACTTCTTCCGTGATGAGCTAAACGTCACCCCCACAGAAACCGCCACACCGACAATTACGCCGACGCCGTTTGTCTCGCCAACCCCTAGCAGCACCCCAAGCCCAACGGACGAGCCAAGCGCCACCCCCACACCGCTTGAAGCCGCGGCGACGCAAGCAGGCACGCCCGCCGCGACGCCGCGCCCAACCTTGACGCCCCGCCCAAGCGCGACGCCGACCCATACACCGTCGCCTGCTGAACTAGAAACAGGCTATACCGAAGACCTTAACGCCTTCTACACCCGTGCGCGCAAAGAAGCTGACCTCAGCCGTGAGGCCGTGCAAAGCTACTTCGAGTATCAAGCCTTGCGTGCAGCCATCAGTGATAGCCTCTCTGCCGATTTAGGCACTACAGTGACCTATGTCAACACCCGCCATATCTTGGTCACCACTGAAGTAGAAGCCCAAGACATCATTGCATCGCTCAACGCTGGCGAATCGTTTGAATCGCTTGCCCGCGCTTTCTCGAAAGATACCGGTTCGGGTGGGCGTGGTGGTGAATTAGGCTGGTCACCGACAGACAACTATGTAGACCCCTTCCGTGATTGGGTGGTTGACGCCGAAATCGGTGTGATTAGCCCACCGATTGAGTCTGAGTTTGGCTTCCACATTATTCAGGTGCGTGCGCGTGAAGAACGAGAAGCCACTGAAAGCGACCTCCAACGCGCCAAAGCGCGCACGTTGCAAACATGGCTGGATGAAGTCACCAGCGAAGAAACCAACACCATCGAACGCGGCGATAACTGGGTGAACCACATCCCCGATGTTCCTGTATGGGACTACCGCCCAGATGTAACGCCCACCCCCGTCGCTTAACGCCCGTTGGGTGATAGGGGCAAAAGTAGGTTCTCAGAGTTGCACACGAACCCCTCCCTAAATCCCTCCCCCCAAAAAGGGAGAGGGACTCTTCACCTTCGTGAATTGCCCTTCTCCCGACGGGGGAAAGGGTCAGGGATAGGGGTAAAACCGACAATAATGATCCCCTTCAGAAAGATTAAAAGCCTGTTTTTACAGGCATGGGGCGCAATAGTTTGCGCCCCTACAAATATCCCCGTATGCCGTTCTATTTTGTCACCCCTGCATTTGATGCTATGACCTATGCTTGCAGGGGGGCATCCGCTATAATGCC
>JBMOFU010000329.1:0-4312 GCA_049318725.1 Phototrophicaceae bacterium | reverse complement strand
ACGCCCGCAGGCACCGTGCGCGGGGAAGCCGAAGCCCCCGCCGAAGTGGTGTTCGCCTTCACTGGGCAGGGATCGCAGGCGGTGGGGATGGGGCGCGACCTGTACGAGCATGAGCCGATCTTCCGTGCGGCGCTGGATGAAGTCGCGGCGTTGCTTGACCCGCACCTCACCCGCCCGATTTTGAGCGTGATCTACCCGCGTGCGGGCGATGAAACGCTCATCAACCAAACAACGTACACCCAGCCCGCGCTATTTGCCATCGAGTACGCGCTCGCCCAACTGTGGATGTCTTGGGGGATTCTGCCTGCTGCTGTCACGGGTCATAGCGTGGGCGAATATGTGGCGGCGGTGTTGGCGGGCGTGTTCAGCCTAGCCGACGGCGCAAAACTGATCGCTGCCCGTGCGCGGCTGATGGGCGCGCTCCCCACTGGCGGGACGATGGCCGCCTGCTTGACCGATGAGACCACCGTAACAGCGGCAATTGCCCCGTATGCGGGCAAGGTCGCTATTGGGGCGATCAACAGCCCGACAGAAACGGTGATTAGCGGCGAAAAAGAGGCCGTCAGCGCCGTGATTGCTACCCTCAGCGCGCAGAAAATCCGCTGTGTGGAACTAACCGTTTCGCACGCTTTTCATTCCCCGTTGATGGAGCCGATGTTAGACGCCTTCTACAACGTGGCGGTGACGATTGCCTATCAATTGCCGAACTTGCCGTATGCCAGCAACCTCACGGGCGCTCTCGCAAGCGGCGAAGTCGCCACGCCGGATTATTGGGTGCAGCACGTCCGTGAAGCGGTGCGCTTTGCCGACGGCGCACGGGCGTTGTACGCCGCCAACTATCGCACGTTCCTAGAGGTCGGCGCCCGCCCGATTTTGAGCGGCTTAGGCAAGCGCATTTTCAATGATCCATTGGTGAAGTGGGTGCCGTCCTTGCGTCCAGAGCGCGACGCATGGCAACAGTTGGGCGAATCTTTGGCGGCGCTGTATATTGCTGGGGCAAACATCGCGTGGGAAAACGTCCAGCGCGGCTATACCGTGCCGCTGCCGTCGTATCCGTTCCAGCGCCAACGTTATTGGTACATCGAAGGTGGGGCAACCTTGTCGGCCAATTACCAAGACCCCGTTACAACGGACGCCACAGGTGGCGTCCCTACGGGCGATGTTGTGGCGGAGGTTGCCTTGCCCGGCGCGGTTTCACGCGAGATGCTTTCTGCATTTGAGGACGCCTACAATGCAGAAACGCCGATCTTCAACCCCAACGCCGCCGACAGCGAGATTTGGCGGCGCATGACCCAAGCTGACCCGAATGACCGCCGCGTGATTATGGTGGAATATCTGCGCGGGCAGGTGGCGGGTGTGTTGGGGATGCCCGTTGACCAAGTGGGCGAAAAACACCGCTTCTTCGACCTCGGCATGGACTCGTTGATGTCGGTCGAACTCAAAAATCGGCTAGAGGCTGATTTAGGTCACAACCTGTCGTTGACGCTGGCGTTTGACTACCCCAATATCGGCAAATTGGCAGATTACATCCTCAACGATGTATTGGCCTTTGCCAACGCGCCCGTTGTTGTCGCCACGCAAGAAGCCCGCCCGATGATCGCCAATGAGCCGATTGCCGTGATTGGCATGGCGTGCCGTTTGCCGGGCAACTCGGATAGTCCCGAACAGTTCTGGGACTTGCTCATCAACGGGCGCGATGCAGTGACAGCCATCCCGACTGACCGTTGGGACGCCGACGAACTCTATGATGCTAACGTCCACGCGGCGGGCAAGAGCTATGTGCGTGCAGGCGCATTCTTGAATACTCCGCCGGATGAGTTCGACCCGCTGTTCTTCGGCATCTCCCCGCGTGAGGCCGCCAGCATAGACCCGCAACACCGCCTGCTGCTAGAAATGGCGTGGGAATCTTTAGAAAACGCTGGACAATCCCCCACCGAGCTAGAGGGCAGTACAACGGGCGTCTATGTGGGGATCAACACCCAAGATTACCTGCACTTGATCCACAGTGCCGGGCTAGACGCGATTGACTCTGCCATGACCACTGGCACGACCTTTAGCGCGTCTGCCGGGCGGATTTCTTACGCGCTAGGGCTAGAAGGCCCAAGCATGGCAATTGATACCGCCTGTTCCGCCTCACTGGTGGGGATTCACCTTGCAGCCAGCGCGCTCCGTAACGGCGAATGTGACCTTGCGTTGGCGGGCGGCGTGAGCTTGATGCTTTCGCCAGTCACCACTGTGGGGATGTCTCGGCTACAGGCGCTTGCGCCCGATGGCCGTTGCAAGACCTTCGACGCCGACGCGGACGGCTACGGACGCGGCGAAGGCGCGGGGATGGTCGTCCTCAAGCGGCTGTCTGACGCGCAACGCGACGGCGACCGCGTGTTGGCGCTGGTGCGCGGGAGTGCGGTCAACCAAGACGGCGCTTCGGGCGGGTTAACCGTCCCGAATGGCCCCTCACAGCAGACGGTGATTAAGGCGGCGCTCAAAGCCGCTGGACTCCAGCCGCACGATGTAGACTATGTAGAGGCGCACGGCACAGGCACATCATTGGGCGACCCCATCGAGATTAGCGCCTTAGCCAACGCGCTAGGGCGTGGGCGTGCGCCAGAAAATCCGTTGCTGGTCGGTTCGGCCAAAACCAATATCGGCCACTTGGAATCTGGCGCGGGGATTGCCGGCTTTATCAAGCTGGTGCTGTCGTTGCAGCATGGGGTGATCCCGCCGCACATCAACATGAACAAGCCATCGCCGAATATTGAGTGGGATCGGCTGCCGATCAAGATCACGACTGAGCCGACGGCATGGGTTGCGACGCCGAACAAGCCGCGCATCGCAGGCATTAGCAGCTTTGGCTTCACCGGAACCAATGCCCATGTGATTGTCGAAGAAGCGCCGCGCATGGTCATCCCCGCCGCCGATGTAGACCGCACCCATCACGTTTTGGCGCTGTCTGCCCGCAGTGAGGCCGCGCTCTATGATCTGGCGGCCAGCTACGCGAACTTGCTCGCCAACGACCCGACGATCAACCTTGGCGATTTGACCTATACCGCCAACGTCGGGCGTGCGCACTTTGACTATCGCTTGGCCGTCACGACAGAGTCGGCCAGCGCGTTAGAGCAGGCGTTACGCGCGGAGTTGAGCATTACCAAAATCCCCAAGACAGCGCCCAAGCTGGCATGGATGTTCACGGGGCAGGGGGCGCAATCGGTCGGGATGGCGCGCGAACTGTACATGACCAGCCCAACCTTTAGGCAAGCGCTGGATCAATGCGCCAGCCGCCTGAGTGAATACCTTGAGCAGCCGCTTTTGGGCGTGATCTTCAATGAGGACGCCAACAACCCGCTGATTCACCACACGGGTTACACGCAGCCTGCGCTGTTTGCCGTCGAGTATGCCTTAGCGCAGTTGTGGCTGTCGTGGGGCATCCGCCCCGACGCCGTGACCGGGCATAGCGTCGGGGAAGTCGTTGCCGCCACCGTCGCGGGCGTGTTCAGCCTAGACGACGCCATCAAGCTGATTGCCGCACGCGGGCGCTTGATGGGCGCGCTCCCTGCTGGCGGAACAATGGCCGCCTGCATCACCGACGAAAAAACCGCCGCCGCCGCCATTGCGCCGTTTGCGGGCAAAGTCGCGCTGGCTGGACTCAATAGCCCCACAGAGACGGTGATTAGCGGTGAAAAGGCCGCCGTTCAACAGGCGATTGCCGCACTCAAAGCGCAAGGCATCCGCTGTGTTGAACTGAGCGTTTCACACGCCTTCCATTCCCCGCTAATGGAGCCAATGCTGGCCGAATTCCGTGCGGTCGTGAGCGAAATCACGTTCCACGCGCCACAATTGCCGCTGGTGTCTAACGTCACCGGGCAAATGGCCGACGCCGCGCACATCACCACGCCAGAGTATTGGGTGCAACACGTCCGTGAGGCGGTGCGCTTTGCCGACGGCCTGCGGGCGTTGCACGCCTACGGCATCCGTGCCTTTTTAGAAGTTGGGCCTAAGCCCGTGCTGACCAACCTTGCCAAGCGCACGCTAGAAGATGACAGCCTGCTGTTGGCAACATCGCTTAACCCGCGTGTGGCAGACTGGCAAGCGCTGCTCGACAGCGTGGGGATGCTGTATACAGCGGGCTTTAACGTGCAGTGGCGCGGGCTAGATCAAGACACGCCGCGCCGCAAGATCACCCTGCCGACGTATCGCTTCCAGCGCAAACCGTACTGGTTCACCGAACGGAATCCGCAGGCGGCAGAAGACCGCCGTTGGCGCAATATGGCGGATTGGTTCTACCAGATCGAGTGGCAACCGCAGCCGTTGCCGC
>JBMOFU010000328.1:0-4314 GCA_049318725.1 Phototrophicaceae bacterium | reverse complement strand
GTGACCAGTGACCCAAGCCGCAAGTGGGAAATTCAAATGCACTTCATGCATGTGCAACTGCGGATCATCATGCGGGCGGTGTTGTTCGCCGCATTCTTGATTTCGTCTACACTCTTGTTCGTCAACGGCTATACATGGGTTGGCGCGGGGGGGTTTGCTGTGTGCGCGGTCATTGGCTGGCGGATCATCTTCCCGCCGAACCTGTTCGACGCCTAACCCGCCTTAGCACTACCGATTGACAAAAACGCCTCAGATCACTGGGGTGTTTTTTGTTTATGATAGGCGGTTCGACAATTGCAACAACGAGGGCAATGCCATCTTCCCTACCAGTGAAAATCATGATCCTATGGTTTCTTGCAGGGATAATCGCCGACAGCAAGTTCACCTAACCGTTGTTTGACCCGCTCTTTACTGTTAATCCGCAGCACCGCAATCGTCGCACGCCCCTCTGGTGTTAAGCCCGAAAGTGTAGCATCGGAATTGATACTGAAGTGATCGTCCCAGTGTTGCTGGCGTGGATGGTAGAGTCTGGTCGCGCTACCCGTTTGCGGGTCTAATGCGGCAACGTTGCTCCCTTTATAGCTGTTGCACTTGGGACAGGCCAACCCTAGATTATCATCCGTATCTGTACCCCCGTGCTGGGTTGCCATAATGTGATCAACATGAAAACGTGCTAAACGCCCCTGTTGTGATATACGACAGTATTCACAACAATCACCTGCCCGTTCCCAAACCAGACGCCGATCCTCGTTGCGGATGCTCATTCAGATTGCTTCTTGAGTTTGAGTTTCATCTTCGTTTTGAGTAGTGAGAACATCTCATCTGCATTCAAGAACTCATACAGTTCTTCGTGTTCGGTCGGTGTAAGCAAATCCTCACCGTTTTTATCCAACAGGTGATCTAACCGCGCTTGTAGGTCGTCTGGTAGGTGGTAGGCAATGATTGCTTGTGGGGATGGCTCTGTTGCCAGAAAGTCTGTGATCAGATCAAATACCGTGCGGGTTGGTGTGTTTTGCATCAGCTTACCCTCGTTAACGAGTCTTCTTATTTTTAAGGATGCCTCATTGAAATAGAGGCATCCTAGCAGTGCGAAGTCGGTTTATTCGACTTCGACCTTGACCTTCGTTCGCCCGGTTGTGGAAGGCGGCGGGGTTTCGTCTTCTATGCCGTCTTCGCTCTCACCAGACTTGGTGAGCTTTTCTAGCTCATCAATGGCGTAATCTACCACCACTTTAATGCCCTTACGGAACTCATCACGAGAAACAGCGCTGTGTTCCTTGAAGCCGGGCGGTAACAAAGCATCCATCGCCTTGCCTGCTTCTTCAACTGCCTTACGTTGATGCTCTAAAAAGCCCTCTAACGCCTGTTCAAAGCCCGTCTTGGGGGTGTCTGCCTGTGGTGCATCTTGTGGGGTGGCGTCTGTCATTTGGGTTGCGCTCCTGTGTTCGTGAACCATACAATCTAGCGTCCATCGTATCACAAAAGTGGTAAGGCAAAGCGCAAATTTGTATAAGAAATCGGGCAAGCATAAACGGACAATTCGGGCTACACTCAAGGGGATTACTGCCCTTGCACGCCTAACCGCACAATACCATAATCAAGCCTATGACAACTTATAAACTCAAACATGACCGCGTGACTTGGACGAACATTATTCACCCCACCCCTGACGACATCGAAGCGTTACGGCGGGATTACCCTTACATTCATCCGCTGAACCTTGAGGACATTCTAAGCCCGATGGAACGGCCAAAGTTGGATGAGGATGAAAATTACCTGTTCCTTGTGTTGCACTTCCCCCAATGGGACGCCGTACAACGGCTTTCACGCGCGCGTGAGGTAGACATCCTACTGGGGCGGGGCTATGTGGTGACCATCCATGATGGTTCGTTAAAACCGCTCAATCGCTTGTTCCAGCAGTGCGAAAGTGACGAAACAGCCCGCTTTCGATTTTTGGGGCGTGGGGCAAACCACACGTTTTACACCATCATTGACCAATTGGTAGATTACATCTTCCCGATGTTGCGTAAGGTGGATCAAAACATCCACAACCTAGAAGAATCTATCTTCACGGCAGAAACGCGCAAGGTCATTCGCGAAATTACGCTCATTCGCCGTGACGTGATCGCCCTGCGGCGGATCATTCGCCAGCAAGTGCCGGTGATTGAACAGCTTGAGCATACCGAACACCCGATCATCCATGAAGATTTAGAAGAATACTTCAGTGACCTTGTAGACCACATGAGCAAAGCCCGTGACTTCATTGATGAGGACTTCGAGATTGTCGGCAACCTTGCAGAAACCACCGACACGCTCGCCAACTATCGCATCAATGAAGCGATGCGAATCCTCACGGTGTTCTCGGTGATTCTGTTACCGCTTACCTTGATTTCCAGCGTGTACGGGATGAATGTCTTGCTGCCCTTCCAACAAGATGAGCGCGCCTTCTTGCTAATTTGTATTGGGATGTTGCTGATTAGTATGGTGCTTTTGTTTGTGTTTCGGCGGCGGGGTTGGTTATGAACAACATGCTCCCCGCTTACGTGTATGTAGATACCGACGCCAAATTTCGCGCTATGCTCAACACCATCAAAGATTCTCCCTTGCTGGCGCTGGATACAGAATCTAACGGGATGTATGCCTATAAAGAGCGGGTTTGCCTGATTCAGCTTTCTACCCGTACCTCTGATTTTATTATTGATCCGTTTGAGATTAAAAATTTGCAACCGCTCGGAGACATTCTCAATAACCCGCAGATCGAGAAGGTTTTTCATGCTGCCGAGTTCGATTTGATGACGCTCAAGCGCGATTATGGCTTTGTGGTGCAAAACCTGTTTGATACGATGTTCGCTGCGCGCATTTTGGGGTATACCGCCTTCGGGTTAGGCAGCTTGTTAGAACAATTTTTTGGCGTGCGCGTGGACAAAAGCCACCAGCGTGATGATTGGGGGCGGCGTCCGTTGCCGCAAGCCAGCCTACGCTACGCCCAAATGGACACGCACTTCTTACCGACCCTGCGCGACCAGTTCAAGGCCGCGCTAGAGCAGGGTGGTCGTTGGGAAGAAGCACTAGAAATCTTTGTGGAAGCCAGCGACGTTCCCGCCGCAGAGCGTCACTTTGACCCAGAAGGCTATTGGGATTTAGGCCGCCCGTCACAACTCACGCGCCGCGAGTTCGCGGTACTGCGGGAAGTCTACCTGCTGCGCGAGTCCTTAGCAGAGCAGGAACAAGTGCCGTCGTTCAAAATCTTCACCAACCGCCTGTTGATTCACTTGGCGCAACACTACCCGCGCACCCTCACACAATTGGGGCAAGTGCCAGAAATTTCTGCATTGCAGGTTCGGCGCTTTGGCAATGCCATCCTAGAGGCCGTTAAGCGTGGGCGCCTTAGCTCGCTGCCAACCCCGCCGCCGCTCCCCCCGCCGCCGCCCGCCGAACTGACCGAACGCTATACCTTGCTCCAACAGTGGCGCAAGGAACGCGGCATCCAACGGGGCGTAGATTCAGAGATCATCTTGAGCAAAGCGGCCTTATGGCGGTTGGCGCGCCAGCTCCCCACGACACTTGACGAACTGCGCCAGATTGAGGGCATCGGCCCAGAGCGCTTTCGGCTGTATGGGGAAGAATTGCTCACCTTGATCCAGAAATTTACAGCCCCCCCGCTCGATGAGGGGACACCAGAGGATGAAAATCAATGAGCGACAATAAAAGCATCTTTAGCGAAGACTGGCGCGAGTGCCTAGAAGCCCATTATAAAGATGTGGTACGCCGTGATGACAACATCACACAAGAAACATTGCCGGGGATTTTGCTCAATGTCGGCTTCGGCACAGATGACCTCAAACGCTGGGCATTTGAAGCCACACTCCGCGCTGACGAGTATGACCGACTCCCAGATGCAGAAATCGTCGAGGGCATTTTATCGGTCTATGCGGGGGTAGATGTTCCCGCGCCTGCTGAACCTGACCCCATCTTAGAGGACGACGTTCCCGCGATTGCTGAACCTGAACCCATCTTAGAGGATGTTCCCGTGCCTGTTGAGAGGATAAGCGAACCTGTAGCAGAGGAAGAAGGCGTCTTAGATTATCCGTCTGAGGAAGGCGAAAGCATCCCGACAGAGGTGCAGGCAGCGTTAGAAGTAGCACAGCCTGAGAACCCGGCCATCCCAGAAGTTGCAGAAAGCGACCCGCTACAGGGGAATGATCCGCAGCAGTTGAGCATGTTCTAGCCTGCGCTACATATCGCCATGACATCCCCATTTGACGACGCCTACTGGATGCGGTTTGCCCTACAAGAGGCCGAGCTTGCCCTTGC
>JBMOFU010000327.1:0-4362 GCA_049318725.1 Phototrophicaceae bacterium | reverse complement strand
GACTCTGTAGGGGCGCCACCTGTGGCGTCCGTCGTTGAAATTCAGGGTCAGGTGAATAGATACCGCCCGTAAGACCACCAAAAACTGAAATAATTGCCGTCATGCGAATTGCCGTCACGTACACTGAGTGAGGATTGATCTATGCACGCTTGGCGCTGGATGTTCGTTATCGCAATGCTGTTCGCATGGGGCGGGGTCGCGGCACAGAATACGCCCGAAGCCGCCTACGCCGAAGCCCTGCTGCGAATCGAATCTGCGCGGGCGAGTGGCGCAACTGCGCTTGATTTGTCGGGATTGGGTCTAATCGCCCTGCCGCCGGAAATCGGCCAACTGGGCAACCTGCAAAGGCTTAGCGTGCATTACAATGCGTTGACGGCGCTACCGCCGGAAATCGGCCAACTGGGCAACCTACAAACGCTTTATGTGGTAGGTAATCAGTTAACGGTTCTGCCATCAGAAATCGGCCAACTGGGCAACCTGCAAGTGCTTGTTGTGAGTGGCAATCCGTTGACGCTGCCGCCAGAAATCGGCCAACTGACGAACCTACAAACGCTTTATGTTGAAGCTAATCAGTTAACGATTCTGCCATCAGAAATCGGCCAACTGAGCAACTTGCGAGAGCTTTATGCGGGCAGCAATCAGTTGACGACGTTGCCGCCGGAAATCGGCCAACTGGGCAACTTGCAAAGGCTTGATGTGCAAGGCAATGCGTTGACGGCGGTGCCGCCGGAAATCGGCCAGCTGGTCAACCTGCGAGTGTTTGTGGTGGGTAACAATGCGTTGACCGACCTGCCGCCCGAAATCGGCCAACTGGGCAACCTGCAAGAACTTTATGTGCATTACAATGCCTTGACGACGCTCCCGCCGGAAATCGGCCAGCTGGTCAACCTGCGAGTGTTTGTGGTGGGTAACAATGCGTTGACCGACCTGCCGCCGGAAATCGGCCAACTGGTCAACTTGCAAGGGCTTACTATAAGTGACAATGCGTTGATGAGGCTGCCGCCGGAAATCGGCCAACTGGGCAACTTGCAAAGGCTTTCTCTAAGCGACAATGCGTTGACGGCGCTACCACCCGAAATCGGCCAACTGGGCAACCTGCAAGCGCTTTATATGCAAGGCAATCAGTTAACGGCGCTGCCACCGGAAATCGGCCAACTTGGTAATCTGCAAGGGCTTTGGGTGGGTGGAAATCCCTTACCTTACCCGCCTGAATTAATGAACGACCAAGATAGCGGCGCGGCGCTGATTGCGTGGCTCCGCACTCCCACGCCGATTCCGCCATACCGCGTGGGGGGAACCGCGCCGCTGGTGGGGCTGCTCACGGTGCTGCTGTGTATCCTTTGCGCGCGTGCAGGATTGCGCTGGATACGTCGGTATGGGGAATAGGAATCCGTATGAATGCTTGGCGCGCTATGTTGCGCGTTATGTCTCTATATCAGGCACTTTCCCGGCGGTATGGTGCGCTTGACGGATCGGTTCGGGCTGGCGGTAACGGGGCGTGCAGGTCATCGCCAGCGCTAAGGCGCTGTCAAGGTCGCACAAATGCCCGGCAGAGACGTAAATCGGCTTGACGCGGGGGCGGGTGGTCAGGCTGGCGCCGATCACTTGCCCGTGATAGGTGATGGGCGCGTAACTGCCGCGTTGCGGTGCAGGCAGCGGATATTCCCCAATGAACTGCGTTTTGCCGATGCCGAGCGTAGGGCGTTGCAGCCACAGCCCCAAATGCGCGGCGATCCCCATCCCACGCGGATGAATGCGCCCCATGCCGTCGAACATGAACACGTCTGGCTCGTGTTGCAGCATCGCCACTGCCTCTAGGACGACCTGCCCCTCACGGAAGGTCAGCAGGCCGGGGATGTACGGGAAGGGCGTTGGGATGGCGTGGGTCACCGCTTCGATCACTTCCAGCGACGGATAGCGCATGACGACCACCGCCGCCCGCGAAATCCCATCTTTGACGCTGACATCTACGCCTGCCACCGTCCGCAACTGGGCAAACGGCAACGGGCGGTCTTGCAATTGGGCGACTAACGCCTTTTGCAGCGCAATCGCCTCTTGTGCAGAAACATTCCAGCGATGAAGCGGCGGCGGCAGGTGCATGAGGTTTATTCTTCCCTCTTGGATATTTATACGTTGCGAAAATCAGGCGATTTTGTCCGTAGGGGCGACCCGTCGGGTCGCCCCTACACGGTTCATAACGGTTGGTGTAGGGGCATGGCGCGCCATTGCCCCTACGTATCTATTCACGTATCTGTGAGATTGTTGGGGGATGACGTTTGGCGGGTGGGCGAGGCAGGCCTCGCCTGCCCGTGAATCGGTGTTTAACGGCGCTAACCGCCTTTATCCCGAAGCCGCCACATGCAAACGGTACACTTGGCCGTTGACGATCAAACGATAGCTGTCCTCTGTAAAAAACCCATCCAAACGCACGATATCTTCAAACGGCAAAATCACCATCGGGCAATAAACGTCCTCTGGCAACACGCGATAGACGTTCAACACAATGTCACCGTCCTCCGTGAGGCGTTGGTCTACGCTCACCGGAATGTCGCAGCCGTCAGGGATCGTCCCGTACAGCCGCAAGGTGATGCCTGTGCCGACCTCTGTGCGGCGCAAGACCGCCACCACGCGGGAAATCTGCACGGGGACGCCTTGAATGGCTGGCGTGGGGGTTGGTGTATCAGTCGGCTCTTGTGCGAGGGTGATTTCAGTTGTGCTAAAGGCAAAGCCTGTGATGAGCAGGCCAAATACAATCAGTTTCAGCAGCATGGTAAGGGGATTCTCCCGTAAAATAGCAGCATAACACAACACCTACAGGGATTGCTAATTCATGTTTTTGGCCTGTTTTGCGGACAAGGCAGGCCTTGTCCCTACAGAATGGGGTCGCCTTTCAACGGTTTTGTAGGGACGACACAGGTGTCGTCCGTGTTTGTCGCGTTAAAATCGGCCTGCTGCCTAAGGCGCAACGCGCTGCACCCCTACAGAATCGCGTGCTATTGGCTTAATGCCAGCCGTTCGGCGTATTGGCGCTTGTAGTAGTCTAGGTATTCCCCGCTCTTGATCGTGCGCCACCATGCTTCATTTTCTACATACCATTGCACAGTTGCGGCAAAGCCCTGCTCAAACGGATAGGCTTGCTTCCAACCCAGCGCCTTGAGCTTATCGCAGGTCATGGCGTAGCGGGCATCATGGCCGGCGCGGTCTGGCACATGCTTAATCAGCGATTCTGGCTTGCCGAGCAGTTGCAACAGGCGGCGGGTGATGGCGATATTGTGCTGGTGGCTTTCTCCGGCCACATTGTAGATTTCCCCCGCCGCGCCCTCAAACAGCGCGGTAGCGATGCCGGTGGCGTGGTCGCGCACATACAGCCAATCACGGATTTGCATCCCATCACCATACAGCGGGAGCGGCTTGTCGTCCAGTGCTTCGGTGACAAAAAACGGGATCAGCTTTTCAGGGTATTGATATGGCCCGTAGGTATTGCTGCCGCGTGTGATGACGGCATCCAGCCCGTGGGTGATGTGATAGGCGCGTACCAAAAGCTCGCCAGCGGCCTTGCTCGCTGAATACGGGTTACGCGGCGCAAGCGGGTCAGTTTCTACTGAGAATTGGCCGGGGGGAATATCGCCGTAGACTTCATCGGTAGAAACGTGTAACACGCGCTTGACATTGTGGGCTTTGGCCGCCTCTAACACAATATTCACGCCGACGGTGTTGGTGATAAGGAAGGCGTCGGGGTCAAGGATGCTGCGGTCAACGTGGGTTTCAGCGGCAAAGTTGACAATGCCGTCTACATGGTATTCGTCTAAGGTGGCGCGCACGGCTTCACGGTCGGCAATATCCCCGCGAACCGAAATGAAGTTCGGCGCGTTCCGCACGGGGGCAAGGTTTTCTGGGTTGCCCGCGTAGGTGAATTTATCGAAGCTGATAAGCTGTAGGTCAGGGTAGGTTTCGACCATGTAGCGCACAAAGTCACTACCGATGAAGCCCGCTCCGCCCGTCACCAGCAAGGTCTTAAAGGTATAGGTCATGGATGAACAAGTCCCCCTCAAGCGTTGGGTCAGTGATTTGGCGCGCATTGTACCACAGGCGCACTTGAAATTTGACCGTTGCCTGCCCTGCCAAAATATCCCGTTTTGCGGCCAATTATTCCAGATCATGTTATAATAGTATCGTGATTGCTAGTGACGGATTTTAACGCCACAAAGACGGACGACACAGGTGTCGTCCCTACAAAACCGTTGCAATGCAACCCCATCCTGTAGGGACAAGGCCTGCCTTGTCCGCAAAACAGCGCAAAAACATGAACTAGCAATCAGGGTAATAGTATGTGATTTACCAAGACACTTCTTTACACGGGAG
>JBMOFU010000326.1:0-4370 GCA_049318725.1 Phototrophicaceae bacterium | reverse complement strand
GAAGCAGGTTGTTGACAGTTTTTTACGATCTTCAAAAAACCGAGTTATTATGGCTCTCGGCTGATGATTTGACCGACATACACCGCATTCGCCACACGCTCTACTTGGCCGTTATCCAGCCACAGCTTGAAGGTTTCGTCGGTGGTGACGCTGACCAGCAAGACCGCGCTGTGGTTTTCCGTCCATGCGATGGGGCGGGCAAAGGTCAATAACGGGGCGGTCAAGGCGCGTTGGGTGCGGTTGACCAGATCAATGTCCACATACACCGTGCGGACGGTTTGGGTGGGCGCGCCAAAATCGGTCACTTGTGCCAACGGATAGATCGCCCGCTTGCCATCTGGCGCGACCAAGATTTCACCCGCTTGCGTATAGTTGCGGAGCGGAACGGCGGGGATCAGTGTTTCGGTGGCGCTGGCAAGTTCAATCAGTTTGAGGTCAAACCCATTGAGAGAGTCGGTAAGCGTCAAGCGCAACAAAAAGCCTGCACCCACGCCTGCCCCACAGAAGCACCCCGGCTCACCGGGGAGCATCGTCACTGCGGTGGGCGCGTTCAGGTCAATGCTGAACAGGCCAGCATATTCGGTATACGGTGTTAGTTCGTTGAGGCCGTTGGGCTGAAAGTCCATATACAGCGTGGTATTGTCGGCGCTAAAGCTGATTGGTTGGGCGCGGATGCCGTCGCGGGGAACATCTGCCAACGCGACAATGGGGTTAGTTCCGTCAAGGCTGGCAACCGTCGTCTGCGTCGTGAGCAGGCCATCGGGAGTCGGTTCGACCAGCGTCCATGCGATTTTGCTGTTGTCTGGCGAAACCACCCAATCTATGCGGCGGGTATTGCCCGACGGTTGAATAAAGGGGTGCGGCTGCGCGACAAACTCTGGTGGGCGCAACTGCATCACTACGTTGGTCGCAAGGTCAAGGTAGATGAGCGAGTCGCCCGCCGCAAGGTAATTGCGTCCGTTGGCCTGCACTTGCACCGATTCGCCCGTGACGGCGCTGACAAACACGACGGTTTGCCCGCCGTTGGTGCGATCCTGCTGCGTGAAGGCCTGCCACACATCCGCAGGCTGAGCAAAGCCCCCCGTCATCAACAACACCAGTAGGGGCAAGATATATCTTGCCCACTTAGCGCTTGCCCTTATGTAGCCTATAGAATGCTTACGAGGAACCGAATTAAACCCCAAAGCACGGACGCCCCAGTGGGTCGTCCCTACACAGGCAACCGGTTTGTAGGGATGCGCCACGGGCGCGTCCGTCAGGCGGAAAAATCCACCGACAGGATTTGAGGGCATTTTCGTTTTTCCATCACGCATTCAGCAGTTCCAGCAATTTAGGCAGGGCAACGCCGCTCGGCGCTGGAATCCGTACATCAACCAACGGGGTAAGTTCACTCACGTTCGGGTTGATCTCGATCACCTTGTTGGTGAACACTTTTGCAACTTTGGGGATTTGATTCGCGGGATAGACCGCCCCCGATGTGCCAATCATCAGCATCACATCATGGGTAGCGGCAATATCTTGGGCTCGCTCAAGGTCAGCGGGCGAGAGCGCTTCTTCAAACCACACGACATTCACCCGCACGGATTTACGCCCACAATGCGGGCAAGTGGGCGGGGTGTCATTTGGGTCAAAGGTCAACGTCGCAAGGTCAACAAGGGTCGGGTTGCCCTGACAGTTGTAAAAGCACTTATGCTCTTGAAGCCGCCCGTGCAGGTGGATCACATCACTACTGCCGCCGCGCTCGTGCAGGTCATCAATGTTTTGGGTGATGACGGGCAATTGCCCAAAGCGTTTTTCCAGTTGCCCTAACGCCACATGCCCCGCATTCGGCTGCACAGTGACCAGCTTTTGGCGGCGTTCTTCGTACCAGTCCCACACCAGTTTGGGGTTGGCTTGAAAGGCGCGCGGCGTCGCCAGTTGGGTCGGGTCGTAATTCGCCCACATCCCCACTTGGGCGTCTCGAAAGGTGGGGATGCCGCTCTCTTGGCTCATCCCGGCCCCGCTGAAGGCACACACGGTCTTGGCAGCCTTGAGGATGGTTGTTGCCTGCTCAAGCGCGGCATCGAGTGTCAGTGGCATGGCAAAAGTCTCCACATAGATAGACGATTCTCGCCATTGATTATAGGCATAAATCACGCCAAGATGATAGCCAAGAGATAGCAGATGGGTTAACTTACACACCATGACGGATTCCCAAGCTCGCCCAGAAGACACTGAAAACCAAGTGGTGCGCCCGCGTGCGCCGCAAGCTACCCCGCCACAAGAACTGAGCATCGGCTGGGCGTTTGCACTGATCGGCTTGGCGGCAGCCTGCTTAGGCGGCTTCATGCTGTATGAAACCTTCGGAATTCTTTCCGGTGAGGCAACCGTGTGGTTTGAGTGTTTGAACAACGGTGACTTTGGGCTTGCCAGTTGTGGTGACCCACTGGCCGAAGCCAATACCTACCGCTTGGGGATTCCCGCCTCAACCGCGCTGATTATCGGCTTGTTGTTCAGCTTCTTTGGGCCAATCCCGCTGGTGGTGATGCTCAACCGTTTCAAAAATCAAGTGGTCACCGGCATTCTGTTTTTCCTCATTGTGATCCCCTACAGCGTGTTGGCCTTTACCGTGTTGATGCTGGCAGTGCTGATCGTGGCGTTTTACTTGCTCCAGTTGAACGCCTAACCTTTCACCCCACCTTAGGAATAGGGCAAATGAACGACATTCCGCTGACATCGCAGCGCGCATTTATCCCGCGCTATTTTTTGAGCGTGTGCCTGTCACTCGTCCCGTTTGCGCTGATGCTGATCTTTTGCATAAGCAACTTTGAAAATATCCCGCGTGCAGAACATGCCTTTATAATCAACGGATTGGTGTTGCAGTTGAAAGCCAGAATGCTTGCTCCAGAATCCGTGTTAAGGGGTAACTCTGCAGGTCACATTGAACTGTTCTCACGGTTGCAAAGTTTGGCGGTTGCAAGCGTCACCGACTGGAACCTAGCTTGGGATCAAGCTATCAGCATCTTGGTGGTCGTGGGGTCATTTTTGCTGATTCTGAAGTTATTACGCATGACCTTCCCCAATCTTGTAGTTTGGCTTATGCCCATCATTGCTCTACTGTTGTTTGCCATTCATCAAGATGTACCGTGGGTTAGCCCCTACTACAGCATGTGGCTCTATCCGCTATTTTTTAGCGTATTGGCAATCACCCTTATTCAAAGCCGCCTCTCCGCATGGTGGAGTATTTCACTTGCTGCCCTTAGCGTGATGGCCGCCATTTTCTCAAATACCTTTGCCCTGCCAAGCGTGTTCACGATAGGCTTACTGGTCTTTATTCGCTACCGCAAGCCCTATCCCCTATTGGCATGGTTGGCAATCAGTGCGCTGATTGTGTTTGCCTTCCTTGCGTTTTCAAATATTCGGGTGTTGAATCCCATCCCCAACGCGGTGAACAATGAACGCTTAGGGCAGCTCAGTCCCGCAAACTTTACCCTGTTGCCCCTCTATTACTTAGGGGTGTTAGGCAATCCGTTTATGAACGGGCCTGAGCAAATCCTTGCCTCTGCCATTTTAGGGATTTTGGGGTTATTGCTGTTTGCGATAAACGTAGGCTATCTTGTTCATCGTCGGCAACCGATTACGGTTTGGGTCTGTGTGGCCTCTTATAGCCTTGGGGGGATTGCCTTGCAAACCCTTGCACGCTCTGGCGGCTATCCTGACGGCGTCTTGGCGGCGATGCTTGCTTACTATCGTGCAGGCTCATTGCCCTTTTGGGTTGCCCTCAGTGTTTTGATAGGGGTCACTGCACAAGAGGCTATGCAAACGCCTTCACGCTTGGCGGCACGGCTTTCGTTCTACATCAATAGTATCAGCGTAATCCCCTTATTGGTGCTGTTACCTATTGCAGAGTACCGTACTATTCATCACCCCTATCATGCTTTTATGCCACATCAACAAACCGAAGCCTGTTATGCGCGCTTTTTGTTCCACCAAACCCCACAACGTAGTTCCATTGAAGAAGGGTGCGTCCTTCCTGAATATGCTATAAACAACATCAACGGGCTATCGTTGATGCACCTGACCATGTTTGCAGACTGGCAACCCCAGAACATCATCCCTGACTACTGTGCAGGCCAACCGGTGATTGTGGAAGCGCACGAGGGTTGGGTCAATTTGCACTTTCGGGAGTGGTTTATAGACGGCGTAGACCGCGTGCTATACGTCGCCCCTAACCAGCCAGATGTCAGTGAGTGGCCGAACATTGCCCCGCTCATGCCGTTTGTCGCCAGCTACGACCCAGAACACACGCGCCAGATTTGGGCGTTTTTGGGGGAAGCACCGCCTACAGTTTGGCATGTCCACTTCGCCGATTTCCCCGGCTTAATCCAGCC
>JBMOFU010000325.1:0-4376 GCA_049318725.1 Phototrophicaceae bacterium | reverse complement strand
ACTTTTATCAAATGGAGGTTCCCATGAACAAGGTTTCTTTAGTGTCCCTGCTTATGCTTGCTTTGCTTGTGAGTGGTGTGGCGGTCTTCGGCCAAGACGCCCCACTGAGCTACCCTGAACTGAACGGGGATTGGGCTAGTGTTTCTTGTGAACAGCGCCCCCCTGCTGACCAACCCACCTACCTCAAGCGCGAAATCACTTTCCAAGACGGTGAAATTGCCATTGTGTTCCATCAATTTGCAGATGCCGCTTGCACCGAACCGACATTTAGCTTTTACTTCGGTGGTAGCTACGAAATCTTGGGCGATTCTACTGTTGCCGAAGGCGCTAAGGAAGCCAACATCACCATTACCGATGTTCGCATTACCCCTGATAGTGACGGTTTTGCAGGCTTCTTAAACTCGGCAGAGACAGGCACTTGTGGCGCTGAGGCATGGGAAGTCGGTACACAACAAGCGGTGAGTGAAACCGGCTGTAGCGTTTTAGGCTTACCTGCCGGGCTGGTCACCACCGAATATGAAATTTTCTATGTGTTGAACGATTTCATGTTCTTTGGGGCGCGCCCACTGGATGGCTCCTTCTTGAGCGAACCGGAAAAACGCCCAACGGCTTTGCTTGTGCCAGTCATGAAGGCTGAATAACTCAGGCAACGATAGAATAATCTGGGGGGGCGCAACACTCGCGCCCTATCTAAAAACGGACGTGCAAGGCACGTCCGTTTTAGAACAACACGATGGGGCGTAAAGGTTTACGCCCCATCGTTGCTATAAGCACTAGATGCCTTGTGGGGCGGCTTCAGCTTCAACCGTAGATTCAGCCTCAACCGTAGATTCAGCTTCAACAACCGCTTCAGCGGTGATTTCCTCTGGGGCTACGTCGGCTACAACCGCCTTCGGCGCGGCCAATTGGTCAAGGCTTAGGCCGATGCGTTGACGGTCGGTGTCAATGCTGATGATCTTGGCGGCAATCATGTCGCTTTCGCGCAGCATGTTACGGACGTTGCCCGTGCCAAGCGTTTGCATGTTGCTGCTGTGGATCAACCCCTGTAGGCCGTTCGGCAAGATGACGAACACGCCGAAGTCTGCAATATTGGTCACGCGCACGGTGACAACATCGCCTTCTTTGTGGGTTTCATTGAGCGTTGACCATGGATCAGGCAACAAGACCTTGCGGTTCAGGCTGATGCGGTTGGTCTTGCTGTCAATGCTTTCAATCCGCACATCTACAACATCGCCAATGGCAAGCAGTTCGCCCGGGTGTTGGACGAAACGATGATCCAGCTTAGAAATGTGGATCAAGCCGTCTACGCCGCCGATGTCTACGAATGCGCCGAAGTCCACGAGGCCAACCACGCGGCCCGTAACATCCATACCGACGCTGAGTTCATTCATCCGCACGCGCTGGATTTGATTTTGGGCGGCACGCTCAGAGAAGATCAAGCGGTTCACCACGCGGTCAACCTCAATGATTTTAACTTCTACAGGGTTGTCTACCAAGTCGCCTTTGGCGTGGTTCATTTCATCTTCTGAGGTGAAGCGGGCGATGCTAATCACCTGAGACATGGGGATGAAGCCCGTGAGCCGCTTGTAACGGGCAAGCAACCCGCCGCGATTGGTGCCGACGATGGTCACACGGATGATGTCGCCACCATCGCGGACTTTTTCGGCTTCTTCCCAGTCGGCAAGTTCAAGCCCCTTATTGATCGAAACAATCATCTCGCCTTCGGCGTTGGCGGTTTGTAGGATATAGGCTTTGACGCGCATCCCCGGCTTTAGCGAGCGAACGTATTCCGCATCAAGGCGGTCAAGGTCTGCACGCGGGACGAAAGCGTCACGCTTAAGGCCAACATCCACCATAATTTCGTGAGCGTCGGCGCGCAATACAATCGCGTCGAGGATTTGCCCGCGGGAGGGGTCGGCATAAAGATATTGATCCAGCATGGCCGCAAAGTCGTTCATCTCGTCATTGTCAGTGGCGGGGTAGCCTTGCTGTTGAAGCGGGGTGGAAGGGTTGTGAGCAACCAAGAGTGTGGCTCCTGTAAATATGGCTAGACATATTCGGACGATAACTGCTATAGGTACAGACGCCGCTAGCCACGAAAAATTACCTATGCGTCTGCCTTAGCAAGGGGATAATGGTATCAGTCCTTATACGGTAAATCAACTGTGCAAATCCTTAGCAGACGGTAAACGTCTTGTATATATCAAGTGGGGATGTGGTGTAGGGGCGACACCTGTATTGCCCGTGAAACGGGGTTGACGACGTGGAATGCTATGCAGATGTTTTGTAGGGACGCCCCATAGCAGTCAAAAGTGTATTCTCATATTTGCACATGAACCCCCTCCCTAAATCCCTCCCCCTGCGGGAGAGGGACTTTTTACCCGCGTGGATTGCCCTTCTCCCTTTCTCCTGCGGGGGAAAGGGTTGGGGATAGGGGGCGAGGCGGGCAATAACAAGCCTTATCAGAAAGATTAAAACCCTGTTTTTGCAGGTGTGAGGCATGATGCATCATGCCCCTACTCTTACACGGGCTGTTCGGGGATGCCCATCTGGGCGGCGACTTCGGCGCGGATGTCTGTGTAGGGTTTTTCCCAGCGGGTTGCGCCGTCTATGCGCCACGCCTCAATGGGCAGCAGTTGCTCGCGGGCAAGCCGACTGAACAACGGGATTTCATATTCCGGTTCACGGTTGAAGCCAAACGGGTTGCGTGGGGCGTCGCCTTCGATCTTGTGATACTTCGCGTCATTGTGGTCAATCAGCGCTTGAATTTCGTGGGCGCGCTGGATCATGCGTTGAACGAACACAAGGTCATAGGGCTGGATGTGCTTGCGGGCTTCTGGATCGCGCAGTACCCAACGGCTCCAGTCAAAGCCATACATGAAGTCGTGGGTATACATAAAGGCGATGTTGGTACGGCGGCCAAACGCGGCGTTCATCTGTACAACCGCTTGGGCATAGCTGTTCATCGCCTCTGGCGTGCGGTTTTGGCGCAGGATGGCCGCCGCGAACATGTCAAAGTCCCAGAACAGCGTGGCGGCAAAGTGCCGTATCATGCTGTTAGAGATGTCTACCAGCGCAGTAACAAAGGCGGCGGCAGTGGGGGCATCTAACAATTGTGGGAGCAACGGCTCTGCCACTTGGCAGAGCGTATGGGCGCGTTCGCGGGTGGGGTCAAGCGAGCGCCACATGCGGGCTTTAGACTGCAACAGCGCATCTTGTTCGGTGAGGGCATCTAAGGCGTGGCGCTGATAACTCTTGAGGGTCATGCTTCCAACTAGCTCCAAAACGCGGTGATGAACAACAGCAACGCTACCGTGATTGTACTATACCATATGGCGCGGTGGAGTGCCTGCTTGTAACGTTTCTGTTCGCTAAAGGCGTTGGTCAGTGCCGCCGCGCTCAGTTGACGCACCTGCCGATACTCAAGCAGCACGACAGCACAGGCAGGCAAGATGATCCACAGCGGAACCCACACCAGCGCCACGCACCACGCCGCCAGCGCAACGATCAAGCCGCCTTCAATCAGGGTGCGGACGCGCGCATTGCCCCACAGCGTCACAAAGGTGACTTTGCCGCCTGCGCGGTCACTTTCTTCATCAGAAAGGCCGCTGGCAAGCGCGCTACACAAACACAGCACGGTATAGCCGCCGAGTAGCGCTAACAACGGATGCCAAAAGACGCCGCTTTGCAGGTACATTTGGCCGTAAGGCAAGATGACCCCGACGCCGATCATTTCTAGCAGTTCGCCGCCACCGCGATAGTTCAACCGAATAGGCGGGAGCGTGTAAGCAAAGAAGGTCAACACCCCTAGCGCGCCGATCAAGACCATGAGCGGGCGGTTAAGCCAGAACATCCCCACCGCCGCGCCGATCAAGGTCAAGAGGGCAGCAGCCAAGCCTGTATATAGCAGGTGGGGCGCTGGCAATATCCCGTCAGGGATGGTCTTTGCCGACCCCCCTTGCGGGAACATTTGGCGTTTGAGCGCGTCTACGTGTTGGTCGCCCCAATCATTGAGCAACACGACATACGTTCCATGTGCAAGGGTAATGAACAAGCCCAAGAGTAGCGCGGCAAGGTTCACATCGCCTGTAATGGCAATGCCAATGCTGTGGCCCAGAACGGTCGGCACGAGCAACTTCGGCCATGAGCCGGGCTTAAGGGCATAGTTCCAGCGTTGGGCAAAAGAGAGTGAATTGGTAGAGTGCATGGTCGGTTGCCTTTCTTACAGATGCGGCCATGATTTAGGTTACCTACAAAATTATCAGGCCAAGATGAGAAATATCCCATAAAATGTTTTAGAAAAAGCAAAATAAATGATACCGTGATTATGAGTTCATGGTTTTGGACTGTTTTGCGGACAAGGCAGGCATTGTCCC
>JBMOFU010000324.1:0-4406 GCA_049318725.1 Phototrophicaceae bacterium | reverse complement strand
TTCAGCGAAACTCTGATTGAGTGGTTACGTCAAGCATGGCTGTCGTTCTGGAATTCGCCATTCATCTTGGTGGTACGTCAGTTCTTTGGTTTTATTTTAGGGTTGATCGGACGGCTACTGACGGGCATTGCAAATATGGTTGCTGCCATCTTCCGTTGGATTGGACAACTACTAACGCTCTATCGTTTGGCATCACTGTGGCAACAATCCTCCCCCACCCCGATCCCCGGAGTGACTGCGTGTAGCGCCTACCTAAGCAACCCCAATGAGCTTCCCCCTTTTTGTGTGGGGTTGTGGGTGATGAACGAAACGTTCTGGCAGGACAATAGTTTAGGGGACTACTTCCTAAAACTGATCAGCACAGTTGGCGCGCTGTACGTAGCTTGGATGGTCATCAGTGATATCTATTCTTGGATTCAAATGGCGATTCATAGCTTTGGGGGTGATGATGCGGACATGGCTTAGTCTGGGCGTCGCGCTGGTACTGGTAACCCTTATGCCCCTGCTGATTGTGGCGCAAGTTCCCACCTGTGTGCCAGATACAAACTGTATTCAATTGCCCACATCGCCCTTTACGACACCCACAGCGCCGGCTACCCCGACGCGCTTCATCCCCCCCAACAGTACGTCAGTGACAGGTCAAGCCGCGGTCACTGCGACCCGCACCCGCACGCCATCCCCGCTGGCAACCTCCACTGGCACACCGGCGGGGACGCCCGCCTTCGGGCAGAGCGGCAACGGCATCTATTCCACCGTCGCGCCGGAGCGGTTTCCGCGTGCCATCTCGAATTTGCCTGTGCCATCTGTTCCAAATTTACCCACCTTTGCCCCTTGGGGAGGGACAGCGGTTTCTACCCTGAGCGCCTTGGGTAACCAAGCATCTGGAGCTATCAACCTGATTGGCACGGTTGAGGGGTTTGGGACGGCCACAATCAACCTCACTCCACAAGCGTGGTCACTGGATGGAGTGTCGGGGGACAATCCAGCGGGGTTGGTCAGTAGCTATGACGATGAGGTCATCGAGCTGTTTGGCCTGATTAAGGGTGTGGAGTGGACGATGTTCGGTAAGCTCACCCCGATTGTCTTCTTGTTCCTATTCACGTTTCTATGGCGGGGACAAAGCCTGTTCTTCTTGTTGATGTTGCGCTTGTGGGTGTGGATATCAGGCATCGCACGCGTCATCTTCCAGCGGGTGATTCAAGTTTGGGAGGCATTGACTCCATAATGCAAAATCTACCTATTGTCACACCCACCCCTGTTCCTGCAACCGCTGGCGGATTCTCCAACAGTCCGTTTGCTTTCGAGCAGATCCCCTTAAACAATGTGAACGTGCCGCAGGTCGAGCTGCCCAATACGGTCGCGCTCTACTATGGTCACTTTCAGCAGGGCTACGACCTGATGGGGCGTTACCTAGCGCGAACGGCTGAAAACCAGACTATGCTGACGATCTATTGGATATTCTTTGCCGTGATGATTGTGGCGTTCTTCATCCGAATCATGATCGTGTTGTACGTGACCATTGGCGGCAAGGCCAGCACCCTCAGCGGCGGCGAGCGCGTTTACGGTGAAGGGTGGGACGACGATATTTCGGTCAAGCGCAAAGGCAAAAACGATCAGCGCGGGGAAATCGGTGCCGACGGTGAGTTGGTCGTGCCTGATAACTCCTTTCGTTCATCGCGCAACAATCGTACCCGTGCGTCAGCTCAGGCTAACAATACCCGACGTGATCGCATTCTGTCAGCAGAACGTCGGATTGCCGCCAACACCCGTCGTCGTCGCCGCGACCTGCCCAGACTCCCGACCGTCGGTCGCACTGGGATTCGGCGCGGTCGTATCAACATTGTGGATTAAAGGCGAGGAGATACGATGTTCAATCCGTTTGAACGTAAACAACCGACCCATCCGGTGATCTATGTCGCGGATGGCTACGATCCGACCATTGATGAAATCCCGGTGGCAGGTGCAGGCTGCTTCTGGGTGCCGATTGCCATTGGCCTTACGCTGTTCGTGGCCGGTGGGCTGACATGGCAATGGTGGGCAACTCGTCAGGCCGCAGCAGAGGCATTATCCGTCACCCCGACGGTGGAAATCACGCTCACCGAAACCGCCATGCTCACCCCAACCGTGACCGAAACGCCTACGGCCACTGTCAGCCTCACCCCGTCGCTGAGTCCGACCCCACTCCCCACGCGCTCAAGCAGCACGACACCGACGGTAACCCTCTCACCCAGTCCAACACTGGATAGCTTCAATGCGACCTTGACCGCCTATGCCAGTAGCCTGCCGCCGCGGGCGCTGGCCGCCAGCAGTCCATTCCCCACCCGTGTGCCAGATTCCCAGCCCGTTGCCGGTCGTCCCAACAATAATGCTGGCGTCATTCAGGGAGGTCGTCCAGCAGCGGCGGAACCGCAGACGATTGTCATCACCTCGCCGCCGCAGGTCATCCGTGAAGTCGTGCAGCAAGCGGTGATTGTCGTCGTGACCGCTACCCCGACCGTCACTGAAACGCAGACAGCTACCGCCACTGAACTACCCACCCAAACCCCATCGGCCACTGCGACTGAAACGCCGACCGTGACGCCAACGGCCACCGCAACCCCATCGGCCACGGCGACTGAAACGCCGACTGTTATACCCACTGATGCACCCCCACCCATTGAAGTCAGTGTTGAGAATGAATCCCCATGAAACAATTGGATTGGTCTAAGAAAATCTACAATCTCTTGCCGTATCTAGGCGTTATCACGGCGCTGATTTTGTTGTCTGCAATGCACATCTATTCACGCCAACACCCTCCTACAATGAAGCATAAGCCCTATCCTGCCGCCATGGTGAATGAACAGGGTGAAAAGATGATTATGCGCGACGATTGCATAGTGTCGGCGATAGCCTTGAGCGTGGCCTACTGTACTGACGGGCGAATCATCAGCACCAACATCATTTTTGATTGGCTTGATGACCCTGCTTTCGCGATTTGGTTAAGGCGTTTCATAGCCGTTTTCATGGCGATTGGCTTCACCAACGGTCTTATCGCTTTTATACACTATATCTGGCAGTCGCTAAAGCACAGAGGAATCACCTTATGACCAACATCCTGCGCTATTTGTTTCGCCACGAACAACGCCGTCGGCTGCCACCCCATATGGTGCAGCCCTATCGCATTCAATCGGCCACGCTTCAACAACGGATTGTGATGGCCGCTGGCCGTGCCGCTGATCCCTTTGAAGCCCAACGCCTGATCGACCAGCTTGGCTTTGCCGCGGCCTCTCGGCCTAAGCCGATCCCCGCCCCAGACATCCCCGAAAAGCTGCGCGCCGTCGGGGTGCGGCTAATTGGCGCGCAGTGGATCAATCCTTACCATCGGCACTACCGCGCCTTTGAGCGCGATAAAGCACTCTTTAGTCCTCAAATTCCGTTGCACCTTCGTCAACGGGGAAAGGGAAACACCCCATGAGTATCTTTACTCAGTTAGTGACCACTCTTCAGCAGAAAGTTCGACATGATCCCCCGCTTACTGCCGAGCAGCGGCATTATCGCTGGCAGAATGCAGGGATTGTGCTTGTAGATTACATCTTCACCTTAGTATTGATGGCGATTGTATTTGGCCTGCCAGCCATATGGCCCACCGTTATCTTCCTTGCCCCCCTTACACTGTTCTTGGTGGTGAGGTGGATTATTGTTCCTCAAGCCAGGCTGGATGAGAATCGTCTTCGATGGGAACAGAGATATAGCAAACCTTCTCCCAATCCTGCGACCCGGTTACGAAACAATGGACTGGCCTTTCTCGTGTTACTTGTATTGATCGGGTTCATTACTCAAGGGTGGGTATCGTTGCTCGGTGGGCGTCATACTGCCACAGTGCTATTGACCCTGATTCTATTCAGTTGTCTTGGCCTTCTACCTTATTTCGATCAGGTGCTGGCAATGACAGCGCGCGTTGTCAGCTCAGTGGCAAGTGCCAGCTTGATGCTTGTGCCGCTACTGCTATTGCTCTTGCTTGCCATAGAACTATGGCATCCCGTACTGGGTGCGGTGGCAATGGTCGGCCTATGGGCGTGGTTCTCGCATTTCTTGCATACACTTGAATATCCAGAGTATGAGCTTAGCTTTACCCTATTCTTTATCATCGCGCTGGGGATGGGAGTCAGTGCATTCTTTGTGAATCACCCGGTCGTGTGGGGCATGGTCATCGGTGTGGTCACTTGTGCTGGAGCATTAAACTTCATGTTTATCCTGTTTATGGAGTACATCTTCCCGCCGCTGTTCAGGCGCCTTAAGCAGTGGGTCACTGCACAGATGCGGCGCTGGTTTCCTACGAGGGTGGTATCTTCATGATCGACAAAAGACCCCTGTTGAATCTAATTGTTCAATCCCATGAGGAATATCGCCCCGGTAGCGTGGCTCAA
>JBMOFU010000323.1:0-4446 GCA_049318725.1 Phototrophicaceae bacterium | reverse complement strand
CGTTGGGCCCACGAGGATTCGAACCTCGAACCAAGCGATTATGAGTCGCCTGCTCTGACCGTTGAGCTATAGGCCCTCACACAAGAGGGAAGCGGGTAACCAGACTCGAACTGGTGCTGAGACCTTGGAAGGGTCGCGTGCTACCATTACACCATACCCGCACAGCAATGCTTGTCGGGGCAGCGGGATTCGAACCCACGGCCTTTCGCTCCCAAAGCGAACGCGCTACCAGACTGCGCCATGCCCCGCACTAACTTTGATAATCATACACCAATTCTTGCAGAAGCCAATGGGGATTTTTGCGCGCTTACCGCCTCGCTGCTGCTTCTATCGTCTGAAGCGCACCCCATGCCGCAGATTCCCACGTAAAGCGCGCGGCTTGCGCCCGCCCTGCCTGAATCCATGCCGCCCGTTGCGCGTCCGTTGCCGTGCTGATCTGCGTCATGGCGGCGGCAATTTCCCCTACCTCTAGTGGATTCACGCGCAAGGCCGCTTCGCCTGCCAACTCTGGCAATGAGGATGTGTTCGAGCAAATCACGGGGATACCCACGCCAAACGCCTCAATCACGGGGAAGCCGAAGCCTTCATACAACGACGGGAAGACAAAGCCCAACGCCCCGGCATACAGCGCTCCTTTATCGGCTTCATCCACATACCCCGTCATATGGATGTTGGCGTCATACGGCCAGTCGGCGCGGAACTTCCAGCCTTCTCCGCCCGCCAAGACCAATCCCGCCCCATCGTTGGGATGTGCTTGCCGCCACAGGTGATAGGCGGCCACAATCCGCTGAATGTTCTTGCGCGGCTGGAGGGTCCCCAAATACAGCCAATAGCGCGCAGGTAGTCGATATTTAGCGCGCACAGTGGCAATATCCCCCACACGCGGGATGCTCACCCCCGGATACACCAACCGGATTTTGGCGTCGGGCGTGCCGTAGTAACGCGCCACATCCCAGCCGGTCATCTGGCTATCTACCATCACTTGCGCGGCACGCGCCACGCTATAGCGCGTATAAAGCTCCAGTGCGACCCGTTGCCGCAAGGGATGCGTATTCGGGAAGCGCCGATAGCCCACATCATGCACGGTGACGACCGCCTGCCCGGGAAACCACAGCGGCAAGCCATGCGCGGGAACCCACGTCACATCGGGCGGATCGCGGCGCAGTGCGGCGGCAAAGCCCAATTGCGTCCACAGGCGGCGGATAGGGATCACACGCACATCAACGTGCGGCGACGACGGGAACAGTTCAGGGCTAGGCGCATCCCGAAAGTAGAGGATCAACCGATGCGGGTTGGGGCGGCTATCATTCAAGCGGATCAACGCACGGATCAAGTGCAACGCATAGGCCTCTGTTCCGGTTTGACGGGCGCGGGTCGTGCGGCTGGCGTCAATGGCAACCCGCATTAGCGCCACAGCCGCGCCATCAGCGGCAAGAGCAGGATCAAGCCTGCAACGACCGTAATCGGAATCCAGACGAGCGGCAACGGCAACGCTGTTAGCACCACTGGGGGGATATACCCTAACCCGTAAACAATCCCTAGCGCGGCAATCAGGCCAATCACACCGCCTGCCCCCATCAAACGCGGGCTGAACGGGCGACCTAATAACCCCGTCAGCAGCACCGCAACGCCCAACGCCCCAGTGATCCCCCAACCGATTGGCACAGGCAAAAATACACTTCCCGCACTGAAGCCGCCCCACGCCAAGAGCAACAGCAATCCACGATTCCAGCGCCCCCCGGCCAACCACGCCACCAACAGCGTCAAGCCTAGCGCCCCTCCAATGATGGCCGCCATCACAGGCAGCGCTGGAGCCGTATCAGTGGTAAACGCAAACGTCAGCCACGCGCCGATGCCGATCAACGCCAGCCCCGGCACGACAGAGGCGATATTGCCGCGTGCCAGCGTCAACAGGTCAGGTGTGACTAGGGGGACGCGTGTCACTTCTATGAGGCGGGCTTGTTCGCGCTCGGCCAACCACACGCGCACCTGTTCGCGCCGTTCTTCTTCCTCTTGTTCAGCCAGCATCACGTCCAAGTCAGAGACCGCCGCTAACGCAGAATCTACGTCAATCAGCGGGATTTCGTTGCGTAGGCGCGGCGGCACAGGCGCGGGAAGGGCTTCCTCTACACTGTCCTCCTCAAGCGCATCTGTTTCCAATAGTGCGGGTGGGGGGATCGGCGGCGCATAGCGGCTGTCGTCATCGTCGTGGGGGGGGATCATTGCATCATTCATCGGGCAGATTCTCGATTGTCGTTAGGCTCGTAGGCTACGCTGCTGTTGATTATCGCTAGTTTCGGTCACGATGCAACACTCTGGCTATGGTGGTCTATAGCGGCGGGCTGCCCACAGCAAGGCAATACAGCCTGCCGCGCTGCTGCACAGCGTCACCCACGCCCCCACCCACAACGCGACGGGGCGATAGGCAAAGTGAATCGTGACGGGCGTATTGGGCGGTAAGTCCTCATCAAACGAGACCGACAGCAACCCGCCCATCGGCGCGAGTGTCGCCGGTTCACCGTTAACCCATGCCTGCCAGCCGGGGTAGGCCACCTCACGGACGATGGCGGCACTATCAACCCGCGCAGGCGGCACGGCATAGTAAGTCATCGCTCCCGGACGCCACGCCAAGAGCGTCATTGGGGCGGCAAAGCCGGTACTCACATAATCGGTGTAGGCGATGAGGGTATGCGGCAGGATGAAGGCATACGGTAGTGCATTGGGCTTCACCCAAATACACGGCTCGCCGTTGGGCTTTTTGGGCGCATTACGCAGCGGAACATAGCCCCATTCCTTGCGGATAAAGGTCAAATCGTCGGTGTCCCACGGGATGGCATAACGCGGCAGGGCGTCATCCAGTATCAACGCCCCTAATCCGGTGCGCGTGGGAAGCGCGTAGTAGTCGGCCTCAATCGGGAATTTTTGCACATGCAGCTCATAAAAGGGCATCAGTTCGATGTAGTTCTTTTGGTAAACCGTCAACGGCTCATTGGGAACCTGTTCACGCAGCCATGCAAGGCAATAGGCCAAGCTCGCTTCATCCTGTTGCCTCACGTTGGGGAATAAGTTCCACACCTGCACGGCATTGCGCGCCGCCAACGCCAGCCCTACCAATATCACCACACGAATACCCCACCGTAGGGGCGCAATAGTTTGCGCCCTAATAGATAACGATGTCCACCCCGCCAATGCCGCCCACAGGCCATCCACCCGCACAGCGACCAACACCGCCAGCCAAAACGATGCCCCCCCCAACGCCCGCCCAATAAAGCGCCAGCGCCCCACCCCCGGCACATGATTGTACAGCCATCGAAATGGCTGCAACCCACCGATTCCCCACAACAGAAACACCCCGAACAGCGCCAGCGCGATCAACGTCAAGCGGCGACTCCCCGCAAACGCGGGGCGCGTCGTCAACGGCAGTAAGGGCGGCAACACCACAAAGCCCAAGATCAGCAGCAAAAGCGGGGCGGTATAGGTGAAGTAGAATTGCGGCTCAAAGCCGTTGACAACCTTGAATAGGCGGTCAAAATCGGTGAGGTTCGGCTGGATGAATTGTTCCAGCACCAGCAACGGCGGGATCGTCTCACCGCCGTTGGGCAAGGGCTGATGCCCGCCAATAGTGGCGCGGTTGACAACCCCCGGGAACAGGATGGCCGCGCTCAATCCTACTGTGAATAGTCCAGCCGCCGCCAAGCGTGCGTAGCTTGACCATCGCCGCCCGTCATAGTCCCACAGCGCGACTAAGGCCACTACCGAAATCAACGTGGGCAACGTGTACCAGATGTTGCCCGCCCACAATTGCAACGTGAGCGCCACCGCGAGTAGCACACCGTAGCGGTATGGGCGTTCAGCACGGATCAAGCCCACAGTGGCGGCCATCGCATACGGGATATACACCTGTGCAACGCCCAACTGAAACCAGCCTAGCCCGACCATCGCGGGGATGTTGCCCTTACTGAGCATCAACACGCCAAGCAACAGCCGCCCCACCCACCCCAGATTGAGCATCCGTGCCAAGAGCCAGCCGCCCCACGCCGCCAAGAGCGCGTACAGCGCCACACTGAGCTTGATCCCCTGCGCGGCATCGCCTAACAACAGGCTCGGCGCGGTACTCAACGGATTCAAGACAAACGCGAATGGCGATTCAATCAGCGGCTCCCCGCGATCATGGTACGGTTGCCATAGCGGGATGTAACCGAGCGTGTGAAGTGATTCTGTAGCTAAATAGGCCGAACTCGTCAACCATTGCGCCTCGCGGCCAGCCAATTGGGTCGGCTGGTCAATCCGCCAGTAGTCAGGCGTTGCCAACAGCGCCAACCCCAGCAGGCACAGCAGTTCAACCGTAACCTGCCATGCCGCCAGTGACCGTATCCCGATGGCTGGCGGCGGAACAACTGTAGGCTGTAGCGTGTGATTTTGGGCAATGATCCAGCGGGCAGCACG